>JBBISO010000167.1:0-6791 GCA_037441325.1 Acidobacteriota bacterium | reverse complement strand
GGCTATTCTCTGGCACCCCTTCGGGGTTGGACTGGCCGCCAATTTGAATGGTTTCCCGACAGAAACTAATTATACAGAACATCATAAATAGTTGCGCATAAAGATGACACCAATGGAGTCCAATAACATGGCTCAGGGTTGGCCGCGTTTTTTGGCGGCCTACTCTGGCCTGTGATTTGCGCCACTCATTGGCAGGAGGAAAGCAAACAACCGCCACCCTCGGAAAGAAGGCAGTTAGCCCGAACAGATCTTTCCGTCGCGAAGCTCGAGCGTGCGATGGGCGAGGCCGGCCAGCCTGGGATTATGCGTCACGAGGATAATCGTCAGGCCTTCGCTTTCATTCAGACTTCTGAGAATATCGCCGATTTCCTCGCTTCGGGCCGTATCCAGATTTCCCGTCGGCTCGTCGGCAAGCAATACCGAAGGGCTATTGACCAGAGCCCGCGCAATAGCCACCCGCTGCATCTCGCCTCCCGAAAGCCGGCCGGGCAGAGAGAGCCATCATTCCACCCCGCTTCGGATGGCATCCAGAGGGCGCATCCGGGCCGCTCTCCAGGATGGGTAAATGCCGCTGGCCAGCCCCACAGCCGTAATTGTAACTAGGGTTGCCAGAACCAGCCTGATATTTATCGCGATGAGACCTCCCGTCGGAGAATAAGGCAGCAGGTTCCGCACCAGCACGTCCGTCACCCGGGAGGTAACAAGCGCCAAAGCCGTCCCGATAAGGCCGCCGCCGCCGCAGAGGATGGCTGTTTCAAGCCAGAAAAGCTTGAAGATGTCGGACGCCGTGGCGCCCATGGATTTCAGGATGCCGATTTCTTGCCGCCTCTCCATGACCGACATGAGGACGGTGTTGACCACTCCCATCACGGCTATGAGGACGGCGATCAAGGCGATGGAAAAGACAATGACGCGGGCCGATGAAACCAGTGTCATGATGGTGATTTTAACCTGGTTGAGGCTTACAACCTGGATATCAGGAAGCCTATACATCTTTTCTTCGAATGCGGTCAGGTCCACATCCGTGCGGACTTTGATGCCGACAGCCGTCAGTTTGTCGTTTACGCCGAAGACCTTTTGAACCGTCCGAATCGGAAGAAAAATCGTCCCATCGTCCTGAGTGCCCGTCCGCTGTAAGATTCCGACCACCCGGACCTCGACCTCTTTTTCCGGGATAAGGTACAGATCGCCCACCTCGCGCTGTTCGAGTTCGGCCACTTCGTAACCGAAAACGGCCTCATGAGCTTCCGGATCCGTGAACCAATTTCCGGCTTTGAAAGATAATGCGCTCTTGAGATCGGGAAAAGTCATAGGGTCGACACCCAGAAAGGCGGTAATCCCTCCGGCTTCTCCCTTATTGGGATCAAAGGCGGCCTGCATGAGCATTGGCGTTACGCCTTCAACCTCCGCGTTGGCGGAAATGGTCGCCGCAATCTCCGCATCCATGTATTTGAGCCCGGTTCCGCCCTTAAGCATGAGCGTTGCCGCTTCATAGGGGCAGCCTTTGGCCACAACGAGCATCTGAAAACCCAGGTTGTCGATGTCCCTATTCAGGTATTCAGGGATTCCTCATAGCCCTGATTGAAACCGAACAGGCTGACGAGTACCCACGCGGCCAGGGCGATGCCGAACACGGTCAGAAGACTCCGCGTTCGCTTGCGGAGGAGGTTTTTATATGCGATCCGGAGAAGCCCGATCCTTTTCATTCTGTCCGTCCTTGGAAGTATTTCAGGTAGCGGTTCCCCAATAGAAACTCGTCAACCAAAATAAGATTCTTCTTAACCGCGCGCAGCGTCGCCCGGAAATCATCCTCAGACTCAAGGCTCGGATTCCGGATTCGGGAGACCCTGCCCGAAGGTTCCTCAATGCCTGTAACCACGTCGTAGCCGTAAAAGTCCGCCAGGCTGAGTCCCGCAAACTGCACACCGAAATCCTGCGCCCGATAGGCTTTTGCCGCCCGCGAGGTCAGCTTCTGGTAATAGAAACCCCGGATGATTCCTTCGGAATCCAGGGCGAGAAAAACTTGAAGGCCGCCGTAACGGCCTTTCTGGTTAACGCCGTGAATGTAACCGATGAGGTCGGATCCTTTGTAAATCCGATACATGGTGTAAGGGACATCGGCAGTCTCGAACAACCCCTTGAACGTGTCGCCCAAGCGGGCCTCTATCCGGCGCAGAAGCGCACTGCCTCCCTTTTTGGCAATGGACACATAAAGAGTCTTGTAGCCGGTCGATTGCGGGAAGAGCCGCTTTACGTCCCGGTCGGGATCATTGAGATCGCAGCCGACAGCAGCCCTGACCTTGACGGGAGCAAATAGTACCAATGCCAATATCAGGACGGCGCTGATTCCGGCCGCGCAAATTCTTCTACTGATTTTTGACGTCCATAGGATTTTGCAACCCGTCCCCATGTGATCCTCACAACCCCTTGTAGTAATAAAGCTGGAACACGAACCTGGTGTCCATCCGATTGCTGTTGCGCAAGACCATTGCTCTGGCAGTCAGGTCCGCATTGATAAGGTAGCTCAGGCCGGATGCCAGGGAGTATTCCCGTTCGCCCTGCCTTTTCCAGAATGCCGGCTGAATTTCAATCTTGAGGCGGCTCTCATTAAGAATGTTCAAGCTTGAACGCCAGAACAAAAGGAATGCGGCTTGTCGGTCGCAATGGCCAAAGAGGAATTCGGCCCGGTTTTCCAAATTCCTCCAGAAATGGGTCGCATCGATGCCGGCAGAAGTCTGAGACGCAAGCTTAGGCTTGACCACGGCATGACCCATAGTCTCGAGGATCTTTCCGCGAGCCAATGATAGTCCGATGCTGTAATTGTCTCGGCTGGCGACACCTTTGGAGAACCTGGCTGCGGCAAGAAAGTTACCTTGAAAGCGCAAAGGCATGCCGCTGCCCGTGGTCAGCGAGACAGCCGCGTTTCCCCAGGTTAAATCCCGTTGCAGGCCGACTCCCCAATCCCGGTCGAAGCCGAAGCCCAGCATCGGCGGCGCGGGCAATAGCAGCGCATGGCTGTCAAGGGCGGCGGAGATTCCAAGCGCGGGGCGAGCGTGGCCCGCCCAGATATCAGCAAACGGCGCCTTGTAGCGGAAAAAGGCATTATAAAGCTGAGGTTCGATCCCGCTTTGCTTGCGCTCATCATAAGCCAGCCGCGCTTGGACCGCCAAAGTTCCGAGATCGCGATTTTTCCCGGTAACTCTGTGGATGAGATCGAAACCGATACCGGGCTTCTGCATTGGGTCTTCCGGCATCAGAGAAAAAGGCTGAAATTCCCGCTCCGAGGCGGAATACGCTCCGACTGCCTGGGCCTCGAAGTAGAAAAGCGAGCTCTGGGCAACCAGTTCAGAGGCGAACATGCCGAGCGTGAGAATGGCCAAAACGGCAGTTTTCCGCATAACGCAATGATCTCCAACGCTACCAGGAATGTTTGCTTAAGGAACGATAGCGGATCCATTCCCGGACGCGCCCGTGCGCCTGCGCGCACAGATTAAACCTTAAAGGTAATGCGACCGCGAAAAACCACCCTGCCTGCTCTTGAAAATGTCAGCCGCACTTCCCATTTTCCAGGCATTACGATATCGACGGGGAGCAGATAATTTCCGGCCTTATTCAGCTTGAAGGCAACGTCTCCCGAATCATGAGCACCTCTCATCGCCGGCATGTCGGATCGCCCCGTTATCTGCAATTCATTGGCGCGATTCCCTTTGCGGTCATAGAGCTTGATGATGAGAATCGAAGTTCCCATCTTGGGGTTTCGGTCAAATTCCCACGTGAAGTGTATGTATCCCCAATCCAGCACTTCTTTCCCGCTGCCGGCAAATCAACGAAGGCGGAATCTTGAGCCCAGACGAAGGCAGTGCTGGCCAGTACGGATGCGGCTATTGTTACCGCCAGGAACCTTGTTGCCAGACGCGTCATAAGATTCACTCCCATTTTCCAAATCGGAAAAAATCATTAGCGAACACTGATAGCAAATGCTTTTTAACCCGCATTTCTCACAAGGTTTCGTAGCGAGGCGTCGCAGACGGGTGCGGATACAAGGCGCGCGATATGTGGGGCGGGTCCCCGGATCTGCCCAGGACGGCTATGGAGAGCTGTCCTCACGGGCAGCGAAATGCAGCAGTCATGCCCGGATGTGCCGCCCCAGTAAAAACCTTGTGAGAAATGCGGATTAAAAGCTGCATCCATTTGCGTATTGACATTCTGAATTGTCTGTCATATGTTTACAATGTTTATTATAATAGTCGACAATAAGTTTAGCAAAGTTTAGTAAAAACCGAGCATAAAGAAAATGAAATTATCAACCAAGGCGCGCTACGGCATGCGAGCGATGTTGGATCTGGCCCTGCACAGAGACCGGGTTCCGATATCCTTAAAGGACATAGCTGAAAGGCAGCAGATATCGCTGGCCTATCTGGAACAGATCATAGCGCCGCTAGTCGCCGCGGGGCTGATTCGGAGCCTAAGGGGGCCAAAGGGAGGAATATGGCTGGATCGGTCTGCTGATCAGGTTACCCTGAAGGAAATTTTTCAAACGCTCGAAGGCTCCCTGGCGCCAGTGGAATGCGTCGAAAATCCTCAATTTTGTTCCCGCGCCGATTTATGCGTCACCCGGGAAGTCTGGGACCGAATTAAAGAAGCTATGGCCTCAGTGCTTGAATCAACAACTTTGCAGGATCTGGTGGACTTACAGAAGAAGAAGAACGGCTCTGAGCGATTGATGTACTACATCTGAGGGCCTTAAGAGGCGATTTCGAAAACGGGGATGTTTGCTTTTGGAAATCGCAGATAGTATTGAATCAAAACAGGTTTCCTGGAAATAAGCAGAAAAGACCAAGCTGAGGACCGGGTCAAGCATTTGCTGTGGTTGTTGGCTGAGGTGTGCTCAGGACTGTAATACGCGCCATCCCGGAGGGTGCCGGGAGCTTCGGCGTCTAAACCGGCACCAATCAAAGTGCAGCAACGGCAATTTTGCCTTACCGGCAAAGCAAGGAGCAGATTATGTCTTCAAGACTGGATACCATCGTTGTTCATGCAGGTCAGGAATCCGCAGATCCGGCAACCGGGGCCAGGGCAGTCCCGATCTATCAAACGACCTCGTATATATTCAAGAACACGGCCCATGCCGCCCGGCTATTCGCCCTTCATGAACCGGGTAACATCTATACCCGCATCATGAATCCCACCACAGATGTATTCGAACGAAGGATGGCCGCCATCGAGGGCGGAACGGCAGCGCTGGCGGTTTCTTCCGGACAGGCTGCTATTAGTTATTCGATCCTGGCGGTTACTGAGGTCGGTTCGGAGATTGTCGCCGCCGACAATCTCTATGGTGGGACCTATCAGCTTTTTCACTACACGCTTCCCAAGCTCGGCAGATCGGTAAAATTCGTTGATTCCACCCGGCCCGGAGAATTCAAAAGGGCCATTAGCGACAAAACCCGGGCAATTTTTGCCGAGACAATCGGGAATCCCAAGCTTGACGTGCCGGATTTTGAGGCCCTTGCGGACATCGCCCACCAGGCGGGGATCCCGTTTATTGTGGATAACACGGTCGGAGTGGGGCTGGTAAGTCCTATCGATTACGGCGCCGACATTATCGCTACTTCGGCCACGAAATTTATCGGCGGCCACGGGACTTCCATCGGCGGCATCATTGTCGATTCGGGAAAATTCGACTGGGGCAACGGCAATTTCCCCGAATTCACCGAGCCGGACGCAAGTTATCACGGGATCCGGTTCTGGGACGCTTTCGGGAATTTCCCCGCACTCGGCAACATAGCCTTCATCGTAAAAGTCCGGGTCCATCTCCTGAGGGATCTAGGGGCGGCGCTGAGTCCGTTCAACGCCTTTCTTTTTCTACAGGGTCTGGAGACCCTCACCCTGCGCCAGAAAAAACACTCGGAGAATGCACTCAAGGCGGCGAAATTCCTGCAAGCGCATCCGCTGGCCAATTGGGTGAACTATCCCGGACTCGAAAACCATCCTTCCCACCGGACGGCGGCGCGGTATCTCAAAGGACATTACGGGGCCATTCTGGGATTCGGCATCAAAGGGGGGATGGAGGCAGGTAAAAAGTTCATCGATTCCGTAAAACTGCTCTCGCACCTGGCTAACATCGGCGATGCCAAGAGCCTGGTGATTCACCCGGCCTCGACAACGCACCAGCAATTAACGCGCGAGGAGCAGCAGGCAACCGGGGTAACGGAAGACTATATTCGTCTTTCCGTCGGCATTGAGGACGTGCAAGATATTATCGAAGATATTGATCAGGCTTTGCGGAGCGCCGCCGGATAGAGACAGATAGATGCGGGAGCGAAACAAAACCAGGCAATAGAGCCGTCCTGATGCCGGCGCTGCGGCGTTGGATTGCGGCCTCCTTGGCGGCTCTCTTCCGGCGCCGGTAAGAAAGGTTCGGATCCGTTACAGGGGATTGGGGATGCTTGGATTGAGGACGGAAAGTCATAAGGCGGAAACGGGAAGTGTCGGGACGGTTGAGACCCGGTACTACACGTTCGCTCATCCCCCCCATGAACTGCGCCTGGAATGCGGCAAGTCTCTGGGACCGGTAACCATGGCCTACGAAACCTACGGCGTTCTCGACCCGGATAGATCAAACGTCATCCTCATCCTTCACGCCTTGTCCGGCGACGCCCATGCCGCCGGATTTCATAAAGGAGAAAACAGTCCCGGGTGGTGGGATTTGATGATCGGTCCGGGCAAGGCTTTTGATACGGATCGTTATTTTGTCGTCTGCTCAAACGTCATCGGGGGCTGCAAAGGCTCGA
>JBBISO010000166.1:0-6837 GCA_037441325.1 Acidobacteriota bacterium | reverse complement strand
GTTCAAAGTCGTATTCTTTTGCTGGTTTCTGCTCCTAATCCGGTGGACGCTGCCGCGTTTCCGATACGATCAGCTCATGGGGCTAGGTTGGAAATTCTTGCTTCCCCTTTCCGTACTCAACATCTTCGTCACCGCATTGATCCTACTCGTCATCAGATAATTCGGGATGTGATATCTTTGACGAAGAGTAAAAGCCTAACCCAAGTTAGCCACGGCGCGGCAGATTCGAACTCTGTCGGAGATTGCTGATTCGCAAATTTCTAGCCTGAAAGAACTGGCACGCGTTCCTTCAGTTCTTAAACCCAGTTAACGGTTTATTGGAATATAATCATAGCGATTTCACAAATCTATAGGAACTATCAATGATGTCTATTGCAGATGAATTATCAAATCTTGATGCAACAGCTCAGGCCGAACTTGTCCGGAAGAAAGAAGTTAAACCTTTGGAACTGGTCGAAGCGGTAATTGACCGGATTGAAAAAATCAATCCGCGGATTAACGCCATAACTACTAAGATGTACGATGAGGCGCGAGCCGCTGCAAAGACTGAGCTGAGAGCGGCGCCCTTCGCTGGGGTGCCGTTTTTGCTCAAAGATCTGCTGGCAGCTTATGCCGGAGTACCGATGTCATCAGGATCGAAATATCTGAAGGATTACAAGCCGAATCAAGATAGCGAACTGGTTGCCCGCTACAAACTTGCGGGATTGATTGTCGTCGGCAAAACTAACACGCCTGAATTCGGCATCCTTCCGACAACTGAACCCGAGTTGTTTGGAGCCGCGCGAAATCCATGGAACACTGAGCACACAACGGGAGGTTCATCAGGCGGTTCAGCAGCTGCCGTTGCGGCGGGAATAGTGCCCATGGCGCACGCCAACGACGGGGGAGGCTCAATTCGTATCCCTGCTTCATGTTGCGGCATATTCGGACTCAAACCAACGCGCGCTCGTAATCCTCTGGGGCCAAATTTTGGCGATATTTTTAGCGGTATGGTTGTCGAACACGTGGTTACGCGCACCGTACGCGACAGCGCCGCCATTCTAGATGCGACCTCGGGCTATACTTTGGGCGATCCATATTGTGTGCCCGAACCTGTCCGCCCGTTTATTAAGGAAGTCGGTATGGACACAGGGAAACTTAGAATTGCTTTTTTCACTGATGCACCGCTGGGCACACCTGTGCACGAAGATTGTGTTGCCGCAGTCGAAGACGCTGCCAAATTGCTTATGGATTTAGGGCATGAGGTTGTCAATACTGCCCCTATGATTAACGGCGAAATGATGTGGAAGAGTTTTATGGCAATTTGGGCAGCCGGTGTAACGTGGACGATTCAAAATATGGGTTATGAAATCGGTCATATGCCTGCCGAAGGAGAACTCGAACCGGGCACAGTTGCTCTTAATGAGGTGGGCAAAAAAGTTACAGCTTCGGAATATTTGCTGTCAGTTCAATATTTTCAAATGCTTGCCCGACAAATCGCAGAGTTCATGAAAAATTATGACCTGCTGCTTACGCCCACACTCGGATCGCCGCCGCTTAGGCTCGGTTCCTTTGTTTCAACGCCTGAGGACGCCATGGCGGGAATGCAAGTTGCCACTGAGTTCGTCCCCTTTACACCAATTTGCAACGCAACAGGACAACCAGCGATGTCCGTGCCGCTCTATTGGAATGCTGAAGGCTTGCCCGTCGGGACACATTTCATAGGAAGATACGGCGATGAGGCAACGCTCTATAGACTGGCTTCACAACTTGAGCAGGCGCGTCCTTGGGCGAATCGTCGCGCATTAGTGAGCATGTAGTAGGCGTTGCACATTTCGCCGCCGGAACGCCACCCAACTTGTGCCGAGAACGGTGGAATCCAATGGCTCCGCGATCCGGCATCACCCGTTAAAGTTGCGGCGAAATCCGGGATTTCGCAAGCGCGAACCCGTTTGGGCTGGGAACCGCTCAAACGGTGGTTTGAGGCAGTGGCTGCGCCGATGGCCCTGCTGAATTGTCCTTTATACATGCTGTGCGGCTCATACGCCGCCTGGATATGAAACCTGGTGAGAAATGCGGGCTATCCTCGAATCAAATCGGCGATCGCGGCGCGCAGAGCATCGGTCTCGGCCTGATACGGATCAACCGCGCCGGTTTGCGAGGGGTAAAGCGGTTTGCCGAATTGAATCTTCACTTTGTGCAGGCGGATCCGTACGCTGCCCCGCGCCCACACCTGATATGTTCCCTGAATGGCGGCCGGCACCATCGGGACGGACAATTCTGTGGATAGAATGGCCGCGCCCTTTTTAAATGCCTGCAATTCGCCGTCGAAGGACCTTCCCCCTTCCGGGAAAATGCATAGGATAAGCCCTCGCCGGAGTCCATAGGCGCCCGCCTTCATGGCGCGCAGCAGGTGCGCGTCCGGATCAATGGGGACGATATTGGTCAGCCGGGCGGCAGTTTTCATGAGTATGCTGTTAAAAAACACGCTGTAGCCGACAAAAAACACCCTGCGAAAAATACGATAGGGTAAAGCCGCCACAAGAACAAAGGGATCGATATAGCTTTGATGATTGGGGCAGATCAGATAAGGCCCGCTTGCGGGCAGGTGCTCCAGTCCGCGGATTTCGATTCGCAGCAAGGGCCGGAAAAGAAGGCGGTGAATCAGCCGGATGCACGCGTATTTGAAAACTGTGAGCGCCGTGCCGGAGATGCGGAACGGCGCCGGCCCTTCCGCCGCCGATTCTTCCGAAAGGATTGTATTCCAGCTCTGGCGCAATGCCGCGCTGGACCCCGTGACCGCGCCCGCCTGCTCCTCCAATTGGAGTATCAGGTCGCGAACCGTTAATATGTCGGCGCCGAAATCCTCGGGGAGCTTAAGGTTCAACGCCTGCTCGAGACTGGCAAAGAACTCGACTCTTTCCATGGAGTCAAAGCCCAGGTCCAACTCCAGATTCATGTCAGGTTCAATGGACGTGTCCCGGCGGTAACTCCCGCGCAGGCAACGCAGGATCTCCTGTCCCACGCCGGATTCCATTAAAGCTTGATCTTCGGGGCGCAATGCTTGCGCCGGAGCCGCGTTTTCGGGGGACTTCAACTGCCCGCTTTCGACCAGCTTCTTCAGTTCCAGCCTCTTGATTTTGCGCGTGGTCGTGCGCGGGAGCGGCTCGCTTTGGATCTGGTAGCTCATAGGGCGTTTATATTTGGGCAACCGGTTGGACAGGGCTGCGATCTGGTCGCGGAGAGCCTCACGCGCATTGGCGATCTTTTTGGATTTCAGGTAATCGAAATCCGGCACCACCACCGCATGAAGCCGCTCCCCTCTCTCCTGCTGGCTGAAGACTCCCAGCACGGCGATTTCCCGGATGTATGGACTCTGCAAATAATGCGCTTCCAGTTCGTCCGGGTAAATATTTTTGCCGTTTGGCAAAACAACGACTTCTTTCTTCCTGCCCGTAACAAAAAGGTTGCCTCGCGCATCCAGGCGGCCGAGATCCCCGGAACAAAACCAGCCGTCCCGGATCGCTTCCTCGGTTGCTGCCGGATTTTTATAGTACCCGCTCATGACCATTGGACCGCGGATTAAGATTTCTCCCGTTCCCGTTTCGTCCGGCGAGAGTATTTTCACCTCGGCGCCCGGGAGCGGCGGGCCGACTGATCCGATGACATTATTCTTTACGCGCGTGACGGTACAGGCTCCCGTCGTTTCAGTCAGCCCGTAGCCTTGAAGGATTGTGAATCCCATGTCATGGAAATCCTGAGCTACGCGAGGATCAAAAGCGGAACCGCCGCTGACAAACAGACGAAGCTTGGAGCCGAAACTGCGATATATCTTGGAGAAAAGCTTCCTGCCGAGGTTGATTCCCAAGATCGCCATGCAGAATCGATTAAGCCGCAGCATCGCCCGGAAGAGTTTTCGCACCAGCGCGGATTTTTTTGAAAGCTCCTCTTGAATCCGGCCATGGAACAGATAAAAAAACTGGGGCACCGTCGCCAGGATCGTGATTCCCGCCTCTTCCAGAGCTTTCAGGATTTCCGCCCGTTTCAGCGTGTCGGCGAACACGACCTGAGCGCCGAGGTAAAGAGGGACCAGCACGTTGATCACCGATGCTAATACGTGCTGCAATGGCAGCAGGCAAAGCAAAACATCATTTTCATCCGCGTAAATGGCTCCGAAAATGCACTGCAGCTCCTTAACGATATTGGATTGGGTGAGCATCACTCCCTTGGGCGTGCCAGTGGTTCCGGATGTGTAGATAATGGTAACGATATCCGACGGCTGGCACTGCGGCAGGGCCGGCGGGGCGGCAAGATTTTCCGCCCACTCTATAAACCAGGGAAGCCCGGAGCGCGCATCGCCATCGCCGGGGACGTCATCGAAACTAACCACCCGCAGAGCGGGCTGCAAATCCTTGATAGCTTCCCGTAGATTCGGCGCCAGAAGCCCGCTGACGAATACGGTTTGCGCCTCGGCATCATCAATCAGCCGCCGCCATTCCGGGGGAGAGATCTGTGTGTCCAGCGGAACGGCAACCATCCCCGCGAGATAAATGCCCAGATAGGCGACAACCCATTCCGGCCGGTTTTCGGACAGAATCGCCACCCGGCTTCCGCTTATCCGGCCCAGTGCCCGCAGACCGAGTGCCACGCATCTTGCCTGGCGATAAGCTTCCCGGTATGAAACCGTGGTATAACCTTGTGGCGTTCTCATCCGGAAAGCGGTACGGTCGGGGAAACGCCGGACGATTTCTTCGAACTGCTGATTAAAGGTCTGCGGAGGAATATTTTCCATAGGAGTAAATGTAGATGCGATTTCACTTTTCCCAACGCTGGGGTCCAGCGCCGAGCGCAGGGAAAAGGCATTGGTTATAGCCGTCACGGCGGGTCCGTGTGAGTCGGCAAAAACCGGGGGCTCAATGCTCCAATCTTCAGGCGGCAATCGTAGCTTTCAGGGCCGCCCTCGGAGCGCTTTCTCCCGGTAAGAATTATTCGTCCAAAGCCTTCATTTCCTTTTCTATGATTGAAGTATAGCGTTCATCCGGCGCGGGCGCGGGGCCGGCGGCCGCGGCCGGTGCTCGCAGCCTTTTTATAACGATTATCAGCAGCCAGGCGCCCAAGATCAGTGCCGTCCACGGGAGAACGTAAGCCATAGCGTTAAATCCTCGCGGGCGCGGCGCCGCCAGGATCCTTTCGCCGTATCGCGAGACGAAATAATCGAGGATCTCGTCGCGGCTCTTCCCGGCAGCCACCATTGCGCGGACTTCCTTCCTGATCTGCTCGGCTGCCTCCGAATAATGCTGTGATACCGGTTGCAACCAGCAACAGGGCGCAATCAAATTATCTTCGATTTCGCGCTCTATTTCAGCGGCTTTCCTGTTTTCAGCTCCCGGGGATAGGACAGCATAAAGCGTTACCGGAATTAGAATCAGGCGCAGCCCGCGCATACTCAGTCGATTCATAAGTCCAGTTCACTCCCATTGGGTGTATAAAGCGACACCAAACAAGCTGTCCCCTCTTAGGGAATGGCGACCTCTCGTGAATGATAGCATTTCTTGGAAGCGGAAAATCGGGAGTCTTTGAATTTACTTCCAAGACTTTTCGAGGGCGTCGGGGCTTCACGAGTATAATAAAAGGGTCGCAGGACGAAATGAAAAAAAAGCTCACCGCTCGCGAATTGGAACTACATGCGGCCTCAGCCGGGCCGCCACAGGCGTCGGTGCTTCCAGACTGCGATGGGGAAGCCATAGCTATGCTCGTCCGCCGCGGCCTGCAGCCCGAAAAAACTCCAATAGATGTGCCGTTTCCGAAAGAATTTGACGAAAATCTGGCGGACAGGCTCGCCGGCTGGCTTGCTCACTACGCATTCCGTTTGTTTCTGCGCGGCGCGATCCAAAAATCGAAGGGCTTTCGGCCCGAGGAAACCACGCGCTATCTCACGCGCGATCAGGCCCGCGTTTACGCGGACGCCCTGGTCGGCCTCGGGCTCGCGGCAAAGATGTCGCCGAGACGCTACATGCTCAAATGGAGCGCCCGGAACTTCGGCGGGACCCTTGAGTGGTACGTGGCGCGCGAACTCAAGCGGAGATTCGGATTCGATGTGGCAACGGGGGTCAAGCTGCATGTCGGGGGCGTGGGCGGCGATCTCGATATTGTTGCTGCGGCGGAAGGGAAACTTGTCTATATTGAGCTGAAATCTTCGCCCCCCAGAAACCTGACTGCCAGCGAGATAGCCGGATTTTGTGATCGGGTCAACCTGTTGCGGCCGGACTTGTCGCTCTTTGTGGTCGACACGGCGCTGCGCCTTTCAGATAAGGTTTTGCCGATGCTGATGGAAGAATTCCGGCGGCGCGGTTGCGGCAAAACAAAGCCGAAGCGGATTGCAGTCCAAATATGGGCGATGACTCCGTATGTTTATGCCGTGAACGGCCGGCGCGATCTGATTGCAAACATCGGGAAAGCCATCGCTTCAGGCTTTCTCACCCTCTCACCATTGGAGTGGTAGGGAGACGGACAACGATAAATTATTGAAATAAATACGGTAAGGTGCAATTTTGCATATTCAAATCGCGCTTGGATTAATAATTGGGCGCCATTTATTGATTTTAAGAAATTGACGCAATTCTGCAACAAGGAGCCATAGGATTGCGCGCAGAGTATCGCGCCTGAAATTGCGCCCAAGGCCCAGTCTGATCCTGAAAAATAAAGTTAAGATTAATCGTATCATTGCCTTATCGTGGTCCGATCCCGATACCATCAGTGGCGGTACCTTTTGGACAAAATCCGAACTTTTTTTGATGAAAATCGGTCGCGGTAGGAACCGCCCTTGCGGGCGGCCCCCCGCACAGATCCGTACGGGCG
>JBBISO010000165.1:0-6844 GCA_037441325.1 Acidobacteriota bacterium | reverse complement strand
TCCGATCGCCCCTTGCGGGGCTTGGTCAAAAAACCAGTTTTGCGACAGAAACTAACTAGCAATCCGGGTTTATATTTTACCCAGCGCTTTGAGGATTTTGTCCGGCGTGGTGGGAAAATCCGTGACCCACTTGCCGATGGCATTGTAAATTGCGGGCGCCGTAACGGTGGTGGTGCAGGCTGCGGCGCTCTCTCCAATCCCATAAATTCCATAGGGCCCATATCCGAAGCCGGACTCCAGAATATGACAATCAATCGGCCCGACATCGTTCATGGTCGGAATTTCATAGCCTACATGATTATCGTTGAGCTTTACGCCCGTCCTGGGATCGTAGTAGATCGCCTCCATATTGGATCTGCCGATGCCCATATAAGAGCCGCCGTATTGTTGGCCGTTGAGGGCATCCGGATTGATGGCCTTGCCGATATCGTTTACCACCACATGCTTGGTTACTTCCACCAGTCCCGTCTCCGGGTCTACCTCCACTTCCGTGAAGTAGCATTGTCTGGCGAACACGCGTATGCGAATTCCCGAACCGATATAGGGCGGGAAGTCCCAGGCGAAAAAGGGCGAGTTGATGCTGTCGTAATAACGCCTTACTACCTCGGACACTTTCACCTTTTTCAACGGATTCGCAATTTCAAAGATCATCCCCTCTTCGATCTGCAAATCCTCGGGCTTAGCGTCCGGAAAGGCCGCGGGCTCGGGCTTCCTCATCATGCCGCCGGGCGACGGTCTCACCGCGCATTCGAGGATGATTTTCTTCAGATTCCTTGCGGCCCGGATCATGGCGGGAAAAGTCCTGACCGATCCCATGGAACCGCTGATCTCGGTGACGGATAACTTAACGTCCTTGTCGTGCCTCCAGGTGACGTCCTCATACCTCAATCCAAGTTCGGCGGCGACGATCTGAATACATGCAGTCGGACTGCTGACGCCGATATCGCAGGTCCGGGCCAGTATATTGGCTGTCCCATCCGCGCGCATCATCACGCCGACCGCGCTCGGACCCGGCTGATGACGCCAGGCGATCGTCCAGATAAAACCGATGCCGTGATAATTTCCATTGGGCAGAATCCTGCTTCCCGGGGGATGCCATTTGCGGTCCCAGTCGATCGCCTTCTTTCCCGCCTCGACGCATTCTTTGAGGCTGTCGAACTGCGGATTGAAGCCCTGTTCGGCTTTGATTTTTGTCAACTCCGCCATCGGTTGACCTCCGCAGCCATCATTGACCAGGGCGATTTTCGTCGGATCCATTTCCAGCGCCGCGGCCACCTGGTTAAAAACCAAATTCGGCGGCGCACACGCCGGCCCGCCATCCTTGGCGCAAGGGTTGAAGCCTCTGCTCAGGTGCGGGACAATTTCGCGGCTATACAGATGAGGCACCGCGGTGCCTTCGCGCAACTTTCCCAAGGTCGCATGCATCATCTGGCTGGCCCACACCAGCTCGGCTTTGATCGCTTTGACTCTGCCGTCGGGTTCAAAACCAACGGTGAATTCGTAGGAGCCGTTGGTTTCCTCGCCCCCCTGAAAATGGCTCTCGTCCCAAAGCACTTTGACAGGCCTGCCGGTCCTCTTGGCTGCCGCCACCGCATAGCTTGTGAATCCGGAAACATTGCCGATAGACTTGGACCAATTCAGCCCTCCGAATTGCGCGCCCATGTAGGCCGTATTGATGGTAATCTTGTCCTGAGGCGCATAACCCGCGGCCGAAAGCGTCTGCAGAACTTTGTTGGGCGACTGGCCGTGATACCAAACCTCCAGGTATTCCCCTTTCCATTCCGCCACGCAGGCGTTTGCCTCCACCACGGTCGTGTTGTCCTCTTCGTCCCGCATTTTGAATGAAATCGTTCTGGTTGATTCCTTCAATCCCTGCTCGGCGTCGCCGTACCTGATGACGGTTTCGGTATTGAGATTGTTTTTCGCGTTTAAATCCGGCCGAAGCAGGGGGGCGCCGGGCTTCAGTGCTTCGTCCCAATCCAGAATGACGGGCAATTCTTCCCACTCGATCTCTATCAATCTCAGCGCGCGGTCGCATATTGCTTCGCTGTCGGCCACAACCAGAGCTCCCACCGGCTGCCCAAAATAGTGCGCAATGCCCGGAAGCATGTCATGAGTTCCAAACTCAGTGCCCGTGAACGGCCTGACCCGGATTTCTTCCGGGTCGTCATAACGCAATATGGCCCGGACGCCCGGCAAGGCCTCCGCCTTTCGAGTGTCCATCTTGTTGATCTTCGCGTGCCCATAAGGGGATAAATAAAGCTTTCCATAAAGCATCCCCGGACGATAAATGTCCCTCACGTAAACTGCGGTTCCGCTGGCTTTTTCATAACCATCGACGCGGCGCACGCGGCGCTTTCCGATTAAGCCGTTCTCCGGCACTTTCCATAGCCATGGTTTGTATTGTTCTTCCATCTTGCGGATCTCCTCCATAAGTGCAGATCGTCTGTTCCCAAAGGGCCAAAGCTTATTGCCGGACTACAACCGTACCATATATATGCACATTGTAATGCCATCGCGGGAGAAATCTTATGGGAAATGCGGATTAACTTGGATCCGTCAGGAATCGGCCTATCCGCAAATTCCATTTGACAAGCGCGCAAGGTTCGTAACAATGCTCACTGAGAAGAGTTCCTCCTGCGTCGGCGCGGCACTCGAACGCATGGAAGGATCAAGCGGGCTGAATCATCCCCGATTTTCATTTATGGAGGCAGTTCCAATAGGAGGCAGAGATGAAAGGCGGATATGCCGGCAAAATAGCGCGCATAAACCTGACCAAAAAATCCATCAGCACCATCGATACCGCCCAGTATGAGGAATTCGGAGGCGGGCATGGAATAGGTTCGGCAATCTTCTGGGATCTCGCGGGCAATCAATTGCCCTTCGGCGCTTTCGATCCAAGAAATGTCGTCACGATCATGACCGGGCCCTTTTCGGGAGTCCTCGTGCCCTCTGCTGCGGGAAGATGCGAAGTGCAAGGCCTCGGGCCGCAGCCATATCCGATCGAATGGTTCACGCGCAGCAATTTCGGGGGGCGTTTTTCGGGCCAGCTCAAATCCGCCGGATGGGACGGAATCGTTATCGAAGGGGCAGCGGATGAACCGGTGTGGATCAATATCGTCAACGACAAAATAGCCATTGAAAGCGCCAAAACACTGTGGGGCCTGGACATCATGGAAACCCAGGAGGAAATCTGGCGGCGCGTCACTCCGCAGGCCAGATTCGGCGAATGGCTGTCGATGGGAGATAATTACACCACTCAGAAACCCGCGGTTCTGTGTATCGGGCCGGCAGGGGAAAGCCTGGCTCGAATCGCCTGTCTGATTCACGACGCGGGAAACGGCGCCGGGCAGGGCGGTTTCGGCGCGGTTTTCGGCGCCAAAAATCTGAAGGCGATCAGTGTTCTCGGCACGGGGGACATTGCCGTCGCCGACCCCAAAGCTTTAATGGACGCCCGCCTGTGGTACCGGCAGTACCAATACGATGTAGATGACCCAAAACTGGAGAAACCGCCCGACGCATTTGTTTTTTCGCCGGTCACCAACTGTCCCGCCGACGATAATTTTTTCAACAAAAAACCCCCCTTCGAACCGGCGCGCGCCCAGGCCTGCGCCGGCTGTCCCAAGGCGTGCCGCATGAGACTGGCCGGCGGCATCAGCAACGAATCAAGCTGTGAAGATACGATCTGGGCGATCAGCATTCAGGAAACACGCAAAGATAAGGAACTCGCCTGCGACCTGGTGCAGCACTATGGCATTAACAATTTTCAGATGCGGCCGATGCTTGCTTATCTTCAAGCGCTTTACAAACAAGGGTTGCTGGGGCCTGGAAAGAAAATTGACTGCGACCTGCCCATGGAACTATTCGGCAAGGTGGAATTCATCCAGGCGCTGGTAAGGAAGATCGCAAAAAGGGAAGGGATAGGAGACGCACTGAGCGGCGGCGTCGCCAGGGCCGCCGAAGCATGGGGCAGGTATAAGGAGGACAGCGACAGCGGCATCCTGCCGCTGCCGAACTGGGGATATTTCGAGCACTACGATCCCAGGGCCGAAGTGGAGTGGAGCTACGGCTCCATCCTGGGAGACAGGGATATTAACGAGCATGGTTTTAATTTCGTGGTCCACCACATGCCTACCTGGACGATTGCATCCAAAATGGAACCTCTCGTCTCCGCGGAAAAGGCGGTTCAGATCCTGGCCTCCAAGGTCCCCCCTTACGCAGGGGATCCATTCATGTTTGACTACAGCGAAGGCCCTACAGGTATTTATTCGGATCACAGAGTCAAAACCATCGCCTGGCACAGGCACTACTCACGGTTCTGGATCCAGTCGGCCCTTTTTTGCGACTGGGTCTGGCCACTGTTTTTTACTCCCAACAGCGCGGACAAACTGGGGCCGACACCCGATGGAGAACCCAGGTTTTTCAACGCCGTCACGGGCCGGAATTTGAGTTTTACCGACGGCGTGGCGATCGGACGAAAAATTTGGAATATAGACAGATCCATATGGGTTTTGCAGGGCAGGCATCGCGATATGGAAGTGGCGGCCGGGTATGTTTATAACGTTCCCATCAAGACACCTTATTACCTGCCGGTGTATGAAAACGGCAAATGGTCATACGGCACATGCGTTGACCGAGTCCTGAACAGGGCAAAATTTGAGGAATGGAAGACCAAGTTTTTTGAGTTTGAAGGCTGGGACCCTTCAACCGGCTGGCCGAAGAGAAGCACACTCGAAAGCATGGGATTGAAGAAAATAGCTGACACCCTGCAAAGCAAGGGCAAGTTGGCTTAGAAGAATGGCAACGCGTAAACAACAAAGACTGGGCAAACGAAATTCGGAGAGCGGCACGGATGCGCCTGCGGGCGGAAAAATTCTATCGCCTCCCTCGCCGTATCTGGCGAAAAGAATCCTGACCGAGGTCGGCTGGGAAGAACGTATCGAAAGGCGAGCGACAGGCTTAATGAGATGGAAACAGCCAGGCAAAAACAGAATGCGCCGAAAGCTTTTCAGAGCACGGTTAGGGTCAAGATCGCGCCCAAGGAAAGCGCTGGCGCGGGCATTCACGAGGCAGGCAACATTCATTAGTGTTAATCCGGCCTCTGCGGACCCGCCCGAGGACGGAGTGCGGCATAGATCCCGCGAGATGCCGGCAAAATAGAAATCTTGATAGAAGCTTGCTTTAGCGACCCTGGACCGTTGGATAGCCGGCCGCCTTCCAGTCATTCATGCCTCCAGCCATGCTGGTTACCTTGGTGAATCCCGCCTTTTTCAGGATATCGCGCCCCATGGCGCTGCGGCCGCCCGATCGGCAAACCACCACGATCTCCCGGTTCCGCCGTAATTCGCCTGCTCGTTCTTCCAGCCGGCCGAGGGGAATATGCACGGCTCCGGGAATATGCACTTGCTCCCATTCGCCGGCCTCGCGCACATCCAACATTAATGCGCCCGCATCCCTTCTCGCCTTGGCCTGAGATACTGATATTTCATCCGGCAAAAGTTCCTTCGCCCCGGGCGCTATTGCAGTTGCGCCGCCCAACAGCACGGCGATCAATCCGCTCCACAACCACCCCGCCGTGCATCTTTTCAGCCACCTCCGCCGATTCATCTTTTCTCCTTGCCGAATCAAAATGGCTCGCACCCACGCAAACAAACCCAATTTTACATGATTTTCCGCGGCTCAGTAAATTTGAAGGGTATAGGAAAAGCGGATGCCGCGGCCCATTTCGGGCGCAAGATCCTTGATGAATGAGAGATGATTCCGGTACAGGCGGTCCGACGCGTTGAGCAGGGTAACCGCAAAAAAATGAGCCAGATGGTTTTTGGCGTACGTATAGGACGCCGTGAGGTTCATGACGGCATATCCGGCCGTGGGCGTTTCCGTCGAATGGATGCGCGACTGCCGGGCGGAAATCTGAATCTCGGGTTTCAGGCTGAACCCTTTGTACCTGGCGCTAAAACCCAAGCGGCAACGCAAAGGCGGGATGCGCGGCAGCGGAACATCGCCGTCCACCAGTTCGGATCGTACGGCATCCATGCCCAGATTGAGCCACAGATTGGGATGCGCCTTTAGATCAAGGCTGGCTTCGCCCCCCGTAAAACGAGCATCTGCCTGGGAATACTCCGCAATCCGCAATCCATGTGCCTCTTCTCCCGTCAATGCCAGATATACAAAATCGCGCAGCCGGTAATGGAAGACATTTGCTTCCGCGCGCACCCTTTCGGTTTGGTGCCGCAGCAGAAGGTCTATTCCGTTGGATGCTTCCCTTCCGAGTTGGGAGTTGCCGATTTCAAACGACAGATTGCCGATATGCGGACCATGGTTGTACAGCTCTTCCAGGGCGGGTGCGCGATACGCGCGGGTATAATTGGTCACCAAAGCCGAGTTTTTCCATAGCGGAACATGAATACCGGCGGCTACGGAAAAACCGGTAAAAGAACGATCCGGCAGGCCCGCCGGATTGTAGCCGGTGCGCTCGATGCGTCCGCCAAATTGGAACCGGGCTTTTTTGAAATCCAGTTCCTCAAGGGCAAATACCGCAAGCGAATTCGATGCCACGGGAGGGGTTAAGGCTTCTTCGCCGCCGGCAACGTAGTCCCGATGAAACCCCTGGAATCCAAAACTGCCGGATAAAACTCTGAATTTTTTTTGTTCAAAAACGCCGCGAAAATTCCAAAGCTTATTGTCAAACGCCGTGGCGACGGTATCGTGCTCGAGCTCCTTGTGCATCCAGCGCACAAAACTCGAGGAGAAGCGAAACCTTTCCGCAAAGGATCCGATCCCGCGCACACCCCAGCTGAGCTGCAGATTCTGCCAGGTGTAGGTCTCGTCGATCGGAGTTTTT
>JBBISO010000164.1:0-6887 GCA_037441325.1 Acidobacteriota bacterium | reverse complement strand
CAAACACGACAACGTCTCCTCCGGCCCGCGGCTTATCCTGCAGGGCCAAAATGCGGATTTCCAGGTCCGAGGGAAACAGTCTCATCCGGCCGCTGAAAATGAACCAGAGAAAACTCTGAGGTTTGCCGGAAGCGGTGGTTTTAGCCGCGCCCACAAAAGCAGCCGGTTCCTTGGGCCCGATATCCATTGCGGAAACTGAGAGTTTGTGAAGCCGGCGGCTTGCTATGAAAACGGCGCCGTGCTCGCCAAAATAACGAGCGCCGGAAGTAAGAACATACTGCGGGTTGCTAAAAACTATCCAGCGCACCGGCTTTTTTGATGCCGCGCCTTTCAAGGCATCCGACACAGCGGCCGCCAGGTTGCCTTCGGCGGGGGGATCAACCATCAGAATTCCTTCTTCCGTAACCACGGCTGCGACATTTTCCGCGCCCTCCGACGACTGCAAATAATAGCAGTGCTCGCTTGCCTTCTCAAACCTGAGGCCGGCCGCGGAAGACCGACTCCCCTGAGCGATGCAAAATACGAGCGCTGCAAATATTGCTTTTTTCATGCCGTATTCGGGCCTGCTTGCAGGTTCTTAAAAAAACCGGCGATCAGGCGCTCGATCTCATCAATATGCGCGTCAAAAAAGCGGTCGGTGCCTTGGATCTGCCGCACCTCGGATTAAGCCGGCAGCCTGTGCGCCAGGGCTTCCAGTTTTTCCGGTGAGCAAAACTCATCGCCCGGACCTCAGGCTCACAGGTACTTCCAGGCCGTGCTTTTCCATCAACCCTGCGTCTGCCAATAGGAAGCGCGTTTCGCCGTCCGCCCATATTTTGCCGTGATCCATGAGAACCGTCCTTGGGCAAACTTCAAGGACAAGCTCCAGATCGTGGGTGGCGATGATCAAAGTTGCCTTGAGACCGGAAACCAGTTCAATCAGACGGCGACGATTCCCCGGATCGAGATTGCCCGCCGGCTCATCCATGCCCAGGATCGCCGGTTCCATGATCAGGACCGCAGCCAGCGCGACGCGCCTTCTTTCCCCAAGGCTCAGATGATACGAGGAGCGCGATCGAATGGACTGATCCAGCGCGACGTCGCGAAGAGCTCTCTCCACCCGGTGCAGGATTTCCTCCTGGGGCACTCCTAAATTCAGCGGCCCGAAGGCGACGTCTTCAAAAACAGTCGGACAAAAGAGCTGATCGTTGGGGTCCTGGAAAAGCAAGCCGACCTGTCTGCGGATTTGCCGCAGATTGGACCGATCCAGGCTTTGTCCCATAATCCGCACCGCGCCGTTGCCGGGAAGGATCCCGTTCAGATGCATGAGCAGGGTGGATTTGCCGGCTCCGCACGGCCCGACGACGGCGACGCGCTCGCCGATGCGAACATCAAGGTCAATCCCATCCAGCGCCCTGGTGCCGTCCGGATAGGTGTAATTGAGCCGGGTTATGCGCACCGCGTAATTGGTCATATCGGTACCGTTCAATCGGCATTTGCGGCCGGGCAGCCGTCCTGTCCGACACGGGTCACAATATCAAAAAGGTCGATGAAATAAAAAGCCCTACTGCGCAGAGAAACGCGACATCCTGCAACGAAAACTTGCGGGGTGCAACGACGGGGAAATCACCTCCAAAGGCTCGGGACAGCATGGCGGAATGCATTCGCTCCGCCCGTTCGAAGGAGCGTAGCAGGAGGGTTTTCGGCATCGAACTCAATATCTTAAGCTCGTACCCGAATCGCGAACGGCCAACCCGGCGGCAGCCCCGCGCCTGTTTCATCCTCATGGCCTCCTCCGCCAGCACGAATGAATTATGGTACAGAAAGCTCAGTTTTGTTGTTATGACTTGAGGAAAACCCAGCCTTCGCAGGCCGCGCAACAGCTCAACAAAGCGCGTGGTGTTCGTCAGGAGGATTAGCAATATGAGGAATAAAACCGCCCGTATGAGCAGGATCCCGAGGCCCGTGTATCCATCCCATGGCACTGCCAGGCCTGCGAGTACTATGAAAGGGAGAATAAGGAGAGTCCGCCCAACGATGTAATTCAGCGGAACCTGAGAGATGCCCATCAGAACCGCGGCGGCAAAAAAGTAGACGAAAAACAATGAGCCGCGGCCGGCCGGGATGCAAAGCACGCTTACAATCAAAGCGGTGAATGCCAAAAGCTTGGAGCGAGCCTCCAGCAAATGCAGCGGCGAATCAAGTCCCGCGTACCGGTCAAGAAAATTGTGCCTCACCATCGGCTCCTCCTGCGCCTTGCAAGGCGAGTTATCATGAATATCAATCCAATCAATAGAATGAAGATTCCCGCCCGGGAATATTAGCGGTTTCGGTGCGCTTCCCATTTGGGTCCGGCAAGTATTCGCCTCTCATTGGACGTTGATTCAATATCGGATCAAATCCGATAAGTGATCAATTATGTTGTGATATTGCCAAAGCGAATACGGAGTTGGCAAGCCGAAAGCTGACGGTCGAGTCTACGCGGTGAAAAAATCCTTTACCGGGCGCGCAGTTTTGGAGCTGAAAATGGGAAGCGTGGATAAAAATCCTGCCATCCTCCGGGCTTATTTTGATCGACCATAGTATACTATTGCTCCTAGGCCGCATTTCTTACAAGGTTTCGTGGCGAGGCGGCGCAGACCGGCGTGGATACAAAGCGCGCGACATGTGCGGCCGGGTCTCCAGACCCGCCCGGGAACGGACGCCGCTGGAGAAGCGTCCTTGCGGGGAGCGCCGTACACATGTCCGGATGTGCCGCCGCCGCAGAAACACTATGCGAAATGCGGGTTAGGTTCTCCCTTTAAACCGAGCGAGGTGCATATGATCTATTTTACCGAGCTTGAAAACCTTCCGGCCCATGACGCCAAGGGCGAATATCTCGGACGCTTGGCGGACCTGGCGATAAATCCGAGCCAGAATTCCTTTCAAGTGGCCTATTTATATGTAATGACCCCGCGCAAGAAGCTCTTATGCATCGAACGCGAACAACTTTCGACCATTTCGGTACGGGCCGCCCAGACGAGTGTTTCCGCCGATCAGATCGGCTGTTCCGCGCCGGATGAGGGTCTGATTTGCATCAAAAAAGACGTCCTGGATCAGCAAATCATCGATGTCAACAACCGAAAGGTTGTCCGGGTCATCGACGTGGATTTTGATATCCAACCCGATCATAAGCACACGGAACTGCGCATTATTGCGGTTAATGTCGGAACCGCCGCCGCTGCCCGCCGTCTCCTGCAAGGCCTGTTCGCGAAGCATCGAATTCGAATGATAACTTCCATTTTGCCCACCCGGACCATCCCGTGGGAATTCGTCAGCCTGATCGAGCCGGATCCGGCAAGGAGGGTCAAGCTGCGGATATCCTACAGCCGGCTGGCGCAATTGCACCCCGCGGACCTGGCTGACATTCTCGAAGAGCTGAGCCGGGACGAACAAAGATCTGTGATCGAATCCCTGGATGACGAAACCGCGGCAGAAACCGTTTCTGAAATCACGACACGCATGCAGGTGGCATTGCTGAATAGCCTTTCGGCAGGAAAGGCAGCCGATATCGTCGAGCAAATGGCGCCGGACGAAGCTGCCGATGTACTCCAGGAGCTTCCGCCCGAGACTTCTGCCGAGGTGCTGGCAAATATGGAAGCAGAAGAGGCCGAAGAGGTTCGCGAGTTACTTGGATTTGAAGAAAACACGGCCGGAGGTTTGATGACGACAGAGTTCATCGAGCTCCAGGAGACGGCAACGGTGGAATCGGCGATTGACGCCATCAGGAATTTCTCCGGCCCAATCGAGACCATTCATTCCGTGTTTCTAACTGCGGCGAACTTGACTCTCACCGGGGTCGTACCCGTGGCGCGACTGCTGGTGGCGGACAAAGATACTGCGCTCCAGGAGCTGGCGGCCGATCCGATCCTTTCGGTTCCGTTCCATGCGGATGAGAAGACTGTTATCAACAAATTTCGGAATTACAATCTGCTTGCCCTCCCGGTGGTCGACGATAACGGCCGGCTTCTTGGCGTGGTGACCGCAGACGATGTTCTTGAACTGGTTGTCAAAGAGAAGTGACCGCTTATGCGCACCTTGCCACTGAAATGGACTCGGCTTCGGCGCTGGAGGACCAGCCTCCTGATTTTCCTGAGCGTGCTGGGGCCTGGGATCATCACGGCTAATGTCAACAATGACGCCGGCGGCATCTACACCTATTCAGTCGCCGGAGCCCGCTACGGTTACGCGCTCTTGTGGACCCTCATCCCGATAACGGTGGCCCTCATTATCGTTCAGGAAATGGTGGCCCGCATGGGCGCGGTCACGGGCAAAGGATTGGCGGATCTGATTCGCGAAGAATACGGGTTCCGCATGACTTTTATTCTGATGATCCTCCTTTTGCTGACCAACTGGGGGAATACAGTTTCGGAATTTGCCGGCCTTGCTTCGGGCATGTCCCTTTTCCATGTCAGCCGGTTTGTTTCCGTTCCGCTCGGGGCGATCATGGTCTGGTTTCTGGTGGCCCGGGGCACCTATAGAAGCGTGGAAAAGGTATTTCTCGCGGCTTGCGTTTTTTACGGGTCCTATCTGATTTCCGGATTTCTGGCCGAGCCGGATTGGAAATCGGCGGCAGTGGGAACGTTTACGCCCAGGATGAGCGCCAGCACGGACGAGCTCTACATGATCATAGGCCTTGTGGGCACGACGATCGCTCCCTGGCAGCAGTTTTACCTCCAGGCTACCATCGCGGAAAAAGGCATCAAGGTGGAAAACTATGCGCAGTCGCGCTGGGATGTGATCATCGGCTGCATCCTCGTGAGCGTGGTTGCGTACTTCATTATCGTCGCTTGCGCGGCGACCATATTCATCAGCGGCCATCGACAGATCAACGGCGCGGCGGATGCGGCGCTGGCGCTGAAACCGCTCGCCGGCGGAGCCGCCAGCGCGCTCTTTGCCCTCGGTTTGTGCAACGCCTCGTTGTTTGCTGCCAGCATACTGCCGCTTGCCACCGCTTATACCGTCTGTGAAGGACTGGGTTTCGAATCCGGCATCGACAAACGGCCTCATGAGGCCCCCGTATTCTATTCGCTGTATACGGGCTTAATCATTTTGGGCGGCCTCGCAGTGCTGGTTCTCAGCGAGAGCAGACAGGTTCCCATCATACTCTTGTCGCAGGTTGCCAACGGCATTCTTCTCCCCTTTGTTTTGATATTCACGTTGCGCCTCTGCAACCGCGAAGATCTGATGGGACCCTATCGAAACACGCGGACTTTTAATATCATTGCCTGGACGACATGCATCGTGATCATCGCCTTGACGCTGCTTCTGTTGATCAGATTTTTCTTGCCGGATTACATTCCCTAATCGGCAACCGGAAATAAGGGGTTAAAGTAGTGGGAAATCATGCGAGATTTCCGAACATCAGCTTTGGGTTTAGGGCCCGTTTTGGCTGCATCCTGCTTGCTTTGAAGCCGCGGCAAAGTTAGAATTTGCGCTCATTTGCCTGCCCGTTTCCGGTCGCCGGGACCGGGAGCATTAAACCCGAGGCAGGGATTATGATGAGGAGCACCGGATGATTGTCGCTAAGGTTATCGATAAGCAGCTCGAAAATGCCTCGTGGATCCGCAGAATGTTCGAAGAGGGCATTCGGCTAAAAGCCGAACGGGGCGCGGACAACATTTACGATTTCACGCTCGGCAACCCGGCCGAGGACCCGCCGCCGGGGGTGCTGGCCGCATTGCGCCGACTGGCCGAGGAGAACCGGCCCGGTACCCACGGTTACATGCCTAACGCCGGCTTCCCGGCTGTGCGGAGCGCCGTCGCCGAGCGTTTGCGCCGCGAAACGGGAGTCGAGTTCACGAAAGACCTTGTCCTGATGACGGTCGGCTGCGCGGGCGCCATGAATGCAGCGCTCAAAGCCATTCTCGACCCCGGAGACGAAGTTATTGTCCCCATGCCTTCCTTTCCCGACTACCAGTTCTATATAAGCAACCATGGCGGGCGCATGGTGCCGGTAGAAACCGATGCCGAGTTTTACATCGATGTGGCCGCGATCGAATCGAAGATTAGCTCCAAGACAAGGGCAATCATCCTTAACTCGCCGAATAATCCGACCGGCGCTATTTACTCGGAGGCGCTTCTGCGGGACCTTGAAGCCGTGCTTCAGCGGGCAGACCGCCCCATTGCGGCAATCAGCGATGAACCCTATAAATATTTCGTTTACGACGGCGCTTCCTGTCCCCAAACAGCTTCCATCATCAGCAACTGCATCATTGCCACTTCATGGTCCAAGACTTGGGCCCTAGCAGGCGAGCGCATCGGTTATCTGGCGATCTCGCCCCGATTGCCCGGGGCAATCGAACTGGGGCACGCCTGCACATTCACCAATCGCACACTCGGGTATATTAATGCGCCTGCTATCTGGCAACTGGTTACCCTTGAAGCGCCCGAAGAAGTTCCTGACTTGGCTGCATATCAGGAGAAGCGGGATTTGCTTTGCGACAGCTTAGCGGGGATGGGCTACGAAGTTCGCAAACCCCAAGGCGCGTTTTATATCTTTCTTAAAACGCCCATTCCCGACGATCTTGAGTATGTGCGCGTGCTTCAGAGCGAGGGGGTGCTAGCCGTGCCCGGCCGCGGTTTCGGCCGCGGCGGATACATCCGCCTTTCCCTCACGGTGCCGAGGGAAACCATTGTTCGTTCACTCCCCGCCTTCTCTCGCGCACGGCAGAAACTCAGCTGAGGATCCTTCGCCATCCGGTCAACAAAAGGAACATGAAGGCAGAAGGACGCCTCGAAAATTTGGGCATCATATCCTGCTCTTAGGACTGTGTTTCATACTGCACCTCCCGCAGTTTTTCCGGCAAAGCGGTCCTGACCCGGCTTCTGCCCGGAGATATCCGTTTCCGTTCTCCCTTTATTCATAT
>JBBISO010000163.1:0-6951 GCA_037441325.1 Acidobacteriota bacterium | reverse complement strand
TGCTGACCATTCGTCGCTTTGAGGAGCGCGTGGCCAAGGAGTTTTATGTCGGCAATCTTTTCGGTTTCGTCCACTCCTATATCGGCCAGGAAGCCATCGCCGCCGGAATATGCAAACATCTGGTGAGGGAAGACCGCATCGTAAGCCATCACCGGGGGCACGGCCACTGCATCGCCAAGGGCGCGGATATGAAAAAAATGATGGCCGAAATATACGGCAAAAAGACGGGCTATTGTAAAGGAAAGGGCGGCTCCATGCATATTGCGGATTTCAGCATCGGCATGCTGGGGGCGGATGGGATCGTCGGCGCCGGACTCCCGATCGCTACCGGCGCTGCTCTGGCAGCCCAGCTTGAAAAAAAAGGGAACATTGCGGCTGTGTTCTTCGGCGACGGTGCCTGTCAGGAGGGAGAATTCCATGAAGCGCTAAACCTGACGGCCATCTGGAAGTTGCCGCTGCTCTTCGTCTGCGAAAACAACCAATACGGCGTGAATACGCGGGCCGATTACGCCCTGGCGGCCAAGGACATTACCCGCATGCCCCAAGCCTATTATATCGCCGGCAAGGCAATTGACGGCAATGATGTGGCCGCCGTCTACAAGGCTGCTGAGGAAGCCATGGCCATGCTCCGAAAAGGGGAAGGCCCGTATTTCCTGGAGTGCAGGACCTATCGCTGGCACAAGCATTTTCTGTCCAAAGCATTGGAGGATTTGCGTCCCAAAGAGGAAATCGAAGCCTGGAAGAAAAAATGCCCCCTTGGGTCCTTCGAAGCCAAATTAATTGGGCAGGGGATCCTGACCCGTTCGGAGGCTGCGTCCATCAACGAAAAAATACTGGCGCAGGTCGACGAAGCGCACAAATTCGCCCTTGCTAGTCCCTATCCTCTGCCGCAGGATGCGCTCGAAAACGTTTATTCGCTCTGACGGAAAGGCCATCATGGACCATCGGGCTTGTTGCGCAAATTCGCAATGGACATAGGAGATAGATAAGGATGAGGGAGATCACATACGAACAGGCGACGCTGGAAGCAATTCAAGAGGAATTCCGTGGGAATCCGCGGACCGTGCATCTATCCACCGACCTGATGGCCGAGCTGCAGCAGGAATTCGGCGCAGATAGAATCCGGGTCACCCCGATAGCGGAAAATAATTTTGTTGGAGCGGCCATCGGTTTGGCGGGCTCCGGCTTCAGAACCGTCGCCAATTTAAGAATGGCCACGTTCGGTTTTGTCGCTCTGGATCAGATGATGAATCATGCCGCCAAAATCACCTACATGTTCGGCGGCCAGGCAAAGTTTCCGATTTTGTACCGCATGACGGTGGGAGCGGGGATCTCTGCCGCAGCCGAGCATTCCATCAGTCCCTATGCCATGTATATGAATGTCCCCGGATTAAAAATCATTTTGCCGGCGACTGCCTATGACGCCAAAGGCCTTTTCAAAACCGCTTTGAGGGAAAACAATCCGGTCGTGTCGTTTGAGCACGTGGCGCTGGGCGGCATGAAAGGTGAAGTGCCGGAACATGAGTACTTCCTCCCCTTCGGCCGCGCCAGCCTAAAAAGGGAAGGCGATGATGTGACCGTGGTTGCCTTGGCAAAAATGGTCCATGACGCATTGGAGGCTGCCGTTGATTTGGAGAAGGAAGGAATTTCGCTGGAGGTCATCGACCCGAGAACGCTGGTTCCCCTGGACAGGGAAACCATATTGGAATCGGTCAAAAAAACAGGCCGGCTGATTGCAGTGGACGAAGCCTGTCAAACCTGCGGCGCCGCCGCTGAGATCATTGCGCTCGTGGCCGCCGATCGAGGTGCTTTCGGCAAATTAAAAGCCGCGCCGGCCCGGGTCTGCGGATTGGATGTCCCCATTCCGTTCAGTCCGCCAATGGAAAAATACGTTATCCCGGATAAAGCCAAGATCATTGCGGCCGTCAGAAGGATTATGGGACTCAGCCCCCGGTTATAGCTGGGGACCGTTGGGCGAAGAGTCTCTTCCATCCTCTGCGCGAAACTGCGTTTCTCGGGAAGTCACGGCCGGAACTCCGGAACGTGTCCATAACCGTCCACGAGCCAATCGGCACCGTTTGCTGTTGCGATGCTCACGGGATGAAATGCTGCTGGCGCGCCAATCCGGATGCACTTAGTGCTGCGATTCGTACTGGCATTCGCAATCGCGAACACCAGCGCTTTAGCGTGATCTGCCTTTCGAGTAGAAATACCAGGGAGTTTTGTGCCATTCTCGATATGGAATCTTCCCGGTATTTGTGCGCTGCACGGAAAGCTGACCTATGGGCGAAAAGCGCATCGCATGGGCGATTACAGGCGCGGGTCACGCGCTTGAAGAATGCGTCCGGACGCTCCTGAAGTACGAGAAGGTGGACATTTTCCTCTCGCGGGCGGCCGACGAAGTGATGCGCATGTACAAGCTGCATTTGCATCTCACTGCCCCGGGTATACGGACCTATCGTGAAGGGAAAGCCAGCTCGCCGCCGGCGGCAAGATTTTCGGGCGGCGCCTATGCGGTTTTGGTGGCCGCCCCGGCAACCTCAAACTCGGTGGCAAAATTTGTTCACGGCATCTCGGATAGCCTGGTGACCAACTTGTTTGCGCAAGCCGGCAAGTCCCGGGTGCCCATTATCGTTTATCCAACGGATCTGGCGCCCGAAATGGATTCTCGGAATCCTCATCAGGACCCGGTCAAAATATTTCCCCGGCCGATCGACCTGGAAAACACCGGGAAACTCCGGGCATTTGCGGGAGTTCACGTGGTCGGCAGCCGGGAGGAGTTGGAACGATGCCTCGCTGTTTATTTGTAACCGGCAAATTGGCTGCCCGTTCCCTGAAGGGAATTCTGGAACGGATGCCCCCGGAATTCGAATATGAAGTCGCAATCCTCCCAATCTCGGTGGCCGCGTTGATGGATACCCGCTTTATAGCCAGGCATCTGCCTGGTGCCGCGGGCTGCGACAAAGTGATGATTCCGGGATTGTGCCAAGGCGATATAAATTTGATCGCGGACAAACTGGGAGTTGAGGCGGTCCGCGGACCCGAAAGTCTGAAAGACATCCCTGCCCTTCTCGGCGCACCGCGCCGCCTCGAAGGCTATGGCGCTTACCGGATGAAGATTCTGGCGGAAATTGTGGATGCGCACAGGATCGGCCTGGAGGGAATTCTGTCGCGAGCCGAATATTTCCGGGCAAACGGTGCGGATATTATTGACCTGGGCTGCCCGGTTGAAGGAGGCTTCCCAGAGATTGATAAAGCGGTCAGGGCGCTCAAAGCCGAAGGTTTTTTAGTAAGCGTGGACACATTCAATGAAGAAGATATTTTGCGAGCGGACGAGGCCGGCGTAGATCTTCTGCTCAGCGTCAATTCCAGGAATATCAGCCTGGCGCAGCGTTTGCGATGCAAAGTGGCGGTCATTCCGGATTTCGAACAGGGCATGGAGTCCCTGGAGCGCAATATCGCGCTTCTGGAATCTTGGAATGTTCCTTATATCATCGATCCGGTTTTGAATCCGATCAGCTTCGGGTTCGCAGAATCGATCGGCAATTTCATCGCTGCGCGCCGCAAACATCCGCAGGCCGAAATGCTCATGGGCCTGGGCAACCTCACGGAGCTCACGGATGCGGACACAACGGGAATCACCGCTTTGCTGGCCGGAATCGCCGCCGAATTGGGAGTTGAATATGTGCTGACTACCGAGGCCGCCAGCTGGGCGTACGGCGCAGTGCGGGAACTCGACCTTGCCCGCCGGCTCATGCATTATGCCTGTCAAAACAAGATCTTGCCCAAGCATCTGGACGATGGACTGATTACCCTCAAAGATCCGCCGTTCGAAACATTCATGGAGGAAGAGCTCCGCATCATGCAGGAAAAGGTGCGCGATCGGAACTATCGAATTTTTGCGGACCGGCGCTTTATCTACGTGTTTAACAACCGCCTTTTCGCCAAAGATACCGATATTCAAGCCATCTTCGGCCGGCTGGATATTGAGGACGCTTCGCAGGCGTTTTACCTGGGCAAGGAACTGCAAAAAGCGCTTCTGGCGGTGCAGCTGGGGAAGAAATATACCCAGGAAAAGGATCTTCGCTGGGGATATCTAAGCGCCCCGCGGCGCCGCGGCTATGAGTTTTCCGGGGCAGGTATTGCCAATGATCGTTGAGACCATTTTTTCCACGCTCGACACCGCCGGCAGGCCGAATTTCGCGCCGATGGGCATCATATGGGGCGGCGAATTTCTTACCATCCGCCCCTATCGCGGCACGCATACTTATCAAAACCTGCTTGCCAGCGGTTACGGCGTGGCAAATCTGACCGACAATGTTCTGGCCTATGTCCGGTCCGGCCTGTACGGGGAAATGTTGCTTAATTTTCCAGCCAAGGTTGTACCGGGAGTCGTGTTTCAGGAGACCTGTTCCTGGCGCGAAGTCGAGGTGATCGCGCATGGCGGATCCGAAGAACGCGCCGAACTTCGGTGCCGCGTGCGTTACGCGGGCTGGCAAAGGGATTTTTTGGGATTTTGCCGCGCGGCCGGGGCGGTGATTGAAGCTGCTATCCTGGCGACTCGCTCGACTCATTATGATCCGAAGATAATCTCCGAAAGAATGGGGCATTACGCAGAGATTGTAAGGAAAACGGGTGATGAAACTGAAAAGCGAGCGTTGGAGCTTGTTCGCAAATACATCCGCTTGAGGAGGAGCAATGATTGAGGTCAGGACCTGCGCGCGCCTCCACCTGGGTCTGCTGGACAATAACGGAGACCAGGGTCGATTATACGGCAGCATCGGATTGGCGGTCGACCGGCCTCGTCTTGTATTGCGAGCGGAGAAGGCAGATAGACTGCGGATCGAAGGATTGGAAGCCGAACGGGTCGGCATTTACGCACAACGGTTTATCCATCGCTATGGCCTTCCGGAAGGAGTGCGTCTGAACCTGTTGGCAGGGATCCCCGCCCATGTCGGCTTGGGTTCGGGAACCCAGATAGCCCTTGCAGTGGGCACTGCTTTGGCTCGATTGGCGGACCTCAGGATCAGCACGCAGGAAATCGCCATAACCATGGAAAGAGGCGCGCGCTCGGGGATCGGGATCGCCACTTTCCGGCGCGGCGGATTTGTGCTGGACGGCGGGCATCGTATCCTTTCGAGTCCAGCCGATTCCTCAATTGCGCAGGGGCAGAACAGGCGGCTGGAGAAAAACAGGATTCCGCCGGTTCTATTTCAGCATTCCCTGCCCAAAGACTGGTTTTTCGTGACCGTTATCGCGGATACAGACAAGGGCTTCAGCGGAGAGAGGGAAAATAGCGCCTTTCGGGACCTGCCTGCAGCGCCCGCCTCTCTGGTTGAAAAGATCAGCCGGCTCTTATTGATGAAAATGCTGCCGGCCCTGGTCGAGGAGGACATCCTGGATTTCGGGCAAGCATTAATCGGAATTCAGCGTATGGCGGGCGATTTTTTCGCCTCCGTTCAAGGCGGACGATTTTCAAATCCCATCTCGGACAGATTGATTGACTTCTTGCTCGGCGCGGGAGCCGCAGGGGCGGGACAAAGCTCCTGGGGACCTGCAGTCTATGGGGTCGTGGAAGGAAAGAGCCAAGCCCTGCAACTGTTAAACGCGGCGAAGGATTTCCTGGCCGGTCTTGGAGGCGGACGGGTATTCTGCATGCGGCCTCAAAACCGCGGCGCGCTGGTTCGCTGCATTTGACATGAAATCATCGGCGCCGAAAGCTTCCCGGCCGCCCCGCCGGCGTCCGAAGGGCTCGTGGGCTGCAAAAATGATCAAGAATAAACTGAAATTACCAAGCAAACATCCCACAACAGATCAGCGTATGAGCCCACGAGCAAACATCAGCGTAATTGCGAATACCAGTACTAAAGGACGCGGGCATGAAAAAAATCCTCATTCAATTGGACAGCGACAAATATCCCAGCACGTTCGATTGCATCGTTGCCTACGATGCCGGCGTTGACATAGTGCAAAGCTATGGCGGAGTAACTCCGCCGGATGTGCGCGCCTTGATCCTGAGCGCGTTCTTCACCCGCGGCATCTCCGATCTCAAGGATCTTGCCGTTTGGATCGGCGGCTCGGATGTGGCAGCGGGAGAGCAGATTTTGGCGGAAGCACGGCGCGCATTTTTTGGGCCTTTCAAAATCTCGCTCATGCTCGACTCCAATGGATGCAATACCACCGCCTCCACCGCCATCGCCAAGCTCTCCCGGCAGACGGATTTGCGCGGGAAGAGCGCGCTGGTGGTCGGTCCCGGTCCGGTGGGACTGCGGGCGGGGCTTTTATTGGCCGGTGAGGGCTGCCATGTGCGGCTCACCTCTATCCCTCCCCAGTTACTGGCGGAGCGTTTCAACTTTGAACTGGCGCGCCGCACGTTGGAAAGCGGATACAAAGCGGCAGAAGCCTTCCCCGGCAGCCCCTCGGTGGCAGCCGGCGGAAGCCTGCGGGTGGAGGAATTGGCGGGTTCCGCTGAACTGGAGAGAATTTTGGATCAGGCTGAAATCGTGGCGGCGGCAGGCCCGGCCGGATTTCGCCTATTGCCGCAGATTTCATGGTCTGCAAGATCCAACATAAAATGGCTGCTCGATTTTAACCTGACGGAGCCATTGGGGATTGAGGGCATTCAACCCAGCGATGATTTTGCCGAGCATGATGGCAAGCGCGCCTTAGGCGCGCTTGCGATCGGCAATCCGAAAATGAAAGTTCACAAAGCCTGCGTTGCCCGGTTGTTTGAAAGGAATGACCTGATTTTGGATATCGAGGGTATTTACCGCATCGCCAAACAAATCATCTAGCCCGCGCTTCTCATAAGGTTTGGTTGCGAGGCAGTGCGGCTGGGCTTGGATACAAGGCGCGCGACATGTTCGGGTAGGTCTGGAGAGCCGGCCTCATAGTTAAAAAGCACGCGGAAGCGCAACGTCGTAAACATATCCGGATGTGCCGCCGCGGTGG
>JBBISO010000162.1:0-6973 GCA_037441325.1 Acidobacteriota bacterium | reverse complement strand
GATTTTGGAATCTCGCTGCGGCTTGTGGAACGTTACTTATCACGGAAAGACTGGGAAACAGATACCGCCCGGTTCGGCATCGATATCTGGATGTCAACCATAGCGCTTGCCGAACGCTATCGAGTATGTCAGAGCTTCCTGGGAGCAAAGCTGCACGACGCAAAGGATCCGGGACTCCATTTGAGCGACATGCTGCACCAAGTTGTCGGCAGCGTGTTCCGGCTTATGCAGGAATATGAATCCGTATGGACTTCGATCACGGACAGCCAGGAAGTGGACTTATTCGGATTCCGTTACGGAGTAGGCTTGGATCCGATCGAGGTCAACATTGAGCGGATGATTGCCGCATTCCGGCGCGGGTGCGAAGAGCTGGGCGAAATCTGGTCTGCAGCCCTGTCCCCCGAGACATTTGCGGAAATCCGCAGAATCGGATGCCGCAATTCAAGCGCAGAAGAATTTAGTTTGGACGATGAACTGTGGTCCCAGGTGGTGATGGACTTCGCGGCCGCTTATAAAAGGCAGCCGGCGGAGCGGGGACATTTATTGCGATCGCTGACTCCCCTTTACCTGGCGCGCGTCGCCTCATTTGTCAACCAAACCCGACTCCTGGGCTCCACTGAAGTTGAAAACAGGATTGAACGCCTGTGTATTGCTTTTGAGCAGAAGAAGGCGGACTTGATTCGGCGCTGGCGCAACGAGCCGGATCTGTTGCCGCGCAAGTCCGCCCGGATCAATAGTGTCGCAGACCCGAAGTTGAGTATGGAGGTGTAAGCCAATGCTTGGTCTCCTGGAACAAATTGTCAGACAGGCGGTTGAGCGGATTTCCTCGCAAGTCCTAGCCTATGGGCCCGGATTGCTCGCCGCAATTTTCATCCTGGTGGTAGCTCTGCTCATCGCTAAATTCGCGCGCTGGTTAATCATAAAGATTTTTAAAGGAATTGCCATCGACCGTTTTTTGAGGCTCAGCGGCCTTTCGTCCCTGATAGATCAGGCCGGACGGCTGCAAATTTCCCAAGTTGCGGCGAAGACTGCATACTGGATAATTCTGGTGGCAGGAATACTCGTAGCATTGAATTCCTTTGATTCGAACCTTTCAGCGCGCTTGACCGAAACCATTGTGTTTATCTTTCCAAAACTCGTGGCCGCAGCGGCCATTATATTGGCCGGAGTTTGGATCGGCAGATATCTCGGGCGGACCACACTGGTTTGGGCGGTGAATGAGGGCTTGCCCTGGCCTCGAAAACTTGCGGCATTCGTTCGCGCTCTCTTCACCTTCGGCGGAGTGGTTGCCGCCGCTGACCATCTCGATTTCGCCCGGGAGGTTTTCCTGGCAGCCTTCATTCTGGTGGCGGGCGGAATCGTTCTGGCCGCAAGTCTTGCTTTGGGCCTCAGCGGGCCGGAATCTGTGCGCCATTATTTGCACGAGAGAAAGGGATCTTCCGAAGAGGATGCCGGTGACAGGCCGCTCTGGAGGCATTTGTAAGGCAAATGCCGGCTGACGGCATCAAGAATGGCCGCATTCCATGCTTCAGGAACGCTTCTACCGGAGCATAATTGCGCATGCCGCACGTCGGCCATAAGTTGATCGCTTGACGAAGATTCCAGAATGAGAGGGTAATCCACCAGTTTAAGAAACCCCGCATCATTCATCCCGTCGCCAAGGCCGACCGTGGTTACATGCCCACAAGCGGTGCGGTAATAGTGGATTAAAAGATTCACACAGTGCGCCTTATCATTGGTGCCCAGGATATGGTAGAAGTTGCCCCCGCGCGTACAGCGCTTCTTTCGCTTCTCAATCGCTGCTATCAGTCTCAAGGGATCGCCGTCTAGGATCTTGAAAGGCTCGTCATACTCCCGCTGCTTGGCAAGCCGGGCGGTTTCCAGAGGCATTTGGCAGCACCGGCTTATTTCCTCAACGCTCATCTGACAGAAACCACGCACAGTACATCGGCTTTCCGCCGAAGCCCGGCGCAGGCACATGACAAGCTCCGGGTACGGACTTCCGAACTCGATTACGGCGCAACCGCTTCGGCGCAGCGGGGCATTAAGCTCCAGGGGGAGGCAGCCATCGGGAATATACAGCGCTCCCCCGTTTTCAACGATAAATGGATCCTGGTTGCCCAGACGATTCCGGATCATCTCAACTTCCGCTCGTGTCTTACTGGTGCATAGAATGAGCGGAATACGAAGGCGCCTTAACTCGGCTATCGCCGGGAGCGCGGCTTCGCACGAGTAGTCATCGCCAAGAAGCGTTCCATCCAGGTCTGTGATAACAATCATCATATTGTTATACTTATATGCCTAAAATACATTACGAGCAAAGTTTATCCCGTGAAATCGGGATTTTTCTTGGAAAAAGCCGTGAGTCCCGGAGAAACTCCATGAAATACCGAACCGGCATTATCCTGCTGATTGGATTTGGAAGCCTGGTGGTGCTTATCGGAGTCCTCGGATTCGGCGGTTTTCGAAGAGCCGAGCGCATTTACCATGAAGTCGCCGCCATTCACGAAGCCTATCGGCAGACTGCTTCCATGCTCAGTGATATCCAAAGCGACAACTACCTGTCGAGCATACTCATAAGAGATTACCTCCTGGACCCGACTCCGGGAGCGGCACCCGAATACAGGAAAGAGCTGCTGGAAATCCGATCTACGCTTGCGAAACATCTGGCATCTTTGAATCTCTCAATCAACCACGATGAGGGGAAAATTCTGGAGCGCCTGCGCCGCGAACTGGAGACATATTGGGATTCCCTGGATCCGGTCTTCGAATGGACTCAGGAGGAAAAAGCGGCGCGAAGTTCCCGTTTTCTCAGGAAGCAGGTCATCCCAGGCAGGAATGCGATTCTTTCCGTCACGCGCGAAATCGATGATTTGAACGCGAGGAACCTGGCCAGAGAGCAGGAGCGGATAAGGATAAGCCGTGTCAACTTTCAGGCCTACCTGCTGAAGATGTTCGCCTTCTCCGTTTTTCTTGCGCTTGGCGTGGCCGGAGTGAGTATCATTCGCGCCTCCAAACTGGAACAACGCTCAGAGGAGCAGCGCAACCGAGCTGAACACGCGGAGAGGGAACTGCGGTACCTTTCTCAGAAGCTCGTGCAGGCGCAGGAAGAAGAACGCAAATCAATCTCGCGCGAACTCCACGATGAGATCGGCCAGCTGTTAACGGCGTTGAAGATGCAGTTGGGCAATCTCGAACATCTTCGCCACGCGCCTGGGAGTGAATATGAGGATCATCTGGCTCAAGCAAAGGCGGTCACCGAACAAACCCTGCGTTCCGTGCGGGATCTGGCCATGGGATTGCGCCCCTCGATGCTGGATGATATCGGACTCGGGCCCGCCCTGCAATGGCAGGCGCGGGAGTTCTCGAACCGGAGCGGCATCGCGGTGTCGATAGAAGTTGACGGTAAGCTCAGCAATGTTCCGGAAACCGTGAACACCTGCGTCTATCGCGTGATACAGGAATCCTTGACGAACTGCGCGCGCCACGCGCAGGCCAAAAATGTCCGGATCACAGTTCATGGAGGCAAGGATCAAATCTACGTGACCGTCAGCGACGACGGAATCGGCTTTGAATCAGGAGGTTTGGCCGGACGCGGCCTGGGATTGATCGGTATGGAAGAAAGAGTGAAAAAACTCGGCGGCAACTTGTCAATTTCCTCGCAGGCCCAAAAGGGCACTCTCCTGGAAGTCCGGCTGCCGTTGAGCGGTGCGGAGGCGGAGCTGTGAGCAGGATACGCATTCTTCTGGCCGATGACCATGGAATTGTGAGGAAAGGGCTTCGCTTCCTGCTGGAGCGCCAAACCGGGATGGAGGTGGTCGGGGAAGCCTCCGAAGGGCGCGAAGCCGTGAAACTGGCGGGAGAACTGGCCCCGCATGTTGTCATCATGGACGTAGCAATGCCGGAGTTAAACGGGATCGAAGCAACCGCCAAAATCGTGAAGAATAATCCGAAGACTGGCGTGATCATGCTCAGCATGCATTCGGACGAAGCCTATCTGGTTCGGGCGTTGAGCGCGGGCGCGAAAGGGTACCTGTTGAAAGACTCAGCGGAAGAGGATCTTGTCCGCGCGGTCCAGGTTGTTGCCCAGGGACGCCCTTTTTTCAGCCCGCAAATCGCCCAGACGCTGCTCGAAGATTACATGAAAACGCTGAACCGGCGGGGCCTCGAGGATTCGTATAAGATATTGACCGATCGTGAAAAGGAGGTGCTGCAACTGCTTGCCGAGGGGAAGTCCAATAAGGAAGTGGCATCAATCCTGGATTTGAGCACCTATACGGTCGAAACTCACCGGACCAATCTCATGCAGAAACTCAACCTGCACAACACGGCGGAAATCGTGCTTTATGCCGTGCGCAAAAAGATTATCAGCTGATGCTCGCGTAGGTCGCGTCCTGCCGGACTTCCTTGATTCGGATATTGACTAGATGGTTGGGGGGCTCGGCGAGATGCGGAACTAGCGCATGAATATAATTCCCGGTCAGAGCGACGGAAGTCCCCAATTTTTCTTCCTTCGCGAGCGTTATCGCCGGAAGAGTCTTGCCGACAAACCTTCGGCGGAATGCCAAGCTCTTAGCGCGCGACATGTCCAGTAAAACACCAAGGCGTTGTTTCATCACCGGCGAAGGGATCCGGCCGGCCAAGGAGTAAGCCTTCGTGCCTTCCCGCGGCGAGAATGGAAAAACATGTAGATAGGCCAGCGGCAGGTCCTGAATCAGCGCGCATGTCTCTGAGAAATCCTGATCTGTTTCGCCCGGAAATCCTACGATAATGTCCGTGCCGATGCCGGCGTCGGGAAGCGTTTCTTGAATCCGGCGCAGCAAATCGTGAAACCGTGCGGCGGTGTAGGGACGCCTCATGAGACGCAGGATCCGGTTGCTGCCGCTCTGCAAAGGAATATGGAAGTGGCGGGCAAAAACCGGGCTCCGCTCCGCGAGCTCAATGATCGCCGGGTCAAAATGCATCGGTTCGATGCTGCTCAGGCGAATTCGCCCGAGGCCAGGGATCTCGACGATCCGGTGAAGGAGATCGATCAGGCGGGCATGCCCCTTGATCTTCAGCCCGAAGGCGCCGAGGTGAATACCGGTAAGGACTATTTCCTGGAAACCCCGGGCGACCAGGGATCGAATTTCGGCGAGAATATCTTCCGGGCGGGCGCTGCGTCCCGCTCCCCGCACCTGCGGGACGATGCAGTAGGAGCAGTTGGCGTCGCAGCCGTCCTGAAGTTTAATCAGAGGCCGAATTCTGCCTCCCGTCTGCGCCATGGGCGGCAACAAACAATGGCCTCCCCAATCAAGGGGAGAGTGAAAAATCTTCCCGGGCGCGTCCGGACTGCCGTTTCCAATGATTTCCCCGAGGCGCTGCTTGTCGGCGCTGCCTAAAACGAAGTTCACCCCTGGGAGCGCAGCCAAAGCTTCAGGATCCCGCTCGGCATAGCACCCGGTCACAACCAGGCGCGCAGCTGGATTTTCGCGATGAAGGCGCCGGACCGCCTGGCGGACCTGCTGGTCGGCCCGATGCGTAACCGTGCATGTGTTTACAACCATCAGGTCCGCCTCGCGGCAATTGTCGCTTTCGGCCATGGACCGGCGGCAGAGATTTTCGCGAATTGCGGCACTGTCCGCCTGGTTGCAGCGACAGCCGAAGGTTAAGACAAAAAATTTAGACACCTCTGGCTTTCCTCAGTTCCGCGTCGCGCTGCTCTACCTTCTCCGCCAGCCGCTTCTTGTAATCGCGCAGCCGGTTCGCCAGTGCGGCATCGCTCCTGGCAAGGATTTGCACCGCCAGGACAGCCGCATTGCCGGCTCCCATTTTGCCGATTCCCATGGTCGCCACCGGAACGCCGGCCGGCACCATCGAGGTGGAGAGCAGGGCGTCCAAGCCCTGCAGAGGAGAGGAATCGATCGGAACTCCGATCACAGGCAGAATGGTTTTTGAGGCGATCACTCCGGCGAGGTGGGCCGCGGCGCCGGCGCAGGCGATCACAACCTGTATGCCGCGCTCCTCAAGGGTCGCAGCGTATTGATGCGTGCGCTCGGGCGAGCGATGGGCGCTTGAAACCGTCAGTTCATGCTCGATGCCGAAATCTCTCAAAACTTGAATCATATCCTGGATTACGGGATAGTCTGAATCGCTGCCAAGAACAATGGCCACTTTGGGTTGAGTCACTACTGCCTCCTTTAAGAAATTGAGGTGTTAGGGATCCGGTTGCTGCCGGTTTATTCAAATGCGGCCCAGCCCTTTAGCGCCGATGTCCTGGCGATAATGCATCCCCTCAAAGTTTATTTTATTCACCGCTTCGTACGCCGACATCATGGCTGAGGCCAGATCTTTATCCACCGCTGTCACTCCTAGCACCCGCCCGCCGTCGGTCAAAAAAACACCGTTTTCCTCCCGCGTTCCGGCGTGGAAGACCGCGACGCGTGAGTCTTCTTCCGCCATCCTGAGGCCCGCAATGACCTTGCCCTTGGCATACGGTCCTGGATAGCCGCCAGAGGCGAGCACAACGCAGACGGCGGCATCGCGGCTCCATGCAGCTTCGTACTCTTTCAGGCGGCCGCGGCAGAGCGCTTCGCACAGCCGGAAAAAATCGCCTTTTAGCCGCGGCAGGATTACCTGGCACTCCGGATCACCCATCCGGACATTGAATTCCAACACCCGAATGCCGCGGCTTGTGAGCATAAGGCCCGCATACAAGATTCCTTGAAACGGAACCCCTTCATCCCGCATTCCGTGAATCGCGGGCCGAATGACACGCTGCAAAACATCCTGTTCCATTGCCGGCCCGAGGATGTCATCCGTGGAATAAGCTCCCATGCCTCCCGTATTCGGGCCGGCGTCGCCATTAAAAACAGCTTTATGGTCGCGCGCGGCCACCGCCGGGAGAATGGTTTCGCCGTCGGTGAACACAATGTACGATGCCTCGACGCCTTCCAGACACTCCTCCATGATGATGCGATCCCCCGCCGAGCCG
>JBBISO010000161.1:0-7176 GCA_037441325.1 Acidobacteriota bacterium | reverse complement strand
TTCCTGACCGCGCCCCATATCGGAGACTATTCCCTCCGTCGCTGGGCCTTGGACCAATTGCACGTTTCGCTGTCTGAAGAAAAGCGTCGCGGCCATGGTTCGCTTCTTCCCGGTGAGGGAAATGCAGCGGAAAACATTTGCCGGCAGATTGAAGCGGTGCGCCGGCTCTATGAAATGCTGAGCCCTCGTCTCGAGCAGCTCGGTTTGCGCAAGCTCTATGAGGAAATAGAACTTCCGTTGGTGCCCGTTCTGGTGGATATGGAGCGCACAGGAATAAAGGTTGACCGTGGAATGCTCCAAGAGATGTCCTCCGAGATGGAGAGGCAACAGTCCGAACTGACTCACAAAATCTATCGGGCGGCCGGTGCAGAATTTAATATCAATTCGACCAAGCAGCTTGGTGAAATCCTTTTCAAGAAGTTGAATCTTCCGATCCTGAAGAAGACCCGCAAGACCGGAGGTTACAGCACCGATCAGGCGGTTCTCGAAGAACTCGCGCGCGACTATGAGCTTCCCCGGTTGATCCTCGAGTACCGCCAAGTGGCGAAGCTCAAGTCCACTTATGTGGATGCGATTCCTGCTTTGATCAATCCCGCAACCGGCAGGATTCACACGTCGTTTAATCAGACTGGAGCGGCAACCGGCCGCCTGTCGAGTTACGAACCTAATCTGCAAAATATTCCGATACGATCGGAGCTGGGGCGTCTGATCCGGAGAGCGTTTGTGCCCGATAAAGGGAACCTTCTGGTATCAGCGGATTACTCTCAGGTGGAGCTGCGCATTCTTGCGCACCTTTCCGAAGACGAGGTTCTGGTCGGCGCCTTCCAAGCGGGCGAGGATATCCATGATCGGACGGCGCGAGAAGTATTCAGCGAAAAAGAGCTTATAAATCGCGCCGAATGCCGCCGGCGGGCAAAGGTGATTAATTTCGGGATCGTGTATGGGCTTTCGGCTTTTGGGTTGTCTCAAACGTTGGGCATTTCAAAGGAAAACGCGCAATCTTTCATCGATGCCTATTTCAGCCGCTATCGCGGTGTGCGGGCTTGGCTTGACAGAACCATTGAAGAAGTGCGCCGATCAGGCTGCACTAGGACGCTGTTCGGAAGGATTCGGCCTATTTCCGATATCCATAGTAATGACTTTAATTTACGGAGCTTCGCTGAGAGGACCGCGGTCAATAGCCCGATACAGGGAACGGCGGCGGATATTATCAAGATCGCGATGATCCGCATATATCGGGCTTTGATGGAAAGGAGTTTTTCCGCTAAAATTTTAGTGCAGGTACACGATGAGCTGGTTCTCGAAGCTCCCGAAGCGGAAGTCGAGGAGGTGCGCATCCTGGTCCGGGAGCAGATGGAGCAAGCGGCGAGGCTTCGGGTGCCGCTCAAAGTGGAAGTGAATGTTGCGGATAACTGGATGGACATGAAATAAATAGGAACTTGGGGTCCCGGCTTACGTTTTAACCGGAGTGAAGTCTGTGATGCCTGCCGGTTATCGGCATGATCCGCTTCATCAAGCGGCAACCAAGAGCTCCGCCACTGCTTTTGGGAGGGAAACATATTGACTGCCGAGCTCGGGGAAAAGGCCATTAAATCGCCCGGCTTTGATATCGGACTCAACGAGGACGCGCCTGCGACCGACAACTCTCTGGTGAAGGAATTCGTGTCGGGCAATGACGCAGCCTTCACGCAGCTTGTTACCAGATACAAGGATGCGCTCACCAATTATATCAATATGATGGTCGGCGATTACGATATCGCCGTGGACCTATGCCAAGAAACTTTCCTCAGGGTTTACAGGAATATCAGCCGCTACAGCAATTTATACCAATTCTCCACATGGATCTATCGGATCGCCACAAACCTGGCCATCGATGAAATTAGGTATCGCAAGAGGCGCGGGCGCGTGTTTTATCGGAATGTATGGATGCAACAAAAATCGGCGGATGACAAAAAAGCCGAATTTGAATTGACCGATATCAGGCGGAATCCCCGGGATGAAGTATTGCGCAAGGAAAGCAATCAGGTGGTGGGGGACGCTATTCGGTCGTTGCCGGAAAAATATCGAACCGCCTTCATCATGAAAGAAGTGCAGGAACTGCCTTATCAAACCATCGCTAAGGTGTTGAAGTGTTCGGAAGGAACCATCAAGTCTCGGCTTCATCGGGCGAGAGAATTGCTTCAGAGGAAGCTGGAACGTTACCTGTAGCTTAGTGGTATGGACTGCCGCACGTTTAAAAAGAGTCTGGAAAATTACCTGCAGGACGGCCTGGATTTCCGGGCCCGTTTCGGTATGGAGCGCCACGCGCAGCAATGCATTTTTTGCGGCAAGGAAATGGCCGATGCGCTGCGTTTGAGGCAGATTGCGAGGGAGCTCGAGCAAGTCAAAGCCCCTTTAGGCTTCGAATCCGCCGTCCTCAGTCAAATTGCGAAGCGTTGCTCTCACGCCAGAATTCCTTTTTTCGGGAGATTTTGGGTGTACGGCATCGAGCGGCAATTTTTTAGGAATTCGGCATTAGCGGTCCTAAGCGTTGCTATGATCGGAATTGGAGCGCTTTATTTTTACCGCCAGTCTGCCCCTCCCGGAACTCCTGTGCCTTCCCTCATTGCCGCCAAACCTGCGATTGCCGATTCGGAGGATAATCCGAGCGCGAATTCACAACCCATACAACCCATGATGTTAAAGCCCGTAAAAGCCGAGAAGACTCCTGAAATGACGGTTTCGACTAAGTACCGCGAACTGGTCCCAGACCTCATTCAGGCGGAAATGGAAAGCTTGGAAGTGGATTACGTGGAGCACATTATGCCGGGACCGAACGATCGCCCGGTGACGGTCCGATTGCCGAAGGCGATCCGCGTGCGGTTCGGCCAGACTTCTGAAGAATATTTCATCAGGAATGTAAGCCATTGAGTCCGCCATGGCACGCACAGCAATAATTCTATCCGCCCCCGTTGTTCAAATCCTGCTCCTTTGTTTTTTGTGGGCCGGCCGAGCCACTGCTGCAAGCTTTCTTTTTATTCCGGAATATGGGAGCGACCCCACCCTGGTCCAAGTAAATTTCATTACCGAAATTCGCGGCGGCAAGGATTATATCGAGATCAACGGGAGACGGATTACGGACTATAGCCCTGTGATCATTCAGGTGTTCTCTTCAACGGGAATTGTCCTTGATAATAAAAGCCATATCATGACTTTTCTCGGTTACCATTGGGTGGATATATCCGACCAGGATTTGCGCGTTGAAATCACCGCCGGCGAGGGACAGAAGTGGAAAGGCAAGCTTATCGGCATCGATCAGAGCAGCGGAGTTTCGGTGGTGCGCCTCCTGGGAGGTAACCTCAAAACAACGCCGGTTTGCACGGACTGCGAGATAAAGGACGGCGCCACAGTGGCGGCGCCGGTAATCGGGCGCCGCGGGCCGGCGCAGTTTCAGGAAGCGCAAATCCTTTCCGTTGGAACGGGCCAAGGATTCCCGCAGCAGAGGGGCTGGACGATAAAGGTGAATCGGCCGTTTCCCGACATCGGCTTGCCGGTTCTCACGGCGGATCGCCGCGTCCTTGGTTTTGTGGCCAGCCAGGATCCGAGCGGCTTCAGAAGCCTGGTCTATCCCATATCTCAGCTAATCTCTTCGGCGCAAAAGATCCTCCGGAAAGGCGGAGACATCCGCGCGGGTTGGCTGGGTGTGTATCTCGCCGATTCGCAACCGCTGGAAAGCCGTGGGATCGCGCTCCAAGGCGTGGAGCCGGACAGTCCGGCAGAAAGGGCCGGGCTTAGGGCGGGCGATCTTCTGTTCAAGTATAACGGCCAGGAAATTGTTGATGCCCGGCAATTCATCCACCTCGTGCAAAACACGCCCATAGGATCGAGGGCGGTTCTTGAGATACTCCGTCAAGGGAATCCGATGACCATGAGCTCTTTGATTAAAGCGCGCAGGCCGCAACCGATCCAGCGCAGGCTGGCCTTTAATATTCCCGGCGCCGTCAATCCGCAGAGTGCCGCGATGATTTCGGAACCGAAAATCATCAATCCGCAGCCTCTGGTCGGCCTTGATACCGTGTTTCTGACCCCTTCGCTTGCCGATGCCATGCAGATGCCGGGAAAAACCGGCCTTCTGGTTATCGACGTCGCCAAACATCTGCCGGCCGATAAGGCGGGCGTTCTGGCCGGGGATGTGATTTTAGCTATGGATGGACTGTCCATCCTCGACCCGCTGAATCTTGCCGCTTATCTGCGGAATCGGGATTGGGGGAAGCAACTGGAGCTGAAGGTCCTCCGGAAAGGCGTAGAGCGCACGATCAGGATACACTTGTCCGATCAAACCAGGTGACTCTCCGCATTTAAATGAGTTGCCACGGTTATTTTATTGCTTTAGGATCCACAACAGCCAACGTTCCCTTTGCCCCTTGACCCCTTTGCCCCTCGGCCCATATAGTTTGTGAGCGGAGCGAGCTAATCCGCATTTCTCACAAGGTTTTTGCTGGGGCGGCACATCCGGGCATGACTGTTGCATTTCGCCGGGCGGGTCTGGAGACGCGCTCCACGTGTTGCGCGCCTTTGTATCCACGCAGATCGGCGCCGCTTCGCTACGAAATCATGTGAGAAATGCGAGCTAAGGGTATGGGAGGCAAGAATATGAACAGCTATATGAAATCAACCATACGGACTGTATCGGCTGTCATGATTCTCTTTATCGCCGCTTTATCTGCTTTCGGCCAGAGGACCAAGTTGAAGCCGGGCGGCATTAATTTCTTTACCCCTCAGCAGGATATCGAATTGGGCCGGCAAGTCGCGCAGGACGCCGAACGGCAACTCCCGATGCTGAAATTGCGGGAGGTCGACGATTACCTGGACAGGCTCGGCAAAAAACTGGCCGCCAATGCTCCGGGCGAAAAATACCCTTACCAGCTCAAATGCGTCAACGATTCCAGTATCAACGCTTTCGCGCTTCCCGGAGGGTTTATATACATCAACCGCGGCATCGTAGAAGCCGCGGCAAATGAGGCCGAGCTGGCCGGAGTAATCGGTCATGAAATCGGGCATGTGGCCCTCCGGCACGGGACCAATCAAGCCAGCAAACAGTATCTGGCGCAGATGCCGCTTGCGATTCTGGGAAGCTTTTTGGGGAGCAACTCCGTCGCTGCGATCCTCGCCCAAATTGGGACCGGTTTCACGGTCAACTCGGTCCTCTTGAAATATTCCCGTGATGATGAACGCGAGTCCGATTTGATGGGCGCGCAAATCCTGTATGATTCCAATTACGATCCGCGGTACATGGCGACCTTTTTTGACAAGTTGGGGGCTCGAGGGGGATCGGATTTTTTCAGAAGCCACCCCAATCCGGAAAACCGCATACAAAAGATCCATGCCGAAATCGACAAACTCGGCCCGATCTCCTCTCGGGCGATGGCGGACAGCGAGGAATTCCGCCGCATTCAGAAGTTGGTAAAATCGCTTCCCCCGGCTCCCAAGGCCGGCTCGGGACAGACTCAGCCTTCCGGTGCCGGTCCGGCCGTCCGTCCCCCAAGGCCTTCGGATCGATTTCGGGGCGTGGATGCCGGGAATGTGCGGGTCAGCCACCCGGATAACTGGAAAGCTTATGTAGAGCAGCAAGCGTTCACGCTGGCCCCGGAGGGGGGAATTGTCGACTTCGGCGGAACAGATGCTCTCGCATATGGGGCAATGATGGCGGTATTCACACCGCGTGCCGCCGGCCGCTCGGGAGCTAATTTGGCCGATGCGACCAATCAGCTGATTCAATCCCTTAACAATGCGAATCCTGCCATGCGCCCGGCCAAAGATAACGGGCAGATCCGCGTCGGAGGCCACGCGGCACGATCGATACTCTTCACCAATGATTCTCCGTTAGGCGGGCGCGAAACGGATTGGCTGATTACGGTGTTGCGGCCCGAGGGATTGGTGTATTTCGTGTTTGTGGCTCCGGAGCAGGAGTTCGACAATTACCGGCAAGTTTTTGAGAGAATTCTCACCTCCATCACTTTCCATAATCGGTAGTAGCCATACCTGGTAGTTTTCTAAACAGGCGTAAATTCCTTTCGCCAGGTGGGCGGCGGCGGCGGCCGGCACACTGGCTTCCACCGGCTCCAACTCAGCTCCAGGCCCGATACAAAACGGCGAATTTTTGACTGCCGAATTCAGGTCACTTTCCGCGCCAATCCATGCTATTCTTGCCCCGGCGGCCGTGAAAAGCAATTGCCTATTGCTTGACCGGGGACGACGCTGTAATCATCGACGTCGGCGCCGACCGAGCGGAAGATTAAGCCAAGAAGCAGGGATTCCGCCCTTGTGGCGGCGCTGACCTCGAAAGAATTAAGGAAAAGGCGCCGGCAATCATCTTTGTTCCCGGCGGCATCGGCCCCGTGGCCGTCACCATGTTGCGGCAGAATAATGTGGAAGCAGCTGAGAGAAGAGAGAAATAAATAACTTGGAAATTCAAACTTAACTTGAAAAACGAATAAAAAGGAGGTTTTCAGCCCATGGCTTATGATGCCACAAAATTGAAGGACTGGCAGATTGCGGAAGAAGCGGAAAAGAACATGCCCACACCCGAAGAGTGGCGCGAGAAATTGGGTCTTAATAGGGATGAACTCATGCCCTATGGCAGGATTGCCAAGCTCGACTTTCTCAAGATCATTGACCGCCTCAAGAACAAACCGGACGGCAAGTATGTCGAGGTAACCGCCATCACCCCTACCCCGCTGGGCGAAGGCAAAAGCACCACTTCGATAGGCCTAATTGAAGGCATGGGAAAACGCAAAAAGAACGTCGGCGGAGTGCTTCGGCAGCCCTCCGGCGGCCCCACCATGAATGTCAAAGGAACCGCTGCCGGCGGCGGCAACGCCCTGCTCATCCCCATGACCGAGTTTTCTCTGGGCCTTACCGGCGACATCAATGACATTATGAACGCCCATAATCTGGCCATGGTAGCCCTCAATGCCAGAATGCAGCATGAGCGCAACTATGATGATGCCGAGTTGGCCAAACGCGGCTTACGCCGGCTCGATGTCGACCCCGCCAGAATAGAGTTCGGCTGGATTATCGACTTCTGCGCCCAGTGTCTCAGAAATATCATCATCGGTATCGGCGGCAAAATGGATGGATACCTGATGCAGTCCAAGTTCGGCATTGCGGTAAGCTCCGAGCTTATGGCCATGCTGT
>JBBISO010000160.1:4658-7220 GCA_037441325.1 Acidobacteriota bacterium | reverse complement strand
CCAAGGTGCCCCGGGAATGGGCGGGCCGATGGGCGCTGCATCTGATCTCAACGCTTACCTCAGAATCGGGGAGGACGGCAAGGTAACCGTTTTTTCCGGAAAAGCCGAACTTGGCCAGAGCAACACAACCGCGCTTGCTCAAATGGCAGCAGATGAACTCGGGGTTTCCCTGGAATCCATCCATATGATCATGGGGGACACCGATTTGTGTCCGTGGGATATGGGGACCTTCGGCTCCATGTCCATCCGCGTTTACGGCGCCGCTCTCCGATCGGCTGCGGCCGAGGCAAGGGCCATTTTGCTGGAACTGGCTGCAACACTTGAAGACCCCCAAATCACAATTGAGCATTCGAAATGGCGTTATTTACGCCGGATCCGCTGCGAATCGGCAAGTAACTTTCGCGCAACTGGCCGGCGGCCGGAAAATTACCCGCAAGCTGGACCAAAAGGCCATAATCAAATCCCCGTCCGAATTCACCGTTATCGGCAAGTCCCCCATACGCCTGGATGCCGAAGCCAAAGTGACTGGGAAAGCACAGTTTGCAGGCGACTTCCGGTTTCCGGACATGCTATACGCCAAAATTCTCCGCCCTTCCGCTCACGGAGCCGTCTTGAAAAGCGTAGACACGTCGGCGGCTGAAAAAATGCCGGGCGTGCAGGTCGTAAAGGAAGAAGGATTGATCGCAGTCCTTCACCCCGATCCTGAAGCGGCCGAAAAGGCTCTCGCCGCCATCAAAGCCGATTTTGACGTACCCGCGTCGACCCTGGACAATGAAACAATATTCGACCACATCGTCCAGGCCGCTCCCAAACCGCAGCAAAGAGAACGCAAAGGCGATCTCGCGACGGGCGAAAAAGCCGCCGTTACAATCTTTGAAGAGAAATACCTCAATGGTTACGGCGCCCATGCTTCCATTGAGACGCATACGGCATGCGCCAAACTTGAAAACGGTAAAATGACCGTCTGGATCTCAACCCAGACGCCTTTCCCCAATCAGCAGGAAATCGCGAGAGCGTTGAATTTCACCCCGCAAAACGTCCGAGTCATCACTCCTTATGTCGGAGGCGGATTCGGCGGCAAGAACTCCGCTCCGCAGGCGGTGGAAGCTGCGAGACTGGCCAAGATCAGCGGGAAACCGGTTCAGGTCTCTTACAGCCGCGCGGAAGAGTTTTTTTATGATTTCTTTCGGCCGGCGGCAGTTGTGAGGATTCGATCGGGCATCGACAACGCCGGAAAAATCTGCCTGTGGGATTACCACGTGTATTATGCCGGCTCGAGAAGCGCCGAGCAATTTTATGCAGTCCCGAATAACCTCATGAGCACCTACGGCAGCTGGATGGGGGATACGACCAAGGTGCATCCCTTCGGGACCGGTGCGTGGCGCGCGCCCGGAGCCAACATCAACGTTTTCGCCCGGGAATCGCAAATCGACATCATGGCCGCCAAACTGAAAAGCGATCCGCTGGAATTTCGCCTGAAGAACACTTCCGATCCGAGGATGCGCCGGGTTCTGGAAATCGCCGCCCAGAACTTCGGTTATAAGAGCGCCGCCGCTCCGAGCGGCCGCGGTTGCGGGATCGCTTGCGCTATCGATGCCGGTGCTTACGTGGCGGAGATCGCGGAGATTCGGATGGACAAAGGGAAAGTTCTTGTCAAGAGGATCGTCGCTGTGCAGGACATGGGCATTGTGATCAATCCGGAAGGAGCGAAGATGCAGATGGAAGGCTGCATCACGATGGGCTTGGGATACAGCTTGTCGGAAGACATCGACTTTAAAGGCGGCCGGATATTTACGGATAATTTTCACAATTACCGCCTGCCCCGTTTCTCATGGCTGCCGGAAATCGAAACCATCCTGGTCAAGAATGACGAGTTGGCCGCGCAAGGAGGCGGCGAACCGGCCATCTGCCCGGTCGGCGCTGCCATTGCGAACGCGATTTACGATCTGGCAGGCATCCGGCTTTTCCAGATGCCCATGACGCCCGAGAGAATCAATCGGGCAATGAAGCAAGGCAATCAATCCTGATCCGGAATCTGAAATTTCAGCTCCGTGATTTGACATCCGGGATCCGGAAAATCTATGGCCGCCGCCGGATGCGATTGAGGGGCAATACTAAAATGGATAGATTAAAATTCGGCCTGATTCTGCTCTTTTCACTGACCTCCGCGCTCAACGGCGGCGCGGGTGCGGAGGACCCGGGATATCAGCTGATCGGAAAAATCAAACAGAAGGAGCGAAAGCATTTCAGAAATGCTCTGCCTCAGGTTTTGCTTGAGGGGACGAAAATTCCTTTTGTCGCTCGTACCCAAGCCGATGCCTCCGGACAATTCAAATTTAAAAACCTGCAGCCGGATCTCTTTACGCTGACCGTTTACCTGCCACGCTCCGGCCAGCATAAAAAAACCGTCACAGTAAGCCCCAGTCTGGCCGATTCCCGAAAAAGAATTTTTGTCGAAGTGGAATTCCAGCCCAATCTCGAGAGCAGAATTTTGCAGCAGGTGTCCTCGACCCAGCTCTCCATCCCTCAAAACGCCTTGAAGGAATTCGCGAAAGCGCAGAA
>JBBISO010000160.1:0-4648 GCA_037441325.1 Acidobacteriota bacterium | reverse complement strand
TGCGCTCGGCAGAAGCGCCGGCGCGGCTGCGGCCGCGCACCTGAAAAAGGCAGTGGAGATTTATCCGCAATTTATCGAAGCCTGGAATTTTCTGGGAACTTTAGCCTATAAAGCGGGGGACCTCAATCAGGCTGAGAGATATTTTCAGGAGGCGCTAAAGCATGATTCGCATTACTACCCGTCAACGGTCAATCTGGGCGGCATCCTGCTGCTGCAAGGAAAATTGAACGATGCCCTGCCTCTCAACATGGCCGCAGTTCAAACCATGCCCGACGACGCGCTGGCGCATTCGCAGCTGGGGTTGAATTATTTTTACCTCGGCCGGTTCGCAGAGGCGGAAGGATTCCTGAAAACGGCTGTTTCTCTGGATCCCGGCCATTTTTCATTTCCGCAACTGCCTCTGGCCGATATCTACCTGCGCGGGAAGGATTTCGCTTCCACAGCCCGGGTTTTGGAGCAGTTTCTTGCCCTGCACCCTGACGCGAACCAATCGCCCGGGGTTCGAAAACAGATCGAAGCGATCCGTCCGGAATTGGGTCCAGATTGAAGATCCGTTGTTCCCAATCGCGAATTATTCATACGCGGCATCGAATCTGTCGTATATCCGCCCAAGCCAGGATATTGCCGCGCCTGCCTCCAACAGCAGTACCATGGCAGCGGGCAGAGACGCCAAAGGGAGAACGGCGGTTCCCAGCATCGGGTAGCCGGCCTGCATCACGGCGAAAAACAGTGCCGCCGGCAGCAAGGCCGCGACCAGTAGTAAGAAAAGCGTCGCAGCGGAAGTTATCAGGCGCTGCCCCATGGCTTCGACTCCCTGCGGGTGTTCCCTTCCCAGTTGGACCCAACTTGGCAGAAGCAACACTGCGGCATTCTGAACCAGAACTCCCAGAAAGCTCATTAAGGGCATAAGCATAGCGGCCGCGAGCACCCAAAAAATGCGATCGGAAACCTGCCACGGAATATTCCCGAAACTTGGCAGCGCAGCGGCCGCGAGCAACGACAGCTCCCATTCCAGGATCGCAAGAACCGTCGCCGGCCCCAGAGCTTCCCCCAGCACGATCCCCCAACCTGGAATCGGGTAAGTCTTCAGCAAATCGATATTTTTCAAATCGGTCCGCAAATCCTCCCGGAACAATATGGGGCCCAACAGCGTCAGAAAGCCTGCAAGAGCCGCCGCGGCGGCGCCGATGATCATAAGGGCGTCATCCACCGAAGCAGACGCGAGCAGAATGGATATCAGCACAGAGGCGGCAAGCGCCGCCAACGTCAGGTGCAAATCGAGCCCGCCCGAAAGAATCAGATTCTTCCAATACAAAGCCACGAATGGCTCCCCTTTCGCTGCCAGCGGGAAGGGTGGCCGCCGCGATCGGAAGCCTTGCCTTTCTTTCATTCGGCGCCCGCGTTTTGCGATCCCGCTCCTGAGCGTCTTCCCAAGATCCGTCTTGCTATACTGAATCCATCCATAAATGAAAACCAGGATGCCAAGGGCGGGACCCAGGCACAGCGCAAATTGAGAATAATCGCAGGCGAAAATCGGGCGCACCATCATGCGGAACGGTACCAGCAAATAATACGCCGGCCCCGACCCGGTAATGTTCAAAAACCATGCCGCCGGGCCTGCCGGAGCCGGATCCCGCAGCCCCATGGCTTCATGATCAACCCATCTCATCCACGCAGCGGCGGCACAGCCTGCAAGCGCGATGAATCCCAACACCCAGGCCTTAAGTTTTAAATCCTGCGTGCCGCGCTCGATCAAGGCTTTTTTGAGTAGAATAACCGCGACCCGGCAGAGATAGAGGAAAAAGTAAACAATCCAAATTCCAGCGACAAAAAATCCGGCACTCGGGATCGCGAAGCTCCGCCCGAAAACCAAGGCCGACAGGATGGTTCCGAACATAATCCCTATCTGAGCTTTGGCCATATGGTAGTGCAGCAGCGCGCGCCGGGAAATCGGAGCCGGGAAAAGCCACTGGGTTTCAGCCTCGCCGAAAAGCTCGTTCCGCTCGCCGGCAAACAACCAATAGAAAACGACCGCGCCAAAAAGCAACAGCGCGAACCCGGACTGGACAGCTTCCGCCGACTGCGTATCCGCCGCAAAGGATGCAAGTGCCGATAGGTCCGGGTAAAAGGGCTGGAAAAACACCAAGGACAAAAACACCAGGCCGACTAGGATCGAGATAAGATACTTGGGGCGCCGCAGCCTATTCAGGCGGAGCAGAAGACGATTCTTGAAGCCGCGGGTCAGAAGGAAATGCAAAGCGCGCGTCATTTTCAGGATCTCTCACCGCCTGAATTGCCGGTGACGCGAAGGAAAATATCCTCCAGATTAAGATCGCCTTCCGTTTCCACTCGGTTTCGGGAGATTTCCTCAAGGGAGCCATAAATTATTTTCCTGCCTGCTTTCAAAATGAGAATCCGGCTGCAAATTTCTTCGACCATGTGAAGCAAGTGGGAGCTCACGATAACTGCAGCGCCGGCACGCGCTCTGGCCAGAATTGTCCCTTTCATGCGCCGCATTCCCTGCGGATCCAGGCCGGTCAACGGCTCGTCAAAAATCAGATTTTCGGGCGAATGAAGCAACCCGCAGGCGATCACCAGCTTCTGCTTCATGCCGCGGGAAAGCTCGCCGGGCAACGAATCTTTCTGGCTCGAGAGCTCCAGCTCATCCAGCAGGATCCTCGCCTTTGCTGCAAAATTTTCCACCCCGTAAATCCGGGCGGTGAATTGCAGATGCTCATCCACCGACAAGTGTTCGAACAGCCGGGGCTCGTCCGGCATGAAACCGACATGGCGCTTTGCGGCAAGGGAATCTTTCAGAATCGAATAGCCGTTGATGCGGATGTCGCCGCGCGTCGGCGGAATAATCCCGGCGATGCAGCGCAGCGCGGTCGTTTTCCCCGCTCCGTTCGGGCCCACGAGTCCGAGAACTTCACCGGACTCCACCCGGAATGAAAGGCCATCCACCGCCTTTAGAGAATGGTAAACTCTTGTCAGCCCCTCGACTTCGATCATAGGCCGGATATGCAGGTCCGTTCACATCGGGTTCGGGGGCCGCGATGAAAAGCACGGGCTGTTCACAGAAGACAAAAACCTCCAGCCGGCTTTGTCGTTGGCCGTTTGCCCCTCGTAATCCGCGCTTTCCGCTCAGTTGCTCCGGTAATTGCCGAACTTCAGCTCCACGCCGAAATCCGCTTCCTTGAGGCGGCAAATGACCGATTGCAGGTCGTCCCGGGACGGCGACGAAACGCGCAATTGATCTCCCTGAATTTCCGCCTGGACCTTTTTGATTTTCAGTCCTTTTATTAGTTTAACGATTTCCCGCGCCGTCTCAATCGGAATCCCCTGCTGCAGATTCACTTCCTGCATGACCGTGCCTCCGGCCGCAGGCTGCGCTTTGTTTTGCTGCAGGTTTTTCAGCGGGACCTGGCGCCGCACCATTTTTTCCTGCATTACTTCCCACATCGCGCGCAGCTTGAATTCGTCCGGGGCGCGTATAACCAATTTATTCTCCGTGCGCCTGAAATCAATGCTCACGTCCAAACCCTTAAAATCGTAACGCTGCCGGATTTCCTTCACGGCCTGGTTGACGGCATTGTCCACTTCCTGCAAATCGCATCCGGTGGTGACGTCAAAAGATTGTGTCCCGGCCATTAAGCAGCCTCCTTAGGGCACCATGGGAGCCGGGGCTCCCCGGGATCGGTTAAGATCCTGGAGGATGACCCCCAATTTGCGAGTTTCCTCTCCGTATTTTGCCCAATCACCCTGGCGCTGCGCTTGAAGGGCGCGGTCGTAAGCAGCGCCCGCCTGTTGAATGAGGTCCGCCATGCCGGACAAGACAGCAGTTCCCGCCTCGCCGAGCGGCGGCGACGGGACTCCCGCCATCCTTTGCACCGCCGGCAATGCAGTTTTAAATATCCGCTCGAGAGAAGCCTCCAGGGTCTCTTCCATTGCGATCTGGTTTTCGTAGGCGACGATCACGCGCTTCAGCTCGGGAATCTTGCCGGCCTCCGCTCGCAGATACAGCGGCCGAACATAGATCAGCCCCTCCTCGATCGGAATGACCAGCAAATTCCCCTGGATCACCTGGGATCCCCTCTGATCCCACAAGGAAATCTGTCTCGAGATCTCCGCATCCTGATTGATGCGGGCGACGATTTGCCTGGGTCCGTAAATCAGTTTTTGTTTGGGGAAACGATACACCACCAGTTTGCCGTAATCCTCACCATCGCTCCGCGCCACCATCCACGCGGATAGATTGTCTTTTCTGTTCGGCGTGAACGGGAGCATCAGAATGAATTCCTCCTTCTTCTCACTCGGCAGCCGCATGATCGTGTAGTAAGGAGACATGGGACTCTCGCCGCCACGGGTTTGAAGAACCGGAATCTGCCATAAGTCTTCTTTGTTGTAAAACACATGAGGAGACGTCATGTGGTAAGTGGCATAGATATGGGTCTGGACCCGGAAAATGTCTTCCGGGTATCGCAAGTGATTCCGAAGATCGGCGGGAATTTCCGCCATTGGACTAAAGACGCCCGGGAAAATATTTTGGTAAACCTTGATGATTGGATCCTCCGGGTCGGAAACATATAGGTCGACTTTTCCGTCATACGCGTCCATGACCATTTTGACGGAGTTGCGGATGTAGTTG
>JBBISO010000159.1:4756-7405 GCA_037441325.1 Acidobacteriota bacterium | reverse complement strand
TCAGGTCGGAGACTTCTTCCATCACCAGAATGGGATTTTTGCCGATCTTGGAGGACAACATGGCCCACTCAAGATAGCGGCGGTCTTTCACCCCGTTGCAGATCAACAGGGCGTTGGGATGAATAGAAAGGGTGAGGGCCGATGCCAATTCCGCTTTGGTCCCGACTTCCAGGCCATATTCATATCGATGCCCTGCCGCCATCAAGCGCTCGACCACACTTCTCTTCTGGTTCACCTTCATCGGGAACACCCCCCGATGGCGCGCCCCGTAGTTGAATTCCGCGATGGAATTGCGGAACGCCTCGTGCAGTTCCTTGATTTGGGTGTCCAGAATCTGCGGGAAACGGAGAAGGAAGGGCGGAGTGACTTTACGTTGCAGAAGGGTATTGATCAGCGAAATTATCTCCACCCCCAACAGCGGATTGCGCGTCGGATGAACGGTCAGGCAGCCTTGCTCGCTGACCCCAAAGTATCCCCCGCCCCAGCTCTCCACGCCGTAAACCCGGTTTGGGATTTCGCTGGGGGACAGGCGGAGGGTTTGAGTTAATTCTCTCATCGGTTCGGATCATCCCGGGAGAATGCCAAGCCGTGAAAATATCAGACACGTGAGCTGAAAGCAATAAATGCGTGTTCAGTTATCACGCATTTCCCACAAGATTTCTCCTGCGGCGGCACATCCGGGCATGTCCACCGCGTTGCGCTCCCTGTGAGGACGGCTTCTCCCGAGCCATCCTCGGGCGGGTTGGAGACCCGCCCGCACAAGGCGCGCGCCTTGCGTCCACGCCCGTTTGTGCCGCCTCGCTATGAAACCTGGTGAGAAATGCGGGCTTTATATAAAGAAAAATCGTTGCTGGAAAATCAACCAGCCCAGCGCAAATACCCCATCTTCGAAATGAAAAATCCGCGCGCGTGAAATCCGCATCAGGCTTTTACGCGCTCCAGGTATTTGCCGTCGCTTGTGTCGACACGGATAAGCTCACCCTCATTAATGAAAGGCGGCACCTGGATGACGAGTCCGGTCTCCATGGTGGCCGGTTTGTTGACATTGCTCACGGTGGCGCCGCGCAGCGCCGGTTCGGTTGAAACGACCCTAAGTTCCACCGAAGAGGGCAGCTCGACTCCGATGGGCTTCCCTTCATAGAATTCTATCTGCAGTTTGATGTTCGGGGTCATGAAAGGGATGGTGTCCTCGAGCAGATCGGCGGGCAGATGGAATTGCTCAAAGCTTTCGGTGTTCATGAAATAATAGTTTGAACCGTCGGAATAAAGGTATTCCACTTCATGGGTTTCCAGGTAAGCCTGTTCTATTCGGTCTTCGGATCGGAAGCGGTGCTCGATAATGGCTCCCGATTTGATAGATTTCAGTTTGGTTTGCACCATGCCTCGCCAATTTCCGGGCGTGATATGTTGAAACGAGAAGACACGGTACAGCTCTCCATCGAGCTTGATGGTCATGCCGCGCTTTATTTGAGTTGCTGCAATCATCATTCTCGTGACCCTTTTGGGAAGGCGTCATAATACTCGAAGCCGGCCCGCCTTACAAGCTTCCGCTGCAATCATAAAATGCATTGGTCGCACTCCGCCGGCACCATCGTCCCTGTCTTCCGATTCCGTGGCCGCACAACTCCAATGACAGCAGGAATGACCGGCAGGAATACGGCAATCGCGATCGGATGTTTCGGTTTTTCCCCCGCCGGCTATAGCAACCGAATCCGCATATCCCGGCAATAGCTATTCCGTTCCGCCGACTTCCGCCGGAAAACCCCCCGGTCGCCTGCAATCATCAAATTTCCAGAATCTCGGCTTCCTTTTTCTGCCGGAGATCCTCTATCTTCTCAATCGCGCTGTCGGTCAAATCCTGAACCTTCTTGAGGGCATCCTTCTGTTCGTCCTCGGAGATTTCCTTATCCTTGAGAAGGGCCTTAAGCTGATCATTCGCCTCATGCCGGGCTTGGCGCACCGCTACTTTATGCTGCTCGCCAATATGTCCGACGGACTTGGCCAGTTGCTTGCGCCTTTCCTGAGTCAAGGGAGGGATGGGCAGGCGGACTACCTTCCCGTCATTCGTCGGGGTCAGGCCGAGGTCGGAAGCCAGAATGGCCTTTTCGATCGCCGAAATAGTCGACGGATCCCACGGCTGGATGACGATTAATGTCGGGTCCGGGGTCGACAGAGAAGTCATTTGATTCAGGGGAGTGGAGGTGCCGTAATAATTCGCCTGAATATGATCGAGAATACTGACCGAAGCGCGCCCTGTTCGAATAGTGGCCAGGCTTTGCCGCATATCATCGACACACTTGTCCATGCTCTTCTTGGCGGCGTCGATTATTTTTGAAATCATTGGGTTCTTTCCTCCTTTAGTGTCGCCCGATCGCAGCCGGCGGGCAGGGATTTAGGCTTCGATGATCGAGCCGACCTTTGGGCTCAGAACCGCTGCCTTGATGTTACCGCGGCGGAGAAGGTTGAAAACCACAATAGGAAGCTTATTCTCCATGCAGAGAGCAATTGCCGCGGCATCCATAACGCGCAGGTTCTTTTCCAGGACCTCCCGGTAAGTGAGTTTCTTGAGGAGCTTGGCGGAAGGGTTGCCCATGGGATCCGAATCGTAAATGCCGTCAACCTTGGTTGCCTTGAGAATCACCTCGGCAC
>JBBISO010000159.1:0-4722 GCA_037441325.1 Acidobacteriota bacterium | reverse complement strand
GTCATCCAGCCATCGCTTGGAAAAATTCGCCTGCACTCTGCCCTTCTCGAGATGCCGGATCGCCCGGCGGCGGATGAAGGGTTCGGCGACTTCCTTCATCTCAATTGCCGATTGAACGCGGGTGAAAACGCCGCGCTTTTCGAGGGCGTTCTGGAGCGCCAGGGCGTTGATCACGGTCGCCAGCATCCCCATGTGGTCGCCGCCGACGCGGTCCATCCCGGCCGCGCTTACCGAGATCCCTCGGATAATGTTGCCGCCGCCGACCGTTGCGGCGACTTGAACTCCGACCGCATGCAATTCGGCAATTTCCTCCGCGATGCGGGACGCCATGGCCGGGTCCACGCCGAAGCCTTGGCCGCCCATGAGAGCTTCACCGCTCAGTTTGAGCAGAACGCGCCTGAATCGGGGTTTTGTCTTGGGATGATTTGCTTCCATGAGGCCTCCTTCGAAATCACTCGCCGACAATACCAGGCGCTGTTCCGGGTGCGTACCCCCACAAGCAGGCGGCGCCGTTATTCACCAAGTCTATATCGGACAAAACGCCGGACTTGAATGTTTTCTCCGATTTTCTGGATATGCGCGGCGATATGATCCCGCACGGTGATCGAAGGATCCTTCACATAAGGCTGCTCCAACAGGCATGCTTCCGAATAGTATTTGGACATCCGTCCTTCGATGATCCGATCCAAAACATTCTCAGGTTTGCCGGCCGCCCTGGCCTGTTCTCGGTAGATCTCGCGTTCGCCGGCCAAAATGTCTTCCGTGACATCCTCTTTGCGGATGAAACGCGGATCGCTGGCCGCGATCTGCATCGCGATGTCCTTCACCAGCGCTTGGAACTCCGGATTTCGGGCCACGAAGTCGGTTTCGCAATTGACCTCAACCATAACTCCGATTTTCCCGTGGTGAACATAGCTGCCGATCAAACCATCCTTAGTCTCGCGGCCGGCCTTTTTGGCCAAAGACGCAAGCCCTCTTTTGCGGAGTATCGTTACGGCAGCCTCGATGTTTCCGTTGGCCTCCTGGAGAGCGCTTTTGCACTCCATGAAACCGACCCCGGTTTTTTCCCTGAGTTCCTTTACCACTTCTGCGGAAACGGCCATTGCATTCCTCCTGGTTTTGTCTTTCCCACACCGGCAGGCGCGCGTGTCAATCCAGGACACGCCTTCTTCTGCAACTTCGATTTTCTGCGAATCCGGACAATCGGAAGATTGTGCCGTGGGGTAAAAATGGCGCGATACGCCGGCTAGCCGCCGGTGAGCTTCCGTTCTTCCGGCTGAGCTCCCGCTGCCTCCGGTATGTTCGACGGCTCATCCGCGGCGCTTGGAACCGCGGACGCGTCCGCTGAAGCCGCCGGCTCGGGCTTTCTTGTCTTAGCTTTTCTCTGAAGTGCCTTGCGAACTGTTGTTTTTGGTTTCGCCGCGGGTTCCCGCGAAGGAGCCGCCGCCTCGCCTGCCGGCGCTCCGGGCTCCGCGGCCTCCTTGCTCTCGGCAGCTCTGCGGGCAGCAGATTCAGCCGCAGCCGCTCTGGCCGCCGCCTGCTGCGCTTGCAGCTGCCGCTGCTTTTCCATCTGCTCGGCCTGTTCCTTCTGCAGAGCTTCATATGCCGCTCTGCCCTCCAGATAAGCCTGGGCCATGGTATCCGTGATCAGGCGGATGGCGCGCAACGCGTCATCATTGCCCGGGATGATGTAATCGATTTCATCCGGATCGCAATTGGTGTCCGCCACGCCGATGATGGGTATTCCAAGTTTCGCGGCTTCTTTGACGGCGATTGCTTCCAGCTTGATATCGATGATGAAAAGCGCGTCCGGCAGGCTGGTCATGTCTTTGATGCCTGAAAGGTTTTTCTCAAGCTTTTTGCGCTCGCGCTCGTAACGGGCGATTTCCTTTTTTGAGAAAAGATCATATTGCCCGTTGCTGCGCATGGCTTCCAACTCGCGGAACCTTTTGATGCTTTTTTGGATCGTAACAAAATTTGTAAGGAGTCCGCCCAGCCACCTCTGGTTGACATAAAACATCGAGGTGCGCTGCGCCGCTTCCTGGATTGCCTCCTGGGCTTGGCGCTTGGTGCCCAAAAACAAGAGCGTCTTCCCCTGGGCCCCGAGTTCATAGATAAATTGAATTGCGTTCTTGAAAAGCCTGAGGCTCTTCTGCAAATCGATTATGTAAATTCCGTTTCTCTCGCCGAAGATGTACTCTTTCATCTTCGGATTCCAGCGCTTCGTCTGGTGGCCGAAATGGACCCCCGCCTCCAGCAATTGCTTAATGGTTATTGAAACCAAATAGAACCTCCTCAAGCTATCGTTTAGAGAATTGGAATCTCTTGCGAGCCCCTTTCTGACCGTATTTCTTCCGTTCCTTGATGCGGGAGTCGCGGCTGAGCAGCCCTGCTCGTTTCAGTTTCGGGCGCAATTCCGCGTTGAATTGCAGCAGCGCTTTGGCAATTCCCAGCCGGATGGCGCCTGCCTGCCCGGAAGTGCCGCCGCCGTTGACGGTGGCACGCATATCGAATTTGTCCAGATTGTCTGTTACCGCCAGCGGGTAGCGGACCAGAGTACGCTGAGCCTCATTCTTAAAATACGCGTTTAGATCCCGCTTGTTGACCATCATCTGGCCTGCTCCGGGCAAAAGACGCACTCGAGCTGTGGAGCTCTTCCTTTTTCCCGTTCCGTAGTATTCGACTGTCGCCATTCAACTCCTTAGCTTGACGCAATTTGTTATGCTTTTAGGTGATTTAAGAACTGCTTCTAATGCTTATGCTTTCAGATGCGCTGGTCCAGAAGGTGTTTCCAACCCATTTGGGGTGATTCTCCCTCCGACCACGAAGACCTTCTCCTAGACCCCAAAGCATCTCTTTTTCTTGGAGGTCTTTGCGGTTTGCTCTTAAAGCAAATATAGTTCTAAAATCAGCTCATGCTTTACGTAAAGATCGCTTCCGTCAAAAGACCGGATTAACCGGCCAGCGGTGTGGGCTGTTGCGCCTGATGCGGATGCGTTGGCCCCGTATATATTTTGAGCTTTTTCCTCATCGCCCGCCCCAGCTTTGTCTTGGGCAGCATACCGATTACGGCTTCGCGAACCAATTTGCCGGGATCTTTGGACAGCAGGACCCCTGCGGCCGTTTCGCGCAAGCCTCCGGGGTAGCCCGTATGATGACGATACAGCTTATCCTTCAGCTTATTGCCGGTAAGCTTTATTTTCTCGGCATTAATAATGATGACATGATCTCCGGTATCGAGAAAAGGCGTATAGATCGGCTTGTCTTTTCCCGTCAATAGCCGCGCCGCCCGGGTTGCGAGCCTCCCAAGGATCTGCCCCTCAGCATCGATCACGTGCCAACGCCTGCGAATTTCCTCCTTGTGGGGTATATAACTCCTCATTACTGCTTTCTCCCTCAGTCAACTGTCAAGCAGAATAACCACTTAAGCTATCCAAGACAATGCAGACTGTCAAGAGGAATTGGCAGCGCTGTTTACGGCGTTTTCTCACGGCAGTCCGAGCTGCGCTCTGAAAACAACATGGGGAGCGGCTGCGCCGTTCCCGGGTTCAACCACAAAGGCCACTCCACCCTCGACGAATTCGGGGATTGCGTAGCCTGTCCCCCTATTTCTTTTTTTAAAATAAGCGGCCCGGAAACGAAACATTCCAGACATCGGATGGAAGCGCCGAATTCCTTATGTGAAGCCGAGCTGATGCCGATGAGCAAATCATGATCCGGAGTATCGGTAATGGGAATCGCCAAAAAAACAAAATAAAAAAATCGCAACCGGATCGGCCAATAGAACGATAAGGGTAACGGACGGTCCGCATCGGCGCGGCCATGTTTCCCGAAAGCCGTACGCTTTCCCTGAGTCAGGAGATGAACGTTTTCCCCAAACGCCATTGGTATGAATTGCTAACCCGAGCACAACACTATGCTAAGTCTTCTTAATCGCAACAAGCAAGCCGTGGGTCTGGATATCGGCTCCAGCACGCTGAAGGCCGCCGAGCTCCGCCCCGTCCGCAAAGGGGGCTTCGAGCTGGTCAGCCTCGGTATTGAGGAACTCTCCCCGGACTGCATTGTCGATGGAGTGATCATTTCCAAAGTACCTGTTTCCGATGCGATCAGTCGGATTTTCGCCCAGCAAGGCATCACAAACAGTCGAGTCACCACCTCAATTTCCGGCCATTCGGTGATTGTGAAGAAAATCTCTCTGCCGGTACAAAGCGAGGAGGATCTCGCCGAATCCATCCGCTGGGAAGCCGAGCAGTACATTCCCTTCGATATCGGCGACGTTAATTTGGACTACCAGGTTCTCGGTGAAAACGTCGGCACGGGGAACCTGGATATTCTGCTGGTCGCCGTTAAGAAAGACAAAATCACGGACTATACCAGCGTCATCAAAATGGCCGGCAAGGTTCCGGTGCTGGTGGATGTGGATGCCTTCGCTCTCCAGAACGCCTACGAATTCAACTACCAGCCGGCCGGCAAAAACACGGTGGCATTGCTGGATATCGGCGCCCGCACGATGACCATCAATATTGTCTCGGGAACCGACTTTCTATTCACAAGGGATGTGGGAGTCGGGGGACATCAGTACACGGAGTTTTTGCAAAAGGAGTTCAACCTTGGATTTAGCCAGGCCCAAGCGTTGAAACATGGAGAACCGGTGGAACACATTGACCCTTCGGAAGCGCGCCATGTGATTAACTCGGTAACCGAGATAATTTGTCTTGAAAT
>JBBISO010000158.1:537-7449 GCA_037441325.1 Acidobacteriota bacterium | reverse complement strand
TGCATACGCGCGCCCTCGGGATTAATCACTGGCCCCATATCCTGGGCATGAACAACGCGCTCGACCTGAATACCGCTGCTTTGTTTGTCAAATCTGATCTGCGCCATCGCGGCCACGTAGGTTCCAAGGTAGTCCAGGCACACCATACCCTGCCCGCGGCCGCTGGGCGACTTACCCGGTTTCCAGCCGAACTTTTCGGCTGCCGCTTCAACCACGCGTATCATTCGATTGTCGGCAAGGTTCTTGCGCCGGAATTCAAGAGGATCCATCCCGGCCTTTGCCGCCATTGTGTCAATATGGGATTCGCGGGCGAAAATATTCGTGTTGCTTCCTGGCCCGCGCCAGGCGCCCGTGCCGAAGGGGTGCGGGCCCCCGCCGCCGAACCCGCTGCCCCGGGAGACTGTTTTCAAGTGCGGCACATGATAAATGTTCTGGGAGCTTCTTTCGCCGGCAAAGAACACATGATATTCCCAAAAAACGATTCGATTGAATTCATCCAGTCCGGAACTTATCTTCACGGCCGCAGCCGGTTGAAAGGTGTCGTAGAAAAACTCCTCTTCGCGCGACCAGATTACCTGAATGGGGCACCCGGCCATTTTTGAGATACGTGCGGCCTGTACCGCTTGTCCAACCTGGCTCTTTCCGCCGAATCCTCCGCCGACATAAGGCGTGATCACCCGCACCCTATCGGCAGTTAAACCTATCGCCCTGGCGATTTCCCCATTCGCACCGAAAGGCCGCTGGGTACCGACCCAGATGGTTGCGCTCTCTTTTTCCACATGGGCTACGGCGCTGTGGGTCTCAGCCGGTGCATGAGCGACATACGGCGTGAAATAGCTTTCCTCAAATGTGAGCCTGGCCGACCGGATGCCTTCCGCCGGATCGCCCTTCTGTTCAATAATGTTGTCTTTGGCCGGCGTTTTCATTAGCTGCTGGTAAATGGTCTGGTCGTCAACCTTTGCTTCCGGTAATTCATATTCTGCTTTTATTCGGGACAGAGCCTTCGCGGCCATGTCCGGAAGAGGATGAACCACGGCGATGAAGTCCCCATCCTGGAGTACGCGCGCATCCGTTGTTTCTTTCGCAGCCGAAACATCAACCATTTTCAATTTGGCTCCGTGCGCCGGAGGCCTGAGTACTTTTCCATGAAGCATGCCGGGAAGTCGGATGTCTCCGGCGAATTGCGCTCTTCCGGTCACCTTGTCAAGAAAGTCGGCGCGGGGCAGGGATTTCCCGCAGACTTTAAAAGCCAATGGGGGTTTCAGAGAAGGCTTCCGGGGCAAACGCCGCTCGATGGTTTTGCCCTTAGTCAATAATCCGTAGGCAACGCGCTTTTGTGGATCCGATTTGTCGCTGATGATTCCATCATTTACAATCAGTCGCTCTTGTTCAACTCTGAGATATTCGGCCGCCAATTGGAGCAGCACCTCGCGCGCTTCCGCACCTGCCGCCCGCAAAACCGGACCGAAGTTTTTTATGCTCCGGGAACCGTTAGTGCCTGCATCCCATGGACACAGTTTCGTATCGCCCATGACCATGGCCACGGAATCGTAAGCAACTTCCAGTTCCTCCGCGAGCATCTGCGCCAGGGAAGCGATGATACCCTGGCCCATCTCGATTTTGCCGACATAGCAGGTGACCCGCCCGTCCTCGCCGATCCGCAGGTATGCGTTGAAATCCTCAGGGTATCCGCCGGCGCCCGGCTGCTGGCCAAAAATGAAATCCTCAGCCGAAATCAATATATAGAGACCCGGGCCGATAAGCTTCACGAACTCTCTGCGATCAAGAAGTGCTTCTTGATTTGTCATTAGGATTTCCCTCCTCTCAGCTCGGATCCGGCCGCCAGGATCGCCTCCACAATGCGCGAGTAGGTGCTGCAGCGGCATAGGTTCCGATCCATATGCTCGATAATTTGGGCACGGCTCGGCCTTGCGTTTTTAAGCAGCAGGCTATAGCCCTGAAGAATCATTCCCGGCGTGCAGAAACCGCATTGGACGGCGCCGAACTCCATGAATGCCTTCTGCAGCGGATGGAGTTTTTCTTTCTCGGCCAGACCTTCTATCGTGAGGACCTCCTTACCCGAAACATTCCTGACCGGGTATTGGCAGGACCGTACGGCCTCTTTGTTAATGATGACGGTGCATGCTCCGCATTGATTGAGTCCGCAGCCGAACTTGGTGCCGGTCAGCCCCAGATCCGCGCGCAGCACCCAGAGAAGCGCTCTCGCACCATCGGTGGCGACAGACACCGGACGGTTATTCAGCCTGAATCGAATGGTTTGCTCCACAGGCGTCCTCCTTTCTTTGATCCGAGGATTTTCTATTGAAATATGAATCAGATTAAACAAAAAAAGCAGCGAATTTTTGGCGTTGGCAGCATTAGGCTGCGGCGGAAGGCCGCCGGGAGGTCTGGGTTTGCTCTCCGGATCTTCTACAGTCGCTTGGTAGAGTGCTCGATTGATTTGCAGATCTTCTCAATGCCTTTGGCCAGAGATTCGAGAGAGGGCTGGCTATAATCTTCAACGGAAACGGTCGCCGTGGTAGGCTGACTGTATAAGTTCCTCAACTGACGGTCAATGTCGACTGCCATTGCGCGCATTTTGTTTAAAGCCTCCAAATCGGGAGTATCACCTTTCCGGTCTTCTTTGCAGAGATCTCTTTCCTTCCGGAGGTCGATGTGCGCGAGCGTCTGGTTGCTCCTGATCTTTTTCGCAAGCGCCCGAATGCTTTTTGACTTTTCCCGCAGCGCCGGTTTGTCGATTTTCTTTCCAGACTGGGCATCTCTTAGCATCGCTTCCAGCTCATCGATCGAATCCAGCATCTCCGAGCTCAGCCGCATGGAGCCGCGTAATGTCAGTTTAAGTATTTCCGGAGTAATCAAAGGTTCGGTATTGCGATAAAAACGGGAAAAGTAGCTCGGATCCATATGGTAAGTCCTGGACAAAAAGGAGTAGTAGTTAGTCCAGCTATAATAGGCACTGAACGTTCCGAAGGAAGTTCTGCTGAGATTGGTCGCCGCGGCCGCATATGAAGAGCCTCCTCCATAGTATCCTTGTGAACCGGCGGAAACCGGTACGGAAGAAGATCCGGCGCCGATATTGGCTGCGCTGGAAGGGGAGATCGGACTGCTCATCGGCGCGCTTTGCGCCGGATCGGCAATATCGAGGAGAAGGCGATCACCGGACCTGTCCTGCGCTGCTGGCTGTGATGCAACAAAAGGCAGGGCAAAAAAAACGCACACCCAAGCGGTGAAAAGCCTCATAATTTCCCTCCTTCAAATGTCAAAATCCAACCCCGATTCATATTGTAAAGCCGGCTTTGAGCTTCCCCTAACTTTCTATAATAATCAGACGACCGGAAAGGGCCGAAGTTTCATACAATTTCAGGTCGGCTGCATCCGGCAAATAGCACTCGCAATCTGGCTATTTCTCCCTTTGCCATTAATCCCTATCGTCCAGAAATACCGGGGTGCCATTCTCCCGCAGGAATTCTTTGACTTGTCTTATGCTTAGCAGCCGGAAATGGAAAACGGAGGCCGCCAAAAGGACACTCGCTTTCCCCTGAACAACGGCATCCAGGAAATCCTGAAGCTTCCCGGCGCCCCCTGAAGCGACAACCGGCAGATTGACGGCATCGGCGATAGCCCGCGTAAACTTCAGATCATATCCGGCCCTGGTGCCATCCTCATCCATGCTGGTAGGCAGGATGATTCCGGCGCCCAGTGTTTCACATTGCTTTGCCCAATCCACCGCATCTTTTCCGACCGGCTGGGTGCCTCCCGAGATTACCAGTTCAAACCCTGAAGACATACTATTGTTGCGGCGCGCGTCAATAGCGACCGTAATGCACTTGGACCCGAATTTCTTTGCCGCTTCGCTGATCAGCGCCGGACGCCTTACAGCGGCGCTGTTCATGGATACTTTGTCGGCTCCGGCCTCGAGGAGCACGTCTATATCATTTAACTCGGAAATGCCGCCGCCCACGGTCAAAGGCATATGAATGACAGAGGAAACTTTTCTCACCCACTCGAGGCGCGTTTTCCGGTTTTCGAGCGTGGCGGCGATGTCGAGCATGGCAAGTTCATCGGCGCCTTCCTGTTGGTAAAAGGAAGCGTTTCCCACAGGATCGCCCGCATCGACCAAACCCGCGAAGTGAATCCCCTTCACCACGCGGCCGTTTTTCATGTCGAGGCATGGCATTATTTTTACCGGCAGCATTAGATCTCCTTGTCGAAGAATGTCAGTTGAGCCTCTTTGAGAGTTGGAGTTTACCTTTAGCCCGCATTTCTCGCAAGGCTTCGTAGCCAGGCGTGGCAGACGGGCGTGGAAACAAGGCGCGCAACATGTGGGGCGGGTCTCCAGACCCGCCCAGGACGGCTCCGGAGAGCCGTCCTCACGGGCAGCGAAATGCAGCAGTCATGCCCGGAGGTGCCGCCGCAATAGAAAACCTGCAAGAAATGCGGGCTGACCGGACGGGACTCAGGTCATCATTCGTAGCGGAGGGCTTCGATGGGGTCCAGTTGGGCAGCCTTGCGCGCCGGCCACACGCCGAAGATCAGCCCGACTGCAATCGACACGCTCAGCCCCGTAAGGACGGCCCACATGGGAATGGAGGCAGGCAGTGAGGGCAAGAAGGCCATAATTATATAGCTTGCAGCCACTGCCAGGATTATGCCGAAAATCCCTCCGACTCCCGTCAGCGTCATGGCTTCAAAAAGAAATTGCAAAACAATGTCCCGCTTCGTGGCGCCGATGGCCTTCCGCACTCCGATCTCCCGGGTCCTCTCGGTGACGGATACAAGCATAATATTCATGACACCGATGCCGCCGACCAGCAGGCCGACACTCGAAATCGCGATGGCGATCAATCCGACCGTTGCCGTAATCGAATCGAGCTGCTGGATGATGCGGTCGGCCGTCGTTAAGTCGAAGTTGTTGGGCTCCGACGGCTTGACGGCGCGGCGCCGGCGCAAAAGGCTTTCGATCTCGTCCATGGCTCCGGAACGCCGGCCCTGATGGGCCTGAATGCAGAGGACGCGTATGTCTTCCCAGGGCATGATTCTATGAAAGGTGCGGTAAGGAATGAGCACGATGCTGTCGGTATTGCTGCTTATAAACCCCGACTTGCTCTTCTCCATCACGCCCAGGACCCTGAAAGGGTGGTCCTGGATAAGCACTTGTTTTCCGATAGGATCCGCCTCCGCAAACATTGCCTCGGCCGCATCGGCTCCCAGAATGACGACCGGCATCCGGTGCGCATCTTCGGTTTCGGTAAAAAACCTCCCCTTAGCCAGCTTCATGGTAACGACGCTCAGATAATTGGCCGGAACGCCCACGAAATTGGAGCTGCGCAGGCTTTTTCCGCTGTGCTGGATTCTAGCGCGCGTTCTAAAGGGGATTGCTTCCCAGGTCACGTCGCGCACCGAAGGGCATTGTGCCTTGACGGCGTGAGCGTCCTCGACCGTCAATGGTTTGCGCTTCATTTCCTCCCGAGAACGGCGCCCGAGTTGCATGACGCTGAGGTGAAACGCGTAGATGTTATTGGTACCGTAATCTTCCAGCTGAGTAACGATGCTCTGCCTCATGCCGGTCAGGATCGAAGCGACGACGACAACGGTCAAAATGCCCACGATGATCCCTAAAACGGTCAGGAAAGCTCGGAACTTATGGACCATAATGTTTTCCAGGGCCATCGACAAATTTTCGCTGTAGTTGATCATATATGCCTGGTCTCGGAAAACGGCGGCAGCTGCCGCCGTTTATTACTCCCTGGAAAGCGCCACGATTGGACTGAGCTTTGATGCCCGGTACGCCGGATAGAGACCTGAAATCACACCAATGCCCCCCGAGGTCAATATCGCAATCAGAATATAACCGATCGTGATATCCATGGGGACCGGCGTGGCGGTGGTGATTATCAGGCCCAATCCATAAGCGACCAAAATGCCGATGACTCCTCCGAGCGAAGCCAGCAAGGTCGATTCAATCAGAAACTGCAGGAGAATGTCACTCCGCTTCGCCCCCACGGCCTTGCGCATCCCTATTTCCACGGTTCTCTCGGTTACGGTCACCAGCATGATGTTCATGACCACAATGCCGCCGACTACCAACGAGATAAGGGTGATGGGAGTGATAACCGTCGCGATCGCCGAAGTAATCTGGCCGACTGCCTCCTGAAGTGCGTTGCTGGCGAGAATGTCAAAATCGTCTTCCTGGCTCGGCCTGAGCTTATGGCGCGCGCGCAGTATTTGCCGCACCTCGTCCTGGGTTGATTCCAGAGCCGCATCCGAGGGAGCTTTCACGCGGAACTGAATGGACCGGCGGAGCCCGTACTTCTTCAAAAAAGCCGTATACGGAATATAGATCCTGTTATCCAGGGACTGGCTCAATATGCTGCCGTTGCGCACTTCGACGCCGATCACGGTATAGTCTTCGCCGCCCAGTTTGATTTCCTTGCCCACGGCGCCGGAGGATCCGAACAGCTCGTCGCGGATATCCGCCCCGATGACGGCGTAGCGCTGGGCATGGAAGACATCGAAACTCGAAAGGAAGCGCCCTTCCGCCAGGTCCATTTCTTGGATCTTGGGCAAATCCGCGCTGACCCCGGTGACGCTGGCATCATAAAAGGTACGATTGCCCCTCTTGGCGTCCTCCGTGCTGCCCATCGAAGGAGATATCGCCGCGCATCCATCGCACCTATCCTCAACCGCCCGCATGTCCTCCGGATAAATGCTTTTGTTCCGCTTTATCAGCTTTTCATAATCCTCGTTCGAAATGTTGACTCTGGCAATGCGGGCCACAACGAATGTATTGCTCCCGAAGGAAGAGATGATCCGATCAGATACATAGGAGCCCAATCCGGCAATGGCGCCTCCGACCGTAACCACGGAAGCAACGCCGATAATGATTCCCAA
>JBBISO010000158.1:0-527 GCA_037441325.1 Acidobacteriota bacterium | reverse complement strand
CACCGACCGCAGCTTGTGCGTCCATATGGAATCCACCGCGATGCAGAATGCTTCCCACACCGCAGTAAAGAGGCGCCTTGACTCTGCTTGCTTTCCCGCGGCCGGTGAATCATCGGGCCGATAGCGCTCAGACTGGTTCATCATCGCAGTCACAAAATTGCCAAGAAAAAAGACCTCCGACTTCTCTTAATACGATCGAATGCCTCGAAATGTTCTGGCGCCTAATTTGTTTTGGAGGCACCCTGTTTTGTTGCGGCTTTATCCCCCGGTTTCCTCCTCAGGGCGGAATTGTTCTTGTCCGTCCGTCCGGTATTTATTTGCGCCTCTGAGGAGTCAATCCGGCCTGAGTTCCGATTTTGCGCCGAAGTTTGGTTCACTCCTTTGGTTCCCGGTTGGCGGGCAGCTGCGGCCGATGGCTTCTGCGCGGAAGCAGCCTGTTTGGGTGCAGACGCCCGTTTGGCAGCAACACCGCGGGACGGCACATTAATCCATGTTCCCGCGATCAGTTTATTCTTTGCGGATATGTT
>JBBISO010000157.1:0-7468 GCA_037441325.1 Acidobacteriota bacterium | reverse complement strand
GACGCCCCGGCCGGCGACACCGGGGAAGAAATTTCGGATGACAGTCCTGATGTTCGAAGACGAGATCTCGACTTGAAAGCGCATGCGGCCGGCCAGCCGAAGCACAGCCGGCAATTGAACTCCAAACTGTAGCATGCTCCCGATTACCGATCCCCAGGCTACGATCTCCGCGAGCGGATACGACTGAAATCTGCCGCCGAAGCCGGCCAGAGCTCCGATCATGGCCAAATTCCAAAGGACGGGAGCAGCATAAGGCAGGAAAAAATGCCGATGGCTGTTCAAAATGCCAAGGCACCAGGCTGAAAGCACAAGGATTCCGACGCCCGGGAACAAAATCCTCACCATCCGGATGGTAAAATCCCTCTTGATGCCATTGAATCCCGGAGCGATGAGGTCAACCAGATATGGAGTCACGAGGATTCCGGCTAAAACGAGAATGGACATGGCAAGGGCTAGGATCGAGCCGATCACTCGAGCGACCCGCCCGGCCTCATCCTTTCTTCCCGATGCCAGGAGGGTTGCGTAGACCGGTATAAAGGAAGAGGACAGAGCGCCTTCCCCGAATAAATTCTGGAGCAAATTCGGGATTTTAAGCGCAGCCCGAAAGGCGTCTGCCGCAGCGGAGTTTCCGAAGTAGTGCGCAAACAGGCGCTCCCGGAACAGGCCGATGATTCGGCTGAGAAGGATGCCTGACCCCACATGAACGGCATTCCAGCTCGAGCTCCTGCGGCTCGATGGAATTTCCTCGGGATAGTCAGGGGCTGTATCCACGATTTTAAAAAATTGCTCCCTATTAGGTGATTTGGGAACTACTTCTATTGCCTATGCTTTCAGATACGTCGGTCCGGAGGGTGTTTCCAACCCATTTTTTAAAACGCTCCCTCCAACCACGAAGACCAAGACCTCAAAGCATCCCTTTTTCTTGGAGAAGGTCTTTGCGGTTTGCTTTTTGGGCGCATATAGCTCTTAAATTACCTCAGCTCCCTATGCGTGAAGCGGAAAGCGAATAGGAGACGGAAACTCAGCGCAGCTTGATTGTGGCCAGCGCGGCCAGCGCCAGAATGCCTGAAGCGATCCAAAGCCTGATGACGACCTTTGTTTCCGCGAGACCCTTGTGTTGCATTTGATGGTGGAGAGGAGCGCGCAGGAAAATGCGCCTTCCCAGCCAACGGATCCCGATCTTATCCTGGATCTGCGAGCTTGCCGCCTCAGCCGCAAAAAGCCCGCCGAGAATCAAAAACAGCGCTTCCTGCTTTAAAACGATCGAAAGAACGGCCATGCACCCGCCGATTGCCAGGGAGCCGGTATCGCCCATAAAAACCTGCGCCGGATAGGCGTTAAACCAGAGAAACCCGATCCCGGCCCCGGCAAAGGCTGAACAGAAAATGGCAAGTTCTCCGGTGCCGGGCAGAAACGGGTAATTCAAATATCGCGCCCAAATCGCGTTTCCCAGAAGATACCCAAATACTCCGAGCACTCCCACTACGAAAACGGACGGCACGATAGCCAGCCCGTCAAGGCCGTCGGTGATGTTCACCGAGTTGCCGACCACAAGCACGAAAAAAAACATGATGGGGAAATAGAACCAGACGGAATCAAACACCGGAGATTTCAGGAAAGGAATATAAAAAGCTCCAATTTGGCTTGAGGGAAGCGGCGAAAAAGGGCTTATCAGAAGGAGGGCCAAAGCGGCTGCGAAAACCGCCTGCAACAGGAGCTTCTTAGGCTCCGAGAGGCCCCGGTCTCCAGACCTTGCACGCATTTTGGCCAGATCGTCCAGAAGCCCTATGAAACCGAACCAAATCATTCCCAGCAGGACTATCAGCAGAAAAGGATTGGCGAGATTACACCAGAGCAGACAAGAGATGAGCACGCATCCTGCCATCACCGCTCCTCCCATCGCGGGTGTTCCCGCTTTGTCGGAGGCGGCAGCAATGCCGGTGGCTCGCGCTTGATCTACAAAGCCGTTGCGCTGCAGGTAGCGGATGAAAATGGGAGTGAAGAACAGCGTTAAGAGAATGGCGGTCAGCGCGGCTCCGATGGATCTTGCTGAGATATAGTCCACAAGCCGGAGAAAGGAGAAAAACTCAAAATTCGGGTGGAGGTATTTCCCAATGAAATAGATCATTGCGCATTCCCCGCTTTTTTACTCCTGGAAACGGCTTCCATGAGTTCTTGGTAGGCGGATTTGATCTCGAACCGGGGCGTAAAATCCGTTGATGTCAAAACAAATCTAGGCACCTGTTTTTCGAGCAATTCCAGATGGGTCACTTCCGCTCGGTCCACCAAATAAAAGATGCCGCGCAGCACCGCTGCCCGCACTTTCCAGAACTTGGAATTCCACATGGAGAGGAGAACCGGCAGGGCGTCATGTTCTCCTCCCAGCTTTCCCAACGCTTCCGCGGCAGCCGCGGCGACATCGATCACCGGGCTCGCCAATAATTTCAGCAGCCCGGCAATGAAAGGCTCCCGGGATGAAAGCCGGGCGCTGTAACAAGCCGCGGCCCGCGCCGCTTCCGCCCTGACTTCATAATAGGGGTCCTCGAGGCCCAAAAGAAGCGATTTTTCAACTTCAGGAGAGCATTCATTCAGCCGGACAAACGCGGTGATGATATTGCGCCTTATGAAGCCGACCTGAACGAAATCGCCGCCCAGCAGCCGTTTGAATAACGAAACAGGCTCCCGGTCGCAAAAAAGCGCCGCCAAGGCGGGAATTCTTTTCCTGGCATGAAGCAATCCCAGCAGCTTGACGCCGAGATTTCGCTGCTGCCATTGGGGATGAATCAGGAGGGCGCTCGCCCGGTTTTTGAAATACTCAAGGTCCTGCGGTTGGGATATGACGTTTTCCGGTTTATAGGCTGTTGGCTGTTCCTCAAAAGCTCTTTCAAGCAGCGCCAGCAATTCGGCATTCCCCGGAAGGGAGGCCGCATCAGTGGCCTGGATCGAAGGACGGGCATTTTGCTCGGACTCTGCGCCGATTCCCCGGATGCGGCGCTCGATTCGGCCGAGCGCATCCGTATTGAGAAAAGAGCGGCTGCGCAGGCTCATTTCACGCAAACGGGAATCATCTTGCAGCAAGGCGAGAATACGTTCCGCCAGGATTTTCCCCTCGATCCATTCGGAGAGCTTGCCGTTTGCAGGAGCAACCTGCTCGTAAAGAATTTCGGCCCCACCGGCCATCTCCGTGGCGCGGGCGTTCATCACCTGGTGATCGCCCGGCAAATTCGGCTTCGGAATAAGGAGGGCCGGCAGGCCCATCACGGAAATCTCGTTGAGCGTCCCGGCTCCCGCGCGAGCCACAACAAGGTCGCTCACCGCGTACACCAGTTCGATGTTGTGAAAATACGGGCGATAGGTGTAGAAGCCCTCAATGCACTTAAGCCGCTCTTCGCTGTAAATCCGGCGGAGCCGTGCCTCCGTATCCTTAAGGGCGTTGTATTCACGGCTCTTGAAAAGCCCGACCCCGTGGATGATATACAGCTGATCCCGATGAGCAAGGAGATGGCCCAAGGCGTCGACCAGAGCGTGATTTATGGTGCGCGAACCCTGGGAGCCCCCGAAAACCAAAACGACCTTGCGCCCCTCAGGAATTATGAAATCAAGCTTTTGTCGAGCTTCTTCACGCCTCACTCTGGAGATTCGCCTGCGCAGCGGGTATCCTGCCAGAATCCCGTTTCGGGGAAAGTAGGAAAGAGTTTCCGGAAAGGTGACCAGTACTTGGTGCACAAAACGGCCCATCAGCCGGTTTAGTTTTCCCGGTACGGCGTTCTGTTCATGAATGTAAATGCGCGATTTGATCAAACGGATTTTGCGCAGAAGGGATGCGGCCATGACGACTGGCGCAGAAGCATAGCCGCCGGTTCCGACGATGATATCCGGACGGAAACCGAGGAGAATGGCCAGGGATTGAATCGTTCCGATGAACAGGTTCAGAAGGAAAACGGCCAGATCGGCGGAGAGCCCGGCCGGGAATCCCGAGGCGCGCACAAATCGGATTGGAATGCCCTCGCGGGGCACGACTTCCTCTTCGACTTTTCCCCGGACGCCCACGAACAACAAACGCGTTTCCGAAGAAGCGAAAGCCGAACCGATGGCCAGAGCCGGATTCACATGGCCTGCCGTGCCGCCGCCGGCCAATAGAACGCGTTTGATTGTCTGCATCCCCATCCGCACCGTTTCATATTCCGATCGCCTACCCTCGGTACCTACCCTCGGTGCCTGGTTATACTGTCCCCATTAGGATCGGATACTGCTGGGGAAGATAGAGCGGCACTGGATGCCCCAGGTTTCGTCCTTTTTCGTGACGATCCAAAGCGCTTGATAGGTCGCATACCGGGCATCGTTTGCTTTATGCATGCTGAGTTGCACCTCAAAATGAACCTTCTCGTCGCAACTTTGCCTCATCTCGCAAGAATCCAATGTGCTATAAGTCCAGCCTTCGTTTGCCAGCAATGCAAAATCGATTTGGAAGGATTCCGGATCATTCAGTATGCCTAATTCGTTCCCTGCAATCTGAATGTGCGGATAATGCAGCGTTTTTCTGCAGGCTTCTACATTGCGGGCATTGAGGGCGGCAAAAAAATCATCGATGGGTTTGCGTGCTTCAACCTCGCGTTCCGACTCCTTCATTCCTGCCGCGCTGATGTATCCCATCAGCAGCGACAATCCTCCGAGGACACCTAGGGAAACCTTGGCAGCTTTTCCCCAAGCGCCTCTTTTTTTCTCTTGTGCTTCCTTTGTCTCCGCCATATTTAATGGACCTCTTTGGCGCTATTCCGTCGTTTTGAATTATGAGCTTGATGCATATATTTTGGGATGACACCCATCCGCAGTCAATCCGTCGACTGATCCGCAGCAGCAGGTTGACAAACATTCCCCGACAATCGGTTTACTGCCGATGCAGAATCTCTTTTTCAGCTGCCGGCCAGTTCCTGAAGATACTCTTCGTACTCTTCAGCGCTGAGAAGCTCCTTGAGCTCTTCGGGGTTGTTAAGGCGAACTTTGATCATCCAGGCCTTCTGATACGGCGATACATTGATCAGGTCCGGGCTCTCCTCAAGTTTTGAATTGACTTCAATGACCTCGCCGCCTACGGGGCAAAAAACCGCGGAGACTGCTTTAACCGATTCCACCGAGCCGAAAGGCTCGCCGGCTTCGAAGGTATCTCCGACCTCCGGGAGATCGACGTAAACAACATCTCCCAGCTCATGTTGGGCATAGTCTGTGATTCCGACGGTCCCAACGTTGTCCTGTATCAAGATCCATTCATGATCTTTACTATAGAGGTTTTCCTCGGGATACATCGATTGCCTCCGTGATGTCTCGTCTTACAGGTATGAGTTTACAGCAAGGCCGCAAGCCTGTGGGAACGGATCTCCGGACTCGTCTGTCACGAGCGCAACGCGGCCGACATGCGCGCTTTTGCCGCCGCAGTGAAAATTGATGGTAGTTGCGGGGGAAGCGAACTCTGCCGGACACCGATGCGTTGTCGTTCGCCTCGACGATGTCCCCGGATCGCCTGCGGCCCAGTTTCTGGCATCCAAGGCCGCTGCGCCCGGCGCAAGCGTCATTGTATTTTCGAACACCAGTACTTCGATTTGTCCCCTCGTAGAGTCAGGGGATCATTTCGCGAACTGGAATTCAGCCGAGAGCATGGTGGTCCCCCAACTCATCGTAAACACTCCGCCTTTAGGCGCGCTTTTCAGGTCGATGGCAAAAACCTCCACCGGGCCGGCCGCGGTTTGCTTTTGGAACGGAACATGGAACGCGTCCTTGGAAACATCATGCTGCATTCCCCATTGGCCGGTCTGTGTGTTGAATGCCATCTCATATTTTTCCGGAGCCACCAGTTTCAGCCACAGGCTGTAAGCTCCTTTGGGAATCTTGACGGATCCGAAGACAAGGTCGACCGGCGTGGTGAAAACGGTTGCCTGATTCATACCCATTCTCCAGAATTGGCCGACCTGCAACTGGGACAGCATATCACGGCCCTTGAGCGCGGGGCGGCCGTAATCGACGGTGATACTGCCGGAATCCGTCTGTAACTCGGCCTTCCCTCTATTTCCCTGCGCGAAGCTCGAGACAGCAAGTAGAACGCAAACCATCAATCCGAAAATTTTAGCTGAGTTCATTGGATCTTCTCCTTTGGAATTTGAGCTGTAATCAGACTATCAGGATAGCAGGAGATTAAAGCGGCATCAATCCATCCTGGCTATGCGGGGGGCAGAAAGGGCGAAACCGATCCGGGGTTGGCATTCATTCTAGCCGGTTTCTGTCGCGAAACCCGGCAAATCACGTAGGGGCGACCGGCCGGTCGCCCCTACAACCACAACCAGCAAGTCCAAGTGAAGGCCTATATCCGAGATGGCTCTGGCACGATTGATCCAGAGCGGCCTCCGGAGAGCCAGTGCTTTTACCTGTGCCGATCTGTTAGAATCTGTGGCCCTAATCGAAGGGAGGACGCATGCTAACGGAATTCAGGAACGAGCCGGTGTTGGATTTCAGTCAGGATTCAAATCGCGGAAGGCAGGAGGAAGCGCTGGGGCTTGTGCGTTCCCAGTTGGGACAAGAGCATGATCTGATCATTGGCGGGGAGCGTTTGAAGTCCGATAAAATTTTCAAGTCGATCAATCCCAGCCGGAAGTCAGAGGTTGTGGGTGTTTTCCAGAGCGCGGCTCCGGAACAGGCGGTTAGGGCTATCGAGGTCGCGGAGCGGGCTTTTCAAAAATGGAAAAGAGTGCCGGCGGCCGAGAGAGCCGAAGTGCTTTTTCGCGCGGCGGCTCTTTTGCGGGCCAGGCGGTGCGAAAATAATGCATGGATGATTTTGGAAGCGGGCAAAACCTGGGTGGAAGCCGATGCGGATACGGCTGAAGCCATCGACTTTTGTGAATTTTACGGCCGTGAGGCGCTTCGCTATGCCGGTCCCCAGCCCCTGACTCCATTCAAGGGCGAGGCCAACGAACTGCACTATATCCCTCTTGGCGTCGGTGCCGTGATCCCTCCCTGGAACTTTCCCTGTGCCATCCTAGTTGGAATGACAACGGCCGCACTGGTCGCCGGCAATACGGTCGTGCTGAAGCCGTCTTCGGACACGCCGGCAGTCGGAGCTTTTTTCGTTCGTATTCTGGAGGAGGCTGGTTTGCCTCCGGGCGTGGTAAATTTCGTGACCGGGAGCGGCGCAGTAGCCGGCAATACTCTTGTCGAGCACCCCCGGATCCGTTTCATCTCATTTACAGGTTCCAAGGAAGTCGGCCTGCATATTGTTGAAGAGGCGGCCCGCCCGCGAGCGGGACAAATTTGGATCAAGCGGGTGGTGGCGGAAATGGGCGGCAAGGACTTTATTATTGTGGATGAAGATGCCGATGTTTCCGCTGCGCTCGCCGCTACGATTGTCAGCGCCTATGGTTATCAAGGCCAGAAATGCTCGGCTTGCTCGAGATTAATTATTCACGAAAAAATATACACGCCG
>JBBISO010000156.1:0-7473 GCA_037441325.1 Acidobacteriota bacterium | reverse complement strand
ACCTCCTATGCCGGCGCCGTCGAATTTTATCGCCGCCTCGGCTACCGGGAAATCGTTCGCATAAGAGATTTCTACGACGTGGGCGACGACAAGCTGATTTTGATGAAGAGGTTTTCCTGATAAGGAGACAAGCCCGCACATGGAACAGATGGAGCAGTGGACGATTGACTTGCGAAACAGCATCACTAAGGGTGAAATGATCGCCCGGGATTACGAGGCCGATGCTGGGGAAATCAATGCGGTCTGCAGCGTGTATCCGATGCGAATACCCAGGTAATACTACGGCCTGATCAGGGAAATAGGCGACCCCATATGGACGCAGGCAGTGGCTTCAAAAAAAGAACTGCGGGACGAAGGTTCCCCCGAGGACCCGCTGCACGAGGAGGAAGACAGCCCGGTTCCGCGCTTGACCCATCGATACCCCGACCGCGTCCTCCTGCTGGTGACCGACCGCTGCCCGATGTACTGCCGTTTCTGCACGCGCAAAAGGATGGTCGGACAGACCAGTGCGATCTCCGATAAAACCATCGCCATGGGCATCGACTATATCCGCAGCCACACGGAAGTGCGTGATGTCCTGCTGTCCGGCGGAGACCCACTGATGATCAGCGACCGCAAGCTCGAACGTATCATCGCCAGTCTCAGAGCGATCCGCCACGTGGAAATTATACGCCTCGGATCGAGGTTCCCCTGCGTGATGCCGAGCCGGATCACCGACGCCCTCTGTGACATGCTCCGAAAGTATCATCCCATTTACCTCAATACTCATTTCAACCATCCGCGCGAGATTACCGCGCAATCAAAGGAGGCATGTGAGCGGCTCGCAAACGCGGGAATCCCGCTGGGTTGCCAGACGGTTCTGATGAAAGGCGTTAATGACGATCCGGAGATTTTAAAGGAATTGATGCACAAGCTCTTGATGATGCGCGTGCGCCCCTACTATCTTTACCAGGCGGATCTCACGCGGGGTACAAATCATTTCCGCACCTGCGTCGAAACCGGACTGAAAATCATGCAAGCGTTAAGGGGATACACGACCGGGTTCGCCGTGCCGCAGTTCGTCATCGACGCCCCGGGCGGCGGGGGTAAGATTCCCCTCATGCCGGATTACGTGGTCAGGTTCGACGAGAAGGAAATCGTTTTGCGAAACTTCGAAGGCAAACAATATTGCTATCCGCAGACCAATCAGCGGTATGTCAAGGATACGCGCGAGGTCGAGCTGATCAATTTCTGACCGCCCGAGGACGGCTCTCCAGAGCCGTCCTCGCAGATACATCGCCGAGGAGCACGGGGAGCGCAATGCAACAGTGCATGCCCGGGTGCGCCGCCGCAGCCGAAATCTGGAGAGAAATGCGCGCTGAGCATTTATTCCCTTTGCCCTTGACCCCTTGACCCCTTAGCCCCTAAAGTTGGCGAGCGAAGGGAGCTAAGTTCCTCATGGTTTCCGTGAAAATCGGATCTCATTGGATCGGCCAAAAACAGCGGCCTTTTTTTATTGCCGGTCCCTGTGTCATCGAAAGCGAGAGGCATTGCTTGAGGATGGCTGAGCGGCTGGCGCGGTTTGCCGAACGGCTGACGATCGATTTGATCTTCAAAGCGTCATATGACAAGGCGAACCGGACGTCCGCGAATTCCTTCCGCGGGCCCGGGATCACAGAGGGTCTGCGCATTCTTGAAAAAACGCGCAAGGCCAGCGGCCTTCCCGTTCTCAGCGATGTCCACGAAAAATCCCAGGTGACTGCCGCCGCCGAGGTCTTGGACGTGATTCAAATCCCGGCTTTTTTGTGCCGCCAGACCGATTTGGTGCAAGCGGCCGCCGCGACGGGACGCTGCATTAACCTGAAAAAGGGCCAGTTTCTGTCGCCTCAAGAAATGCACAAGGTGTTGGAAAAGGCGCGTGCGGCCGGCAATGACAATATCCTTTTAACTGAGCGAGGGACCTGTTTCGGATACAATAACTTGGTGGTGGATTTTCGTTCCTTTGTGATTATGCGCGAATTCGGCCAGCCGGTGGTTTTTGATGTTACTCACAGTGTTCAGGCGCCGGGCGGCCGAGGGGACCGGTCCGGAGGGGATGCGCGGTTCATCCCCTTTCTGGCCCGGGCGGGAGCCGCGATCGGCGTGGACGGTTTTTTTTTCGAAGTACATGACGACCCCGCCAGCGCTCTTTCCGACGGCCCAAACGCGCTGGATCTGAAATTGTTCCCGCGTTTGGTGGAGGACATTTTGAACATCCGCAATTCGCTTCGGAGACATTCATGAGCCGGCCGGCTGTTTCCCATTCGCTGGCGACGGCGATCCGCGTGTTGGAGGCCGAAGCGGAAGCCATCCGCAACCTCGCGCGGCGCGTGGGCGAATCCTTTCAGCGCGCCGTAGATCTGGCCGCGGCCTGCAAAGGGAAAATCGCTGTCACCGGCCTGGGAAAGTCGGGGATCATCTGCCAAAAGGTGGCAGCAACCCTCAGCAGCACCGGCTCGCCGGCGATTTTCCTGCATGCGGCCGATGCTCTTCATGGCGACGTCGGTTTGCTTTCCCGGGAGGATCTCATCCTGGCAATTTCCAAGAGCGGCGAGACATCCGAAATCCTCCAGATTTTAAACGCGGCGAAACGACTGGCGCTGCCGGTCATCTCGATGACCGGGGAGCGCGAATCCACGCTCGCCCGATATTCTGATGTATTCCTGGACGTGGGGGTAGCGGAAGAAGCTTGTCCCTTCGGTTTGGCGCCCACCGCAAGCACGGCGGCGGCGCTGGCAATGGGGGATGCGCTGGCCATCGCTTTGATGGAAAGAAAAGGATTCGACCGGGAAGACTTCGCGTCGATCCACCCCGCCGGCAGCATCGGCAAGAAGCTTCTGCGGATCGGAGAGCTGATGCATCGCGGCGAATCGATTCCGCGGGTCCTCGAATCAACTCCCATGCCCGATGTTATTTATGAGATGTCCCGCAAAAGTCTGGGCATGACCACGGTGGTCGGCGACAGCGGCCTGCTGATGGGAGTGATCTCGGACGGGGATCTGCGGCGCTTGTTGCAGAGATCTTCCGAGCCGCTGAAGCTCACCGCAGGGCAGGTGATGACCCGGCAACCCAAGACGATCGGGGAACACGAACTCGCCACCGTGGCGCTGGCTAAGATGGAGGAGATGAAAATTACCAGCTTGGTCGTCATTGACGGAGGGCGGGCGGTTATTGGCGTCGTGCACCTGCATGACCTTTGGCGCACCGAGATGTTTTGATTACCCGCGAATCGACCTGACCGGAAAAATGGCGGTGTTTCTAATCCGCCCATTTTATCAAGCCGGGCACGAACGGGTGCCGCAGGCCCGGGTGCCGGGGCAGAATGCGTGCCGTATATCCGTGCCTTCCGCTGCTACGACAGGGATAGGCTTCCACCTCATATAGAATAAGACCTTTCCTAAGCTCGGCAGGTTTCATCGCGGTAATTACCGGATCCAAGATTTCGCCGTCCGCATTGAGCCGTCCCGCATATAATTCAACCGTGAGATCTTCAGGCGTTAACGGACCCGGCCGGACTCGCGCCTGGAAGCGCGCCCGCTCGCCCATTTGTATTTCCGCGGGCAGGCGCGCGTCCAGCATTTCGATGCCGACTTGAGGCCAATATTCGCGAATCCGCGCCATGTAGCCGGAGAGTGATCTGGCCAGGGCGGCGCCGCCGGCAGCCAGCCGTTGATAATCGGCATGCACGGGCAAATAGAACCGCTCGGTGTATTCGCGCACCATCCGGTTGGTGTTAAAGCCGGGGCACAGGCAGCCGATGGAGGCCTTCATGATTGAAATCCACCGGCGCGGCAGCCCGTCGGCTCGCCGCTCGTAGAAGGCCGGGATCACATCCCGTTCGAGAATATCGTATAGTGCTTCCCCTTCCACCTGGTCTTGATAGTTGCGATCGTCATAGGTTTCACCCTGGCCAATCGACCAGCCTGCCGGATGGGGGGAATCGACGCCGCACAAATGGGCGGCTTCGTCCCACCAACCGTCCAGAGTGCTCAGGTTCAGCACGCCGTTGGCGAGCGCTTTCATGCCGCTGGTACCACTCGCTTCGTTGGGCCGCAGCGGCGTGTTCAACCAGACATCGACGCCCTGAACCAGGTAACGGGCTATGCTCAGGTCATAATCTTCAAGAAAAACCAGGCGGCGGCGGAACTGCGGTTCGCGGCAGAGCGAAACAATCTGCTGGATTAGCTCCTTGCCGGCGTCGTCGCGGGGATGAGCCTTGCCGGCGTAAATGACTTGCACCGGCCGCTTGGGGTCATTGAGAATATCGGCAAGCCGGTTCTTATCCCGGAGAAGAAGAGTGGCGCGTTTGTAAGTCGCGAAGCGGCGCGCAAATCCGATGGTTAAAATGTCGGGATCGAGTGCTTCTTCGGCTGCCTCCATATCCGCCTGAGATGCGCCCCTGCGCCGCAGTTGTGTTTGCAGCCGCTTGCGCGCAAAGGAAACGAGCCGCTCCTTCCTTCGCTCGTGAGTATGCCATAGTTCCTCAGCGGGTATGGACTCGACCCGACGCCATACTCCCTGCTCGGCCGGTTGTTCGCGCCAGCTTGGTCCCAGGTATCGTTCGTAAAGTTGATTCATTTCCTGCGAAATCCAGGACTGGAAGTGAACGGAATTGTTGACGTGCGTGATCGGGATCTCTTCTTCGGGAACATTGGGCCAGATTTCGCGCCAAAGGCGGCGGCTGACCTGTCCATGCAGGCGGCTGACTCCGTTGCTGCAGGAAGCCATGCGCAGAGCCAAAATAGTCATGCAAAAGTCCTCCCCTTCGTTCGACGGATTCCTGCGCCCCAAGGCCAGGAATTCATCCCGGCTGATGCCAAGCTTTGGGATATATTCGGAAAAATAGCGGTCTATCAGATGCGCGGGAAAATAGTCGTGGCCGGCCGCAACGGGCGTGTGGCTTGTGAAAATCAGTGCCGAGGATGCAAGCTGGCGGGCCTCGTCGAAGTTGAGGGAGTATTGTTCCATGAGGCAGCGCGTCAACTCGAGCGCGAGAAAGGCGGAATGCCCCTCGTTCATGTGGAAAACAGTCGGATGGATGGCAAGCGCTTTCAACAGCCGGCAGCCGCCGATTCCCAGCAAAATCTCCTGGCGGATGCGATTGTCGGGAGTGCCGCCGTACAGCTGGTCCGTGATGTTACGATCTTCGAGCCGGCTGTTGGCCGCGATGTTGGTGTCGAGCAGGTAAAGCGAGACGCGGCCTGCTGCGATATGCCAGGCCTGGGCCGTGACACCGCCATTGGAGTAGGAGATATTGATCGTGATCGGATTGCCGTCCGGCCCGCGCACAAGTGTCATTGGAAGGGTGTGAAAGTCGTTATCCTCGTAGGCTTCCTGCTGCCATCCGGCTGCATTCAGATATTGGCGGAAGTAACCCTGCTGATAAAGCAGGCCGACGCCGACCATGGGCACTCCTAGATCGCTGGCGGATTTCAGATGGTCTCCGGACAACATTCCCAGGCCGCCGGCAAAAATGGAAAGACACTCGGTCAGGCCGAACTCCGTGGAGAAATATGCGACCAGTGTGCTGCCGGCATCCCGGTGCGTCTTGCGAAACCAATTGGTTTCGTTTTTCATATAATTGTCGAAATCGCCCAGGACGCGATCGAAATGGGCCATAAAGGATTCGTCGGCAGCTGCTTCCTCAAGGCGTTTCTGATCGACGGACCCCAGCATGCGCACAGGATTGTGGCCGCTGGCTTCCCAAAGGTCGCTGTCGAGTCGGCGAAAAAGGGCGATCGTGTCATGGTTCCATCCCCAGCGAAGGTTATATGCCAGCTCGCGCAGACGCTCCAGGGAAGCCGGAAGCCTGGGGATGACCGTAAAGGTATAGGCGGGTTTCATAGCGGCTGCTTCCTCCTGATCGGTGGAGTGGTCATGCAAAAGAATTAATAGGATACATTTGGAAAAACAAGCGTAAAGCCTCCTTGTGGTGCGGATTTTGGAGAATGCGATAATTTATTTTTGCTGATTGTGTCATAGGTTTTGAAGCGGATGTCGCTTTATTTCGCGCGAGTAAGAGACCGCAAAATTGTTGCAAAAAGCCGCGATCGTGGTTAAATTGACGCAACAGTAGAGCGGGAGTAATTCAGCGGTAGAATGCCAGCTTCCCAAGCTGGACGTCGCGGGTTCGATCCCCGTCTCCCGCTCCATGAAATCAATGAGTTGCAGCAACTCACTAAAAAGGGTACGCCAAAATACTCCATTAAGCCCCCAAGATGATCGATTCCATGGCCTTCAGGGCCTGCTTCCGAAGATCGAGCCCGGTCTTTGTATAGGCATTGAGATTTACATCTATCGAGTGCCCAAGTTGGTCCGCTATGATTTTGGGATCGACATCCAGGTCACGCATTAGAGAAGCATGAGTGCGCCTCATTACCTGGAAATTCACCCGCTCGAGAAGGTAAATAAACTTTTATCGCAAAATCGTCAAACGCTATTTCGTTTGACGGCAATTGCTGGGTTCCGTCGATGGGTGCAAGGATGTCAGCCAATTTGCCCTCAGCTTCGGATTTGGTCATTTTTCGAGTCTTGCCGAGCACCTTATTGGGGCGATGTCCTTCCTGCCGCCACTGGGCGATCCAGTTTCCGTTTCTGATTTTCAGATCACCTTTTTGATGCCGCTTGCGTATGAGATTCTCCTCTCATGGATCACGCGGCGTCCCGCCGCGTCTGTTACCGGAACCTGTCACTATCGGGATCGGCTTATACCCGGCGAGTAACGGCCAACCCCGATAGCGGACGTCTGAACTGTTATTTGGGCTGCGGAAAAACCTTTTCTTCCGTTTCCCAGCCGGATGTAACACCATAGGGCAAGGCTGCTCCGGGGGCCTCTATTTCATAGAGCTTGCCGTTTCTGATTTTATAGATGTGCAGCGCAGCCAGGTTAAATTGCCCCCATTGCGTTTTGGTGTCCGTTCCCGGCGCCGCATCTTTGGGAAGCCGTCTGGTGCCGTCATGACGGAACATTGAAAAGCCGACGGACAATCCCTTCTGCACGTCGGCGACCACCATGCGCGGTTTGATTTCAGTGATATACGAGAAAACGCCGGCGCTGAGCTGTCCTTCGCAGTCTCTGGGAACGCCTCCAAATCCTCCGGTGGGCATGGCGCCTTCGGGGGCTGCCTTCTTACTGGGAGCAGGCGGAGCGCCGCCAGCCGTTGTTATGCCGTTCTCCGAGGTGAGTGCGTCGTAGTAGGAAAGCCCGATTCTGATCAAATCCTCCCGTTTCATCTGTTCGGCCTTCGGCACATCTTCGGAAAAACCGGGGCGAGCCTTTTGCAGCGTAGGCATTTCGCTGTAAGGCATTTTGCTCATGGCACCGCCCCGAACCACCAGATGCTCGGCTTCGGTGATCTTGCCGTTTTCAAGTTTGATGCGCGCTCCGAGCAGGATATCCTTCTCTTTTTCTTTCATAACTACGCGGCAGGCGGCCGCCTGAGCCTCGGGGTCGGC
>JBBISO010000155.1:0-7509 GCA_037441325.1 Acidobacteriota bacterium | reverse complement strand
TGGAATTTGCTCAAGGAAAACGTGAGCAAGAGGAAAATCCCGATCCTTTACGAAACCCCCGGGGTAGCCCTAATCCAGGACCCAAAGACGAGAGAGATTATGGGTGTGGCGGCCGAAAGGCAAGGCAAAATGATATATGTCAAAGCCAAAAGAGCGGTGATTCTGTGCACGGGAGGTTTTGAAAACAATCAGGAGATGATCCGCGACTACCTTCTGATGCCCTGCGGATATCCCAAGGGCAGCCCGTATAACACGGGAGACGGAATACGAATGGCTATGGCTATCGGCGCCGACCTTTGGCACATGGATAACCAGGCCGGCCCCGATCTTAATTTCAAGGCTCCAGGCGTTGACTGGGCCTTTGGCTATACATTTCGGCCCCCCGGCAAGGGATATATTTGGGTCGCCAAGGACGCCACCAGATTCGTCGATGAAACCATATCCACCAAACATGGCAAGATTCCGTTCCATGGCACCTACGTTCCGCTCCCGACGCCTCTGCCGGTGCATGTGGTTTTCGACGAAACCATGAGAAAAAGCGGCCCGCTCTATCCTCCGAACTCATTCATGTGCTGGCATGCGATTATCGAACAATACAAGTGGAGCGCCGACAGCAGCGCGGAATTGGAAAAGGGCTGGATTATGAAGGCGGACACCGTCCAGGAACTGGCCGGGAAAATCGGGAAAGATCCCGCCTGGCTTGAGAAGACAGTGGCGGCTTGGAACCAGAGCTGCGCAGCCGGCAAGGATTCAGAGTTCCGCAGGGAGGCAAAGCAGATGGCCCCGATACAAAACCCTCCCTATTACGCCATGGAGCTTGTGCCGACGTTCACCAATACGCAAGGAGGCCCCCGGCGCAACGCTCATGCCCAGGTGTTGGACACGAACCGCAAGCCCATCCCCCGGCTGTACTCCGCAGGGGAACTCGGCTCAATATTCAGTTATCACTATCAGGGATCCGGGAACCTCGGCGAGTGCATCGCCTTCGGCCGCATTGCGGGGGAGCGCTCCGCCGCGGAGAAACCCTGGGCGTAACCAAATCGGCCCTGAGAGGGGCGCTCCGGCTATGCAAACAGCCGCGGCCTGTCCGACAGGGGCCATGCATAAAGCCACCGGCGGCCCTCTGATCCGGGACGAGAGCAAGTTCATGGGTTGTCGCTATTGCCTGCTCGCTTGCCCTTTTGATATACCCAAATTCGAGTACCAAAGGGCGATTCCGAGGATCCCAAAGTGCAATCTGTGCTGGGATCTGATTCAGGAAGGAATCAGCCGGCATGCGTGGAAAGATGTCCCGCGAAAGTGATGCAATTTGGCAAACGCTCCGATCTGATCGAAACCGCGCGGGAGCGGATTTACCGACGTCCGAACGAATACGCACACTATTTATACGGTGAACATGAAGTAGGGGGAACAGGATGGAAGCCTCAAGCATAGAGATTTTTGCCACCAAAGGAGCAGAATATATTTTGGCTGTCGCATATCTGCTTCTGCTGGTTTTTTCTGGAGAATTTTAACCCGCTCATAGCAACCCGCGGATTAGGAGGCTGCCGGCTAAATCAGCTTTTTGATGGATCTCCGGCCCTGCGGGACCAAACCGGCGTCAAATGATAACACCGGCGCGGATTCTGGCGGCTTCCAAGGATGCCACATCAAGCTGCATGCGCAATAATATCAGGGAGGCGTTTCGCCGCAATTCAAGCGGCACCTTGCTTCGCGCGCCAGGGGTCACAATAACGTAGTCATACGGGGACTTGCTCAACAACTCGTCGAAGCTCGGCGCATCAAGCACCGAAATCCAGGATATTCTGACCGTAGGAGATTTGATCCATTCATGCAGCCGCTCCACGATAAAGCGCGCGCTGTGCAGGGCATGAGGCGGGAGAACGACAAGCACCGACGAATCCGGACGGATTCCTGCAAGATCCTGAACCGTCTGGCGGGTGTAGTGGATCTTAATGGGAATCATCTCCATGCTTGCGTCGCGCAGCTTAGAGCGGATGTGCTCATAAAGGAGGTGATTGACCAGGATCTTGCGCGGCATCGGGGCGCGCCGGAGAACCATCTTGAGCTGGGGAACCGTCAAGCCGGCCACTAAGACCTCCCATAGCCGGGAAACTTCCGCCGCCCTCTCGGCTGCGATCTCTTCGTCCGGATCCACGTAAGCGATGAAGGGCTGATGGTGTTCGATTCTTTGCGCGTGCTGGCCCAGGTATCGGGCAAAGGCGGTGGGAGATACGCCGAGCCGCCGCACTTTGGAGATGATGGATCGGCTCAATTGCTGGCACTTCCCATTCACCGGATGCGGAGAAATTGCGGCCGCCGCGACGGCAGTCCCCTTGCCGCGTGTTAGTGCGAGCAATCCGGAGTTTCTCAGGGCGGAGTATGCCCGGTGTATCTGGCCGCGGTTGATGCCCGTTTGCTTCTCTACGTCGCGGATGGACGGCAGGGTATCGCCCGTCCGCAATATTCCCATGGCCACGGCGAGCCTGACTTGCTCCTTTATTTGGTGAACGGCCGGGGCCGAACTATGTCTGTCGATAAGAAATTCCATAGTCTTATCACTTCCATGGATTTTCAAGGGATCCCGCTGGTAGCGCCGGTTTCATGATCCCATCCCAATGATTCGCGCCGCCGCTTCAATCGCGGATTGCCCATTTTGACCCCCAGGGATTCACGGGATTCATCATGCCTCCGGGCGCGGCCGCCCGCCAATCGCGGGCCGGCCTATAAATTTTCCTGCGCGTCAACGGCATGCGCGCGTGTCATATTGATATGACATTTAGCGCTAGAATGCAACAGCGATTCACAGCCGGTTGCCGTCGAGCCCTATCGTCCCGTGCGGCTCGGGCAACGCCGCCCGAATCTGGCCCTAACCCGATTTTCAGGCCCGACGCGCCCGGGGCTGGCGGGAGCTCTTCGACAAGCGGCCATGCAGGAAGGCCGGGGCCATTCCTTTTTCAGCATCCGGTGTATGCACCAGCCTGCATTGAAGAGGCATTGGACGTCCTAATGGGATTAGGGCGGATTGCGGCGGGCCGGGCGCGGAGGATATATGACAGGCTCAATCTAACATTTGTCACATTAATATGACAAATATTTGTTGACAGCCCGCGGCATACGAAGTATGCTTGGGCCGCTACTACCGAAAAACGCCGGCACAACTATGGTTTTACGCTGGGCGGCCCGGTATGGATCCCCAGGCTATATGACGGCCACGACAGGTCTTTCTTCTTTGTAAACTTCGAACAGTTCCGCGAGAGCGTACATTACAGCGCGTACACCTACACGGTTCCCACTCTGGCGTATCGTGACGGCGATTTTCGCCAGGCTCTGACCGGACGAGTGCTTGGCAAGGACCCCTTGGGCCGCAACATACTTGAAGGGACGATCTACGACCCTCTCACCGACCGCGTCGCCCCCAACGGACGGCGCGTTCGGGATGCGTTCCTTAACAATACGATCCCCAAGGATCGCTTCGATCCGGTTGCGGTAAAGATCCAGGCCCTGATTCCGCTGCCGATGGGTCCCAAGAAAGATGAACTGATCAATAACTTCCATTCCCCCTGGGATAGTTCCAATATCAGAACAATCCCGTCTGTTAAGATCGACCACAACCTAAGCGCCCGCTCGAAGCTGTCGTTCTACTGGTCCACAACGAGGTTGACGGCCCTGAATCCGTATCCTTTCTGCGACGGCATTTTTAGTCCGGTTTCGAGCTGTAGAAATTCGAATGGCCGCGCGCATACCTTTCGCCTGAACCTCAGCCAAACCCTGACACCAACCATGCTGATGCATTTCGGCGCCGGCTTACACACCCTGATGTGGAAAGATGACGGCAATTACACCAACTTCAATCAGTTTAAGGAACTCGGACTCCCGGGAGCGAGAGCGGATTATTTCCCATACATCACGGGAGTCCTCAGCACGTCGCGCGGCGGCATGAAGACGATGGGCCCGCTTATGCAGAGCCACGAGCTTATGGAAAAGCCCACGGCAAATGCCAGTCTGACATGGGTAAGATCCAACCATACTTTCAAGTTCGGCGCCGAAATGCGTCTTGAAGGATACCCGACCAAAGTATTTAATCCCGCATACGGCACCTTTAACTTCACCACGGCTCAAACGGGTCTGGCCATTTCCGGGCTGGACCTTGCGGGCGGCACCATCGGATTCGGGTACGCCAGCTTTCTTTTGGGACTAGTAGACAACGGCAATATTGGAGTCGCCAGCACTCCCCGCTTGGGAAAATCATCCTGGGCCCTGTACGCTCAGGATAGCTGGAAAATTACCCGCAGATTTACGCTGGATTATGGACTGCGATGGGACTATATGGGGTACCTGAAAGATACCTACGGCAGGATAGCAAATTTCTCCCCTACCACCCCGAACCCTTCCACCGGCAACTTGATGGGAGCCGTGATTTTCGAAAGAGACGGCGTGCGTTTCGCGAATGTTTATCCTTACGCATTCGGCCCGCGGCTGGGAGCGGCCTATCAGATTACGCCCAAGACGGTGTTCCGGATCGGATCCGGGATTTCCTATGCACAGACGGCCAGCGAGAACAGGCTGTCGACCGGCATAGCTTCTTCGAACCCTTTTTCACACGCATCCTTTGGCGATCCCGCCATACTCTTGCGCAATGGCGCGCCCGCCCCGCCTGATTGGCCGAATCTCAATCCGGGCCAGTTTCCACTGCGCGGCATCCCCGCCACCGGCCCGAATGCATTCGATCGCAACGCGGGGCGGCCGCCGAGGATGATACAGTGGAGTATTGGCATTCAGCGCGAGCTTTCCCGAAACCTGATGATAGAGGTCTCCTATGTCGGCAACCGCGGCGCCTGGTGGGAGGGGAATGAACTTATCAATGTGAATGCGTTGACGGCACAGCGGCTTAAATCATTCGGGCTGGACATCAACAGCGCGGATGACCGTTTTCTGCTGACTCAGCGCCTGAATTCCACAACGGCGAAAAATCGCGGATTCAGCACTCCGCCTTACGCGTCCTTCCCATTGACGTCAACGGTCGCACAGGCCTTGCGTCCATTTCCGCAATTCACGGATATCACCTATAGATGGGCGCCGCTCGGCAGAACCTGGTATGACTCGCTGCAGATGAAGGTAACCAAGCGCTTTTCCCACGGGCTTGACTTCACCGGTTCGTTTACCTGGCAGAAGGAACTGATGATGGGTTGCGAGCAGGTAGGTCAGCTCGCGGCAACCCCGGGTGTGGCCGTCAATGATGTATTTAATCGGCCGATGAATAAATACCTTTCAAGATTATCCCGGCCGCTTGTCTTTGTCACGGCGTTCAACTACACCCTTCCCAAGCTGGGAGGGAATAGAATGCTGTCGTGGGCCGTCCGGGATTGGAAGATTGGCGGCGTTCTTCAGTACGCGAGTGGAATGCCCATTCAGGTTCCAACCGCGCAGAACCGACTCAGCGCGGTGCTCTTCCGGAGCACTTTTCCCAACCGCGTCCCGGGCCAGTCCTATTGGGCGCCGGGCGTTGATATCAATGATCGGAGCACCTATGACCCCTACAAGGATTTCGTATTGAACCCGAATGCTTGGGTCGACCCGCCTGAAGGCCAATTTGGTTACTCCGCCGCATATTACAACGACTACCGCTATATGCGCCGGCCTTCGGAGGCAATGAGCCTCGGAAGGGTTTTCCGGATCAAGGAAGGGGTCTCGTTGAATATCCGGGCTGACTTCCGGAATATATTCAACCGCCTGGTCATAGGCGACCCAACGGCGACTAATGCCAAGGCTACGCAAACCCGCAGTTCAACAGGTGAAACCACGGGCGGCTTTGGAGACATCGACACCCAAACCGGCACTTCGCCGCGGAGCGGTATCATAGTCGTCCGTGTCCAGTTTTAAACCACAGCCTGAAAACCTGTGCCCTGCCGCCCCGCCGCCACAATAGCTATCGTGGCGGGGTCGGCAAGGTGGATTGATTGAGGGGGCTTTTGGGATTCATCAACAGATTACATTACAGGAGTATTACTATGGCTTCCGCGCAAGGCAATGAGAAGGAAATTACGAGAAGGGAATTCATCAAGGGTTCAGCCGCCGGAGGAGCGGGCGGATTGGTGATTGGAGCCGGGGGCGCTGCTTTAATTATGCAAAGCATGCCAGGGCCTGGGCTTCCAGGGAAATGGGACCATGAGGCAGAAGTTGTTGTGGTTGGAACGGGGTACGCGGGAATTAATGCCGCGATTGCGGCCCACGATGCCGGAGCAAAGGTACTGGTGCTGGAAAAGGCGCCGGAAAAGTTTGCCGGAGGAAATTCTTCAGTTTCCGGAGGCGGCATGAGGATTCCGCTAAAGGTACCTGAAACGGTTGATTACTATCGATCATTGTGTTTCGGCACGGTCCCGGATGAATTGTGCGGCACTATGGTCGACGCTTTGTCGAGCGTCCCAGAGCAGCTTAAGAAGCTGGGAATCGAAGTGGCTCCCATTCGTTCCTATGCCCGTTCCCCCTCTTCTCCCCCACCGACTTTCCCTTCTTCCGGGATCGGAACACGCCAGCCTATACGCCATCGTGCCCCCGGGAGAGAAGAGCGCAAGAATGGGCTCAGGTCATCAGCTTTACCTGGCGCTCAAAACCTGCATGGACGGCAGAAAAATCAAAGTCATGTATGAAACTCCGGTCAAGCAGCTGATTCAGGATCCCGAGACGAAAGCAATATTGGGCGTCAGGGCCCAGGATAAAGGCAAAGACATTTCAGTCAAAGCAAGGAGAGCGGTGGTACTGGCTTGCGGCGGGTATCGAGCCAACTACGAAATGCAGGGTTACTTCAACTATCCGGGAATAAAGATCTATCCGTGGGGCACGCCATACAATACGGGAGACGGCATAGAGATGGTTTCGGAAGTCGGAGCCCCTCTCTGGCATATGTTCAGCATTGAGTGGGATGCTCCCTGCATAAAAATCCCGAGCGAGCAACATGGCATAGCAGTTCAAGCAAGCATCGGAGCGGGGACGGTCGGCAGTTTCATTTTTGTAAACAAATACGGCAAGAGATTCATGAATGACGTAAAGAGCCTGGTCCATACAAAGGAAAGCCTGGCGCTCACCTATTTTAGTCACGAGCGGGTGGAGTATCCCAATATGCCCTTTTACATAGTCTTCGATGAGGCTTTCAGGGCTAAGCAGACGCTCGCGAGCAAGAGGCCTATGTCTTGGAATGGAATCCACAATATCTATGATTGGAGCGCGGATAACAGCGTGGAAATCGCGAAGGGGTGGATAATCAAGGCGGATGCTATCAAGGAACTGGCCGGCAAACTGAAGATAGATGGAGCCGGACTGGAAGACACCATCTCAAAATACAATGAATACTGCAGAAGCGGAAGGGATGCCGAATTTGGCAGACGGCAGCAGTCACTTCTGCCCATAAAGACTCCCCCTTTCTACTCGGCCGAGATGGCGCTTACTTGGATCAATACCCAGGGGTAACCGTTTAGCCACTTGAGTCGATTTTTCTGGACAAATCCTCGC
>JBBISO010000154.1:1243-7525 GCA_037441325.1 Acidobacteriota bacterium | reverse complement strand
AGTCATGCCCGGATGTGCCGCCCCAGTAAAAACCTTGTGAGAAATGCGGATTAAACATACGGAGATGCGGTCAAATGGAGTTTTTGGCAAGGAGCGTTTAAAAACAAAAAGCCACGGATTTCAGTTTTTATGGCTTATGAAATCCGTGGCTTCATTCTTTTGAATCCGGAGATCTAAACTGTTGCCAGCAGCGCGCGCTTCACGAGGGTCTTGGCGATCTGCACCTTGTACCTGGTCGCCTGCAACGGGCGTGCGTCCGCAACAGCCGCCTCCCCGGCGGCTTCCGCATTCGCCTCGTTGATCGGCCTGCCCGCAATGGCGGCTTCCGCCTTGACTGCCCGGTATGGTCTCGGGGCGACGGCGTTGAGGCAGATCCGGGGGCTGCCGCCGGCAATGAGTGTCGTTTTGCCGTCGGCAAGGGCGGCTCCGGCCTCCGCCAGAAATTTTGCGTTCACATGATTGAATGCTTTCATTTGGCCTCCTTTATGCCTTGCCCAGAGCTTTGAGAATCCTATCCGGTGTGGCCGGCGAATCGACCCACTTGCCGATGGCGTTTTGAATGGCGCAGATTACGAGATGGGTGTTCGCCAGGGAGTGACTGATGCCGTTGGAACCGTATGCCGCGTTGCCGGCGCGCGTTTCCAGAAGCTCCAGATCCACTCGGGGCATGTCCAGCATGCCGACCTTTTTGTACTCAAACATATTCGTGCTGAGTTTCACTCCGGTCTTCTGGTCGTAGATAAATTCTTCCTGGAGCTGGCATCCGGCGCTGAAGTCCATCACCTGGTCGATCTGGCTCTCCAGCGATGAGCGGCGCAGGATCTTGCCGGGATCGGCAACTACGCCGAACCGGAGTATTTCCACTTCCCCGGTCTCTGTGTCCACGGCGACCTCGCACATGGCCACGTTCATGGTGTCCAGCTTTTTGCCCCGGTGGGTCCAGAGGGCATCCGGGGGCTTGCCGGAGTAGGTTGCAAACAGATTGGCCCGAACAGCCTGTGCGAGCGGAACACCTATGCTGGGGTCGGCTTTCACGACGACTTTCCCGTCCTGCAGGTCCAGCTCTTCAGCTTTCCGGCCCTTCAAGGGGCTGGGAGTGGGTTGTTTGGCCATAGGGCCGAATCCGCGGGCAGCAGGAGGATTATTTGCTTCCTCAATCGCTGCTTCCAGGATTTCCTTCTTCAATTTATTCGCGCACTCTTTCAGAGCCCAGGAAGAAGCGGTGGTTCCGTCGCTGCCGCCTCCATAAGGCCTGTAGATTTCATGGTGATCAAGCTCGGTGTGGATATCCTTGTACTCAAGGCCCAGTTCTTCGGCCACAACCATTGCGTTTGCTTCCATGATATAGATGCCGATAACAGGCCCCCTGGATGCCAGGCGCACGACGCCGTTCCTGAGCTCAAGTTTGGGGTTGAATACTGTCCCGGAATGGCGCGGGCACTGATTGTATCGGAAGCTCGCCCCGTGCAGCCTGCCGTCGGGAAGCTTCTTCTCCCCCGCCTTGTGCCACTGCCAGTTCATCATCTTCTTCGCGGCCGCGACACACGCCTCATAGCTGGGCACAGGGTTGGGGTCGGTCTGGGAGTCCGGCCCGTGGAGGTTCAGCGTCGCGATGTCGATCGGGTCCTTCCCCAGTTTTTCAGCGATCCGGTGGATCGCTACCGTCAGCGAATCCCAGCTCATCGGGTTGTGCTGGCCGCTGAGCCACATCTTCCCGCGGTTGCTGTCGACGACCTCCATATTCTGTTTGACGTTCTGGCACCGGGTGGTGAAATAGGGGCCAAAGGTCTGGTCCATAGTATTGCCGAAATTGGTGCTCCCGCGGGCCCCGCCGTCCGCAATCGAAAAATCGTCGATCGCCGTGATCAGGCCGTTCGCCTTGAAGCCTACCTTCAGGTGCACATAGCGCTGGTTCAGGTTGAAGTCGTACATCCCGTAGCGGTCATTGACGCATCGGACTGGCCTGCCGGTCCTTTGGGCTAGAAGCGGGGTGATCAGCTGGGATTTGCGGATACCCCAGTCGCAGTACCTGCCGCCTACGAGCATGCACTCTTGAAAGACCTTTTCCGCAGGCATACGGTACATGCGTACCACCTGGTCATGTCCCCAGGGGGTGCCTTCAATTCTCAGGTTCTTTCCCTCCCCATGATAGGTGCTGTCGAACCACCAGGCAACGCCGCCCACAGGGTTGGGGATATGACCGGAAAAGGCGGCCGTGTTCACGTCAAATTCGATGATGTGGTCGGCTTCCCTGAAACCGGCCTCAACATCCCCATCGTTGACGTTGGAATAGGAGACATTTCCTTGTTTGGGGGGATTGTTGCCCCCTCCCATTCCAAACCCTCCGGAGCCCGCTTTGGCCGCGGGATCGGCGGGGCGAATGACCGGCGCATCGGGCTTTCTCCCCTCGAGCAGGTCCACCACATGGGGGAGCACTTCCCATTTAACGTCGAGCCGCCTCAAAGCTTCTTTGCAGATGTCTTCGTTTTCGGCCACGACGATAACCGCAACCTCGGCCCCTTCCTGGTCCGCGATGTTGTCAAGAAAAGGCTGGGCAGGCCCCATGAATCCGCCGCCGGCACTCAAGTTCTTGATGTCCTCATCTTCCCAGGTGACGATATCGACGACTCCGGGTATTTTCCTGGCTTTCTCCGTATCCACGCTGACAACCTTTGCGTTCGCGTAGGGGCTCTTCAAAAATTTGGCGTGAAGCATAGCGGGAACGGCGTAGTCGATGCCGTATTTTGCGATTCCTGTCGCTATTGCGTGCGACAGCCTCCCGGGGAGGTTGGGCTTGCCGACGACCCTGAAATCTTTCCTTTGTCCGTTTACTCCTGCCAGATCAGCCATACTATGCGCCTCCTTTCATTTTCTGCGCCGCTTCCATGATGGCGGTGGGATGGCGTGGATAGGTTCCGCAGCAGCAGATATTACCTGCCAGCGCCTGTTTGCAGTCTTCTTCCGTAGGATTGGGATTCTTCTCCAGCAGCGATTTGGCCGAAACCACGAATCCCGGAGTGCAGTAGCCGCACTGCATCGCGTCCCACTTGCAGTAGGAGTCGATAAGCGGCTTCCATCTGAAATCGGCCGCAATCCCTTCCACCGTCTGGATCGCCTTCCCTTCGCATTCCACAGCGAGGGTGGTGCAGGAAAGGACCGCCCGGCCGTCGATGATGACCGTACAGGAGCCGCATACGCCGCGGTCGCACATCTGCTTGGCGCCGGTCATGCCGAGCCTGAACTGGAGCATGCGTTGCAGTGTCCAATGCGGCTCAATCAATACTTCGTAATCCTTCCCGTTTACGTTGAGCTTGGTTGTGACCGGAACGACGGCTCCGGGATGGGTCGAAGCAAAGTGCCCCTGCAAATCCGCGAAGGTAGCGAAATTCATGCTGCAGATAGGGCAGCGGAAACTGGTAAGGGTTGTGGGGATTGCCGCTGCGGCGGCTTTTGCCGGTTCGGCCGCTAGCGTTATGCCCGCTGTAAGCGTACTGCCGGTGACGACAACGCCCGCGCTTTTGAGGAAATTCCTGCGATTCAGGCCTCCTCCTTCGCCTTTTTTGGTTTCTTCGTCAGCCATAGGTACTTCTCCTTGGAAATATTGCCTTGTTAGAAGATCTCAAATTGTAGCATCGGGACTTGGGTGCTAGGAAAATCCAAGTTCCCAAAACCGGTTTGTTTCTGAAAAACACGCCAACTGTACGTCTTCAGCTAAAGCGGGACATACATGTCTAAGGACTAAAGGATACTTTATGCCCCTGATGATAGGGCAAATCTGACGTTATCCATTAGACTTCACATAGACTTCACATGCGCATTTTCCTATAGCGATAGCCCACAGCATGGGATTTCCCTTCCGCCTCCCCGCCATTGCCGCATATAATCAGCCCAACAGGTCCTCAGATACAGCGAAGTGTTTGCCTTCAGCAAAAATGGGACAATTTTCGCCAATAAGCCAATAGAGGCTCTTGAGGTGAACGAGCGGGAATTCCCCCTCCTCACCTCGGCTTGACAGACGCGTCAACCTGTCCGAAGTTGGTCATGGCACATCCCCTGGAGGAGCCACCATGGCCACCGATGTTGTCAAACAGATCCGAAAAGCTACCCGTCGCAAATTTGCCGCCGAAGAAAAAATCCGAGTCGTCCTCGAAGGCCTTCGAGGAGAAATTCCAGTCTCTGAACTCTGCCGTAAACGCGGAATGCAGAGCTCGCTTGAGCTTTATAGACTTTGCTTTATAGTAGTTTGCTTTTCCCCGGCCGGAGGAGAATAGCAGCGGCTGGGGTGGATGCGTATCAGTGCGGGTTTCTCGACAAGCAGGAGTTCCAGGCAGATGGTCCAGTCCTCCGGGTCTGCCGAAGGTCAGCTGTCCGGCTGGTCCTCTATTATAACGGCTGTTCCATAAGCCAGCAGTTCGGCAGCTCCGCTCATGACGACGGAGGTAGTGAAACGCACCCCCACCACGGCGTTGGCGCCAATTCGTTGTGCTTCATTTATCATGCGGTCGATGGATTGTTCGCGCGATTCGCCCATCAGCTTGGTGTATTCGTAAATCTCACCTCCTACCAGATTCTTCAATCCGGCCATGATATCGCGCCCAACATGGCGGGCACGGATTGTATTTCCCCGGACCAATCCGAAAGTCTGGGTGATCCGTTTCCCAGGTATGCTGTCCGTTGTGGTGATGATCATCGCTCGATCTCCCTATATGGATCTTTGCTATAAGTTGCCTGTCGTTCCCGAATGACATGAATAAGCAGAACAACAAAGCCGATCACAATAGCAGCCATCGATACCTTAAACCAGATCCCCTCCTCACCGCTGGAGAAAAATTCAAACAGAGCAAAACAAAGAAGAGCAACATAACCGCCGATGACCAGAAGAAGCCCACCGATCCGGCTCAGACGGCTGAAAGGGCTTCGCCAGAGTCGCCGCAGGATTTCGTCCTGCGGTTCGGCAAAGGCCACTGCCTCTAATTTGCCGGAAGTCTCGCACAGCTGATCGTATTCCTGACGGCACTGCGCGCAAAATGTCAAATGCTCGTTCGCTTCCGTAGCTTCCTGGGCACTCAGTTCCTGATCCAGCAAACCGACCAATAGATTCCGATATTTTTCACAGTTTTTCATATCGTTATCTCTTTCTCTGCGGGCGTGCAGCTGTTTCGTTTTCCAAATATTGTTTTCTAAATGCCTTCCGCGCATGAAATAGCCTGCTCATTACTGTGCCCCGCGGGACTTGCAGGAGCCTGGTGAGTTCCTCGTAGTTGTGGCCCTGAATATATTTCAGGCTTAAGATCTCCCGGATTTCCGGATCCAGGGCGTTCAGAGCCTGCCAAACGGCCCTTTGTTCCTCCTGCTTTGCCAGAATCGCCGCCGGATCGGCAGGCGTATTCGCGCAGAGCGCAGCAGATTGGTTATGGCGGGCATATTCCAGGGCTGTCTTGCGCCGATTTAACATGTTCAGACAGCAGTTACGTAAGATGCGATAAAACCAGGGATAGAACTGATCCAGTTGCACCAGCTTCGGGATGGCGGCAAACGCCCGGCGGAACGATTCCTGGCAGGCATCCGCGGCGTCTTCCTGGTTTCCCAGGAAGGCCAGGGCATGGAAAAAGGCTTCCCGCCGATACTTCTTGACCAGGAATTCAAATCCCATCGGATCGCGATGCCGGAGACACAATCGAATGGCCTGAGTTTCGTTCATGCGCCTGTCCTCTCTAGACCAATAAACCGATGACCGCAGAGAATATTCAAATTATTCAGGCCGTGGTAATACAGATTTAATTCACCTGCTTCATGCCGGATTGTCTCGGCAAAGGCGGCCAATGCACACAGCGGCAGAGCGGTGCCAAAAGCACTGGAGTTTGATGAAATGGATCGTCCTGTCGTCGGTTACCAGGCTTCCCCGCCGGGACATCAGGGTTTCCTCACTCTCCATCAGTCCCGCATCGAGAGGCGTTGCGGATTCCATTGTTCCCTCAATACCGTAACCGATCGAGCAAAGGATTTTGTTTGCTGGTTTCATAGAAATATTTTCGGACAAATCCGGCAGGCAACTGAAGACGCCGGGTCTGCCCGTTGGTTACGTCCGCTATTCTTTTCCCGCGATAGTCTTTTTATACTTGTCTGTGGGGCCTGTTGCGAGATACCAGATTGGCCTCTCGACCTTCCTGAAATATATCGGTGCATGCTTGAGTCCTGCGGGGATGAAAACGGCACAGCTTGTGGTAAGCATATGCTTCTCTCCGCCGATCCATAGCTCGACTTCACCGCCCAGATCATTCG
>JBBISO010000154.1:0-1214 GCA_037441325.1 Acidobacteriota bacterium | reverse complement strand
AATACCAGGTATTCATCGAACTCGTGATCGTGCTCCTCCGCAGGGCTACCCTGGCCCGTGATCTTTTTCCACCACGCGGCCATAAAGTAGTAGGCTCCGGGGACCACCTCCTCGTCGACATAAATGGGAAATTTCACAAACTCTTCCCGGCGCCTGGCTTCTTCCGGTGTTTCCGGAGGGCCGAATCCTTCTTTGGATCTGTCGATGATGTTCCTTGCGTATTTTGTTTCAGACATAAGATTCCTCTCCTCTCTTAGACCGTCGAAAATTTCGTGGAGGCCGCAACCGATGGGCCTTCGCTCCTCTTCCTGGTTTTGTTCCTTGATGCCCTGTATGCAAGTTGGAGTATATTGTGATGGCTTCCGTTGTTAATTGCAAAACAGAGTTTGCCAGATTCCGTTTTGTCTCAGGATCCCGAGATGCGAATGGCTCCGGCGATCCTGCGAACTTCAGGCGGACACAATCAGAGGAGGGCATACGCCATGAACCGCAAGCAATTCCTGGAATACGTCGGCCATTTCAACAACCGCAGGTTTGACAAAGTCGCCAGCTACTTCTGCCCGGATGTTACTCTGGCATATCCCGATAACTTCATGGGCCCGCAGATTCCGGGCTTAACCGGCAACACGCTTCACGGACCGAAGGAGTTCATTGCCAACTACGAGGCCATTACCAGCAATATCCGCGAGGTTTTGAATGTCGGTGCATTTTTTTCCCGGGGCAGGCAGTTCTGCGTCGAGCTCATCACCGAGTTCCACGTTTTGCGTACGCCCCCGGCAGGCGCTCCGGGCGCCCAATGGAAGAAAGGCGACACGATCATCATGAATCAGATTGTGCTCTACGATATGGATGAAGATGGCAAGTTCAAGCGCATACGCATCTTTCATCATCGCTACCTCGATCCCAAAGAGGCAAAGCAGAGGGAGACTATCTGAGATAGCGGCGCCTGGTCTTGCCTTTTATTGAGATGGCTCTATCCAAGGCCTTGGTCACCGCTGTTGCCGGCAAAGACAACTCCACCAAACCTTGTGAATTCAGCATTTATTTTATAAATCAATTATTTGCTGATATTTGAGAAAGTCGCATATCGGACTCAAAATCCCGCGGTACTTGGTACCGTGGGGGTTCGACCCCGCTCGGCGCCAGCAAAATTTATTGCTTAATCCGCATTTCTCACAAGGTTTTTACTGGGGCGGCACATCCGGGCATGACTG
>JBBISO010000153.1:0-7528 GCA_037441325.1 Acidobacteriota bacterium | reverse complement strand
GGTCCGGGCGCCCTTTCATTTCATCGCTCAGAGTCCCTTTCCACAGAGGCACGCCGGCGTAATACGCGGCGCGCGCCAACACATGGGTTCCGACCGGCGCGGTCACCAGAATGAACAGAATGGCCGCCAAGGCTTTGGTAAAACTGATAAGGTCGCCGAAATTCACGGCGGCCCCCAGCATAATGAAGCTCACTCCCAGAGTTGCGGACTTTGTGCTGCAATGCATGCGTATGAACAGATCGGGAAAACGCAGAACTCCGATGGATGCGATCAGGGAAAACGCCGCTCCGATTGCCAGAAGCGCCGTGCTCAAGACTTCTCCCATGGAAAACCTCCCTTTTCGATGAAGCGCGCAAAGGCGACCGTGGCGAGGAAGGCGATCAACGCAAGCACGACCGCTAAGTCAAGGAAAAGCGGCTCGTTGGCATTCACCGCATAAGCCCCGATAAGGCCGATGACTATGGTTGCGATAAGATCGAGCGCCACGGCCCGATCGGGCAGGCTTGGTCCCCGGGCTAAGCGGAAAAAGGCCAGGATAACGGCAATGGTCAGCATTCCGGAAATTATGCCCTTAAGCACGATTTTAGCTCCTTTCAGTTCCGCGGATAAGATCGATGACTCGCTTTTCCAAGCCCTTTTTAATGGCTCGCCGCACAGCATCCGGGTCGGATGCATACATGGCATGGACATAAAGCATGCTGCGGTCGGCGGAGACATCCAGGCTGAGAGTACCGGGCGTCAGCGAAATCAGGGTGGCCAGCAGAGTAGTTTCCCCGTCGGTTTTGGTGTCCAGAGGCAAGGCCAGAACGCGCGGTCTCATTCGGTGGCGCGGCGTGAGGACGTCGTAAGCAAGCCGCAAGTTTGCCAGGATCAACTCCCAAATGAAGTAGCCGGCAAACTCGAAAAAATTCGGCAGGGTATTGAAATACTGCGAGGGTTTCATAATGCGCCGGGCCGCGCGCAATACGAAATATCCCAAGATAAAGCCGGCTGCGAGGTTAGCTGGGCTGAACAGTCCGGTCAAAATAGCCCAGATCAGCGCCAATCCTATATTCAATAAAAAGAGAATCACGGTCACCCCTTATGCAGGACTATTCCAATATACATAGACGGATTCGCCAACTGATCGGCTGCTCGCTGAGCTAATGCAAATATGGGCCCGGCGGCAAAACCAATGGCCAGCGTGATACCTGCGAGCAGCCCTATCGGAACTATATAGCTGCGAAGGCTTACTGCCCCATGGGAGGTGGGATCCGGACTCCCCTCTTTATCTTTCCAGAAAGCCTCATTCCAGATTTTGGCCATTGATAGCAAGGTGAGCAGTGATACTGCCAAGGCTACGATCACGATCAAGTACTGCTTCTGCAGGAGCCCAGCTTGGACCAATCCCAGCTTTGCAAAAAATCCCGAGAGAGGGGGCAGGCCGGCCAGCGACATTGCTGGGATAAGGAAAAGCATAGCCAAATCTGCCCTGGCGCGATACATTCCTCCCAGCACTCTCAGGTCGAGTGTATGATGCAGCCGCTGCACAGCCCCACTGACGAGAAACAGGTTGGTCTTTGCAGTGATATGGTGGGCTATGAAGTAAATGGAAGCTGCCAGCGCCAGCGGCGAGAACAGTCCTAATCCCATGATCTCGTATCCGATCTGGCTTATGATATGAAAGGAGAGTATGCGCCGGAATTCGTTTTGGGATACCGCGCCGAGCACTCCCGTGATCATGGTTAATCCGGCGATGATAAGAATCAATGTATGCGTATAACCCGTGTCGTGGACGAAAATCAGCGTAAAAACCCGGATGAGAGCGTAGACGCCGACTTTGGTCAGAAGTCCGGCAAACAACGCGGAAACGGCGACAGGCGGGGTGTGATAAGAAGCGGGCAACCAGAAAAACAGAGGAAAGGTTGCGGCTTTGATGCCGAAGGCGATGATAAAAAGAGTGGCCAGTGTTCGCATGACGCCGATAGGTTGGGTGGCTGCGATCTCAGCAAATTTGCTGCCCAGGTCCGCCATGTTTAGAGTTCCTGCCAGTCCGTACAATATGCCCAGGGCCGTCAGGAAAAGGATCGAGGAGATGAGATTCAGTGTTACGTACTTGATGGCTCCTGCCATCTGAGCTCTTTCTCCGCCCAGCGCCATCAGTACGAAGGACGCAACCAGCATCACTTCGAACCAGACGTAAAGATTGAATAAATCACCGGTGAGAAAAGAGCCGGAAACGCCCATCAGCAGGAAGTGGAAAAGAGAATGATAGCCGTGAGACTCTCGGGCGGCATCGATATTGATGAGGGAATAGAGGACCACAGCGAATCCGATCAGGCCTGTAAGCAGAAGCATGATGGCGCTGAATTCATCAACCACCAGAGTGATGCCGTAGGGCGCGGGCCAATTGCCCATCTGGCTGGCCAGGATTCCATGCCGCAACACCTGAGCCAGCAGGATGATATCGGCCAGAAGGAGGATACTAGCGCCGATCACGCTGATGAGGCGTTGTCCTGCCCGCGAGCGGTATGCCAGCAAGGCGAGGATGGCCGCCGTCATCGGCACTGCTATTGGAAGGATCAACCAGAAGTCCTTCATGAGATTTCCGTTTCTCCAATCTTGTCCAGGTTGTCTGTGCCGATAGCCCCGTATGCGCGGTACGCCAAGCCGACTGCAAACGCAGTCACGCTAAAACTGATTACAATCGCTGTCAGGATCAGCGCTTGAGGCAGCGGATCAGCGTAAGGTCCCCTAAGAGCCACTTCCCCTTCGGGAATGATCGGAGATCGCGCTCGGATCAACTGGGCCGCCGTAAATATCAGAAGATTAACCGCGTTGGAGAGCAGTCCGAATCCAATCAGCAACTTCACAAGGCTTCGGCGAAGCATCATGTAGAGCCCGGCCGCAAACAGTCCCCCAATGACAAATGCCAGAACGGTCTCCAAATTATTATTCCTCCTCCAGCGTGAAAATAATCGTCAGAACAACCCCAATGACCGTAAGATAAACCCCGAAGTCGAACAGCAGCGGGGTTCCGATTTCAAGACGGGCAGTCTCTCCCAGTTTGAGATGTCCCCATTGTCCGGCGAGGAAGGGTTGATGGAACAGCAAGCCGGTGAATCCGCTGAACAAAATGGCGATCAGCCCGATGCCGATAAGGACGCGCGGCTCGATGTGAATGGCTTTGCGCGCGGTGGCTGCATCATAGGCAAGGGCATATATGGCCCATGCCGCCGATGCCACCAGACCGGCGGTAAATCCGCCGCCCGGCTGGTTGTGGCCGCGCACCAGAAGGAACAGTGAGAACATCAAAAGCAGGGGCATCAGCAGCCGGGTTGCAGTATGCAGAATCAGCGAAGTCATGGCAAGGTTGTCCTCCGGGTTTACGATTATTTCTTTTTAAGTTTTATCAGCGCGTAAACGCCGATACCCGCTATGCCCAGCACTGTGGTTTCTCCGAGTGTATCCAGCGCGCGGAAATCGACGAGAATGATGTTGACAAGGTTGCGTCCATGCCCTCTGGGCACGGCTTCATGCGCGAAATAGTCCGAAATCGGATGATGGAATTGAATGCCCGCCGCCAGGAGGACGAGCGCCGTGATCAGTCCTCCGCCCAAGAGCGCGACAACGGCATTGCCAAGCCGTGCGGGCCGGGAACCGACGTCTTCAAATTGCGGGAAACGATAAAACGCCAGGACGAACAGAATCACGGTTAGAGACTCGATCAGAAACTGGGTCATGGCAAGATCAGGAGCGCCGTACATCAGATAGATCATTGCGACCGAATAACCTACCGCGCCAAGCGCCGCAACTGCGCCCAGAAGCGAGCGCGCACGAATGGCAATCACAGCCGCCAGTAGGATCAGAACCGCAATCCCCAATTCACTCGGTCGCGCGTCAATATCCTGGGAGGGCCAATGCAGGCCGCCTTGGCCGATTAAGGGAATTCCGGCCAGACCGGCCATGGTCAAGAGGATAATTATTAGGTAGTAGCGCAGGCTGCCGCTCTGTAAGACAAGCGTCAGGCCCGAAGCAATTGCGTTCAGGATCTGCAGGAGCGACCGGTATGCCGCGTCCGGTCCCCATGGGATGGCGAGTTTGCAGGCCATGCGCCGCACGTGTCCGCGGGCAGCATAGAGCCCGGCGCCCGACAGGATGGTAACAAGGCTCAGGACTAATGCAGGATTCATGCCGTGCCATAGCGCTAGTTCAAGGCTGGATGGCGCTCCCGCGGCCGCGGATGCAGCCGGGCCGGCAAGCGGCGCGGCTGCCTTTTGAGGGAGAAGCCCCAAAACCAGGCTGCTGCCGGATAATACAAGCGCGCTGGACCACATGCGGAAGGGCGCTTCATGAATCCGCGCCGGGGGGATCGAGGGGCCTGAGTTACCTGTGTTGCTCCAGAACGGACCGAAAACCGCGCTGGCCGCAGCGTAAAAGAAAAAAATGCCTCCCACAACCACGGCCGCAGCAATCCAAGGACCGAATCCCAGACTGACTTCGTAAACCATTTCCTTGGCAATGCCACCCAATAAGGGAATCACGCCGGCCATGGACAAGGCCGCCATCGCCGCCGCCGCCGCTGTCTTAGGCATTGCGCGGAGAAGACCGCCCAGTTGCCGTATATCCCGCATGCCGGTCCCATGATCGACGGCTCCTGCGACGAGAAACAGCGCGCCCTTGTATAGCGCATGAGCCAGCAGAAAGACAGCCGCGGCTTCCAACGCTTTAGGTGTCCCGAGCCCGATCAGCGTGGTAAGCAGTCCAAGCGCGCTTACCGTCGAGTATGCAAGCAGCAGCTTCAGATCGGTTTGAAAAAGCGCCATATACCCGCCGATCAGCAAAGTCGCCAAACCAACTGCGACCAGTACGCACGTCCAGGTCTCGTTGCCTCCGAGCGCGGGACTGGTTCGGGCAAGCAGGAATACGCCTGCCTTGACCATTGCGGCAGAGTGCAGGTAAGCGCTGACGGGCGCCGGCGCCACCATGGCATTGGGAAGCCAAAAGTGAAAAGGGAACTGAGCCGATTTGGTAAAGGCGCCCAGCAGCACGAGGAGAAGCGCGGGAACGAACAGCGGACTGGATTGCAGTTGCTCGCGGCGGGATACCAAAGCGGATATCTCCATCGTCCCTCCGGCTATCCCGAGCATTACAGCACCGGCGAGCAGAGCTGAACCTCCCAGAACCGTGACCAAAAGAGCCTGGAGAGCCGAGGCCCGGGCGGCTTTGTCCTCATGGTCAAAGCCGATCAGCATATAGGAACTGATGCTTGTGAGCTCCCAAAACACGTATAGCAGCAGGAGATTATCCGAAAACGCCACGCCCAGCATGGCGGCCATGAACATCAGCAGCCAACCGTAGAATCGTCCAAGATGCGGATGGCCCGCAAGATAGCCGGCGGAATAAAAAGCCACCAGGGCACCTATCCCGCTGATCAGCACAGCAAAAAACAGGCTCAATCCGTCCGCGTTACAGGAAAAAGTGAGGCCGAGCGATGGCGCCCAGGCAAAAGAAGCAACTTGTCCGCCGAAAGGCGTGACAGACAGCAATCGGGCAAAATAGATTGCCAGTCCGGCGGGCAGCGCGGCTATCAAGTAACCGGCCGCCGCCGGCCGCCATCGAACCAATGCGGGCGCAAGCATCGCGGCCGCAAATCCTGATAGAACAGTCGCAAATATCGTCACGTCCGTGTTTCTCGGGAAACCTCGCGGATTATGTCTCTTCGCGTGAGAATTCCAGCCACCTTCGCTTGCTCCCCAGGATCCTAACTGCGGACAGCAAGGCAAGTGCTGCGCCATCATCTGCTAAGACCAACTGTGCACTCAGAAGTCCGGTCGGAAAAAGGATCATAATTCAGAACTCCGGACATGGCCTTCAACGACCAGGGAAAATGGGCATTTCTATTGACACCGGTACGGATAAAACCTGCTTGTCTTTTCGTTGGTTGCGGCAGCTTGCTGCCGCCTTCAAGTGCTTGATAATCTTCACATTGCAAAAGGCGCAAGTAAGCTTGCGCGCTCCAAGGCTTCGCCTAAGAGATAGCATGGTTAGGATCTAAGATGCATTTCGCGACCGAAACTAATTTGATCAAGCGCAACCATCGGTCAAATCCTTTTCGGGGCTGCCAAGCTATTCAACTTTCTTGATGAATGCAATAATTCATGCCTGCCCGGCATTAAAACATTACCATCGGGATGCGTATAATGGAATATTACCTGGTTATACTGTCCCCGGTTAAAAGCCGGCACGCAGGCCGATGCGGAAGTGCCTGCCCAGTGCGGGATAGCCTAATGCTTCCATATAAAACTCATCGGTGACGTTGTTGATTGCGGCGAAGATCGACATGTCACCAACCAGTCTCAGGCTCCCTATAAGATTGAGAACGAAATATCCTTCATTCCTCGTCATATTCAAGAAGGAATAATCCGAGTCGACCCGGGACCCGATAAGGAGCGCGTTTGCACCGAGAGTCAATCGTCCGGGCTTCCAGCGCAGATCAAGATAGCCCGAGTGCCGCGGCCTCCGGAAAAGCTCCTGTCCTTTGGCAAAAGCCGGGTCGAATGTGTTTGAAACTTCCAGCACTTCCGAATCCAGGAAGGTGTATGTTCCTCTGAATTCCAGGTTCAAAGGCAAATTGTGACGCAGGGCGGCTTCCAGTCCGCGAGCACGCGACTTTCCCATGTTGAAGAAGGAGCCGGCAAAAGTCATGTAGTCGGTTATGGCAAAGCCGATCTGGTCGCGGAACCGGCTCTGGAAATAGGTCAGTTCCACGGTGCCGCGGCCTGAATTGAATCGCTGCTCGATTCCTACGTCGAAGCTGGCGGTTTTTTCGGGACGGAGGTCGGGATTACCCTGGTAATAGATGGAAGTGCTGTAGGATTCGAGCAGAGTGGGTTCCTTTATTCCCAAGCCGAAGTTGGCCTTGATTTTTGTCATGCCCCACAGGCTGTCGGCGCCGGCCTGATGCGCCAGCAGCGCGAGCGAAACTCGAGGAGAGGCGAAGAAGCCAAAGCTCTCGTTGTGGTCCAGACGGACTCCGGCCGCGGCAAAAAACCGGTTGCTCACCGACCACTGATCCTGCAGATAACCGCCGTAATTGTCGCGCACCGCGGACGCGGGATTGAGCGCAGGATCTCCAACAATCCCCGATTCATGTTCGTAATCAGCGCCTGCGCTGAGCAGATGTCCGTGAGGAAGAATTAGATCGCTCTGATAGTTCAATTTCTGGCGGCGCGTTTGATTAAGGTTTTCGTATACCCAGTCGGAAAACGAAAAGGGCGCGGTCCGTCCCTGATATTGCGGAGTATAGCTTCCGGAGTCCAAGGGGTTGGCGGAGAACTGACGCGAGTCGTTGACGGTGTATGACAGTCTTTGAGTCCACGCGGATGTGTGAAAATGAGTTAAAGCAAGCGAACCGGCTACATCTCTCCGCCGGTAATAGGCATCAAGGTCCGGACGCCCGAAAGCCCAAGGTCCCGGAACTCCGGAACGGCCGGCCTCGCTGCGGAAAACGGCCCTCAATTCGGTCTTGCGCGAGAGCTGCAATCCC
>JBBISO010000152.1:7231-7564 GCA_037441325.1 Acidobacteriota bacterium | reverse complement strand
CTTTTTGCAGTGGGTTTTCTTTATGAAAGTCGCCAACCTGCGTCAAGGTCTCCTTTTTCAGAGACTCCACAACATGAGGCAAAACCAGTATGGGCGCCGGGGCCTGCAGCATTACGAGCTTTGCCGAATTGGCAAGATCGGTGCATATTTTGATAAGCTCCGGTGGGGGCATACCAAGCAGAGAGTTGAGCTCATTGAGACTCATGGCTCGTTTAGCATCTGCGGCCAGGAGTATGGGTATTTTTTCCTGCAGGCTCCCGCGGTCCAATCCTTGCAATGCGCCGAGTATTTGCTTCTCGGTAGTTTTATGTTTGGGCGGATTGGGGTGGAGGA
>JBBISO010000152.1:5044-7221 GCA_037441325.1 Acidobacteriota bacterium | reverse complement strand
CCATGGGGAATAAATGGTCGGGCCCGCCCGGTGATGAGCCGCCGCCGATGGTGATGGTCGGCGAAAACTGACGGATGATAAAAGCGTCGCCATGAAGGCAGAACACCGGTGAATCCAATCTCAGCTGAGCGTAGCCGGACTCGCCGGGGTTTAATTTATCTTGTCCGATAAGCGCAACCCGTGCAAGCACTTCCAGCGTTCCTTGATGGAACCGGACTTTGATCAGATTCTTGAGAGGCCTTGATGAAGGGAGCAGCTGCAAGTGCACATCAAGAATCTGGGTGGCCTGAAATATGCGGGGAACGGTGACAACCATGCCTCGCTTGACCTGGGCCAAATCTACACCCTGGAGGTTAACGGCAGTTCGTTGTCCCGCGATGGCATGCCCGGTCATAACCCCATGAACTTGAATCCCGCGCACTCTGGCGGTCAACCCGCCCGGGATCAGTTCTATTTCCTGGTCCTTGTATATGTCGCCCGAGGAGAGCGTTCCGGTGATGACGGTCCCGAACCCACGGATGCTGAACGACCTGTCAATGGGCAGCCGAAGCAGCGTGTTCGCGGGGCGCGGACGAATGGATAATGCCAGATCATGTATGGATTTCTTAAGCCGGCCGATGCCGTCACCGCTCCTGGCGCTTACGGGGATAATTTCAGCTCCGTCAAGAAAGGAGCCGGCTATTGTCTCGATCACTTCCTCACGCACCAGCTCAATCATTTCCGGTTCGACCAGATCGGTTTTATTGATCACCACAATGCCGTTGCTGACGCCGAGCAGCCTGCAGATATCGAAATGTTCGCGGGTTTGAGGCATGATGGATTCGTCGGCTGCGACCACGAGCAGCACAAAATCTATGCCTCCTACGCCGGCCAGCATATTTTTGACGAATTTCTCATGTCCCGGGACATCGACGAATCCGACTTGAACATCGCCGAGGTCAAGATGAGCGAATCCCAGATCAATGGTAATGCCGCGGAGCTGCTCTTCCTTGAGGCGGTCCGGATCGATTCCGGTCAAGGCCTTGACCAGGGCGCTTTTACCATGATCGATATGTCCTGCGGTGCCCACAACTACGTGCTTCATATTTCACCGGCGCGTTTATCTTAATTCATCAACCTTGTCGTCGCCAATCGAATATCATGAAGCGACTGGCTGCGGGATTGGGATTTCCGGGTTGCGGATTTGCCGAATCTCAAAGTTTGAATCCATAAGATGGCGACTTTTTGGTCAATTTGGCACGAAAAGCGGGTAATATATCTCTCCGGCAATAATAAGGTGAATGCATGCTTGACAATCTTTCCAACAAGCTTCAGAAAATCCTCCGGAATTTATCCGGTCAGGGAAGAGTCTCAGTGCGCCATATCGAAGAGACTGCCCGTGAAATACGCAATGCCCTGCTGGATGCGGATGTTCACTTCAAGATTGCCAAGGACTTTGTGGAGCGCGTCAAGCAAGGCGCACTCGGCCAGGAGGTCCTGGAATCCCTTACTCCCGGACAACAGGTTATTAAAGTTGTCCGCGACGAACTGATTGAGCTGCTCGGCGGATCTCAAAGGAGCCTGCAGTTTTCAGGGCAGCCGCCCAGCGTCTTTCTGATGGTGGGGCTGCAAGGTTCCGGAAAGACCACCACCAGCGCTAAGCTTGCATTATGGTTGGCAAAAAGCAACCATACGCCCATGCTTATGTCCGTGGATGTTTATCGTCCGGCAGCCGTAGAGCAATTGCGCGTGCTCTGTGCCGGTAATCAGCTCGGCTATTTTGATGCTCCGGAGGATGGGGACCCGGTCTCGAGGGCGGAGCGAGGATTGCGCCATGCGCGAAACGGCGGCTATGACGTGGTGTTGATAGATACCGCCGGCCGCTTGCATATCGATGATGAAATGATGCTGGAACTTGAGCGCATCCGGAAGGCCACTACGCCGGCAGAGATCCTGCTGGTAGCCGATGCCATGACGGGACAGGATGCCGTCCGCAGTGCCAAGGAGTTTCATGATCGGTTAGGGTTGACGGGAGTCATACTCACCAAGATGGATGGAGATGCGCGCGGCGGGGCGGCGCTCTCGATCAAGACCGTCACCGGACAGGCAATCAAATTTGTAGGGACCGGAGAAAAGGCGGATGCGCTCGAACCCTTCTACCCCGACCGTCTTGCAGGACGAATACTCGGAATGGGCGA
>JBBISO010000152.1:0-5034 GCA_037441325.1 Acidobacteriota bacterium | reverse complement strand
CTTATCGAAAAGGCCGAGGAGGCCGTAGACCGGGAGCAAGCGGCGGAGTTGGCGGAAAAACTCCGCAAAGATGAGTTTACGCTCGATGATTTCCGCGATCAGTTGAAGCAAATTCGACAGATTGGTCCCCTGGATCAGATACTGGAGATGTTGCCCAACATGGGGCCGCTCCGGGGATTGAATCAGCTGAAGGTGGACGAGAACGAATTGATTCATATTGAGGCCATCATCAATTCGATGACTGCCGAAGAACGGCGCAATCACCAGATTCTGAACGGCAGCCGCAGAAAACGCATCGCGCGCGGGAGCGGCCGCCCGGTCTCTGAAATCAATCAGCTCTTGAAGCAATATATTGAAACCCGGAAAATGATGAAAAGCCTGAGCCGTGGGATTGTGCCCCGAATGTTCCGCGGCATGAAATTCCCGCCATTGTGACCTCGCAGACATCGCGCCGGCGTTATTGAGAGAATTTGTTGCAATTAAATGCGGGCTTTGCCTGGAGGCCTGCAGAGTTGGCAATTTCTAGGAGCGTGAAGCATAAATAGTGGGTTTGCGCCGCGCGTTGAGCAAAACTCTCCGGAAATTAATGCAAGGGGTGAAGAAGCTTCGGCCGCCGGACTGAAAAATCGGCGCCCCGCTTCCATATTACCGGTGTTCGCAATTGCGCTGGCGTTTGCACAAAGCGGAGCGCGAGCATTCTCCGATTTCGCAGGCAGTTGAATCCGCTCTTGTCATATGACAATATTATGATGTTTCCAGGTTTTTCATTATAGAGGAGGGGTTTTGCTTAGGATACGTTTGACACGGATGGGTGCAAAAAGGAAGCCTTTTTATCGCGTAGTAGTGATGGAGCGAAGACAGACTCGAGATGGGAGTTTCGTAGAGGTCGTGGGACATTATAGTCCGACGGCGAATCCCCCCTCGATCGAGTTGAAAATGGACAGGGTCCGCCACTGGCTGGCAAAGGGCGCACAACCTTCGGATACTGTGAAATCCCTGCTCAAAAAGGCCGCTTCCCCTGAACCTGTTGCCGCCAGCTAAGGCTGCCTTCCCGTCTTTGCGTTGATGCCCCGATGAGTTCCCGGGTTTTGCCATTTCGAGTGGTCTCGGAGGAGAGGCGGATATGAAAGATCTGGTAGAATTGATTGCGAAAGCGCTTGTGGACAATCCCGAACAGGTTACAGTAACCGAGGTTGAGGGGGAACAAACCACTGTGCTGGAACTTAGAGTGGCGCCTAGCGACCTTGGCAAGGTTATTGGGAAACAGGGCCGGACCGCCCGATGCATCCGAACTCTTCTCGGGGCGGCAGGCATGAAACTTAAAAAGCGGTTTGTACTGGAAATCCTGGAATAGTGGCGCCGGACGCGAAGCCCTCTTTTATCGCAATTGCCCGAATCGCCAGGACTCGAGGGAATCGGGGTGAAGTCCTGGCCGACTTGTACACGGATTATCCTGATCGTTTCGATGCGCTGAAAGAAGTGTGGCTGGTGTTTGGCGACGGCCGCAGACAATGCCTGATCCTTGCTCATACCTGGGCGCATAAGGGCCGTAGGGTCATGAAGTTTGAAGGCGTCGACACTATCGGCGACGCGGAAAAGTTTGTCGGATGCTGGGTCGAAATTCCCGCCGATCAAGCAGTTCAACTCCCGGAAGGCACTTATTTTGATCACGACCTTGTCGGATGCGCTGTGTTTGACACTTGCGGAAACCGGCTGGGTGTTGTCAATGATATTCTTCGTATTGCCGGCAATACCCAACTGGTGGTTAAGGAATTGGATCGAGAGCATTTGATCCCGGCCGTGGGCGACATCTGCATAGAGATTTCGATTGCAAAAAAGCGGATATTGGTGGACCCGCCGGAAGGACTGATGGACCTGAATTGATTAGGTTTGATATCATTACCATTTTTCCCGAGCTGTTCACAGGAGTGCTTGATTGTGGAATACTGCGTCGAGCCAGGCTGGCCGGACATGCCCATTTTCGAATTATAAATCTGCGGGATTTTGCCAAAGACAGGCACCGATCTGTTGACGATCGGCCTTACGGGGGCGGGGAAGGGATGGTTTTTATGCCCGCTCCTCTTTTTGAAGCGATCGAGTATTGCCACAGTGCAGAAGAGGCTGGTAACAGCCAGGTGGTTCTTCTGACCCCTCAGGGCAAGACATGGTCGCAGGAACTGGCCGCCGAGTTCGCTAGAATTACGCATCTAATTCTGGTTTGCGGCCGATACGAAGGAGTGGATCAGCGGGTGATAGATTGTCTGGTAGACAGAGAAGTTTCAATTGGAGATTTCGTCCTGACCGGAGGGGAGATCCCGGCGATGGTTATCCTTGATTCGGTTGTCCGGTTGATTCCCGGCGTGTTGGGATGTCCGGCTTCCGCCACCAATGAAAGCTTTTCGACGGGGCTGCTGGATTATCCGCAATATACTCGGCCGGCCCGGTTCCGCGGCCAGGCTGTACCGGAAGTGCTCCTTTCGGGAGACCACGCGAGAATTGAGAAATGGCGCAAAGAAAAGGCTCTGGAGAAGACCAAGCGGGCCCGGCCGGAGCTGGTGGATAAAAATTCATCCCCAAATTGAGGGAGTGCTTGTTATGGATTTGTTACGGGCAGTTGATAATTCCAATTTAAGGACCGATCTTCCCCGCTTTCGTCCAGGAGACACGGTTCGAGTCCATGTGAAGATCAAAGAAGGGGACAAGTACCGGATCCAGGTTTTTGAAGGTGTGGTTATAGCCCGAAAAAACCATGGAATTTCGTCGACTTTTACGGTTCGAAAGGTTTCATTTGGATATGGCATCGAACGCATTTTTCCCCTGCACTCGCCGATTATTGAAAAATTGGAAGTGGTGAAGGGCGGAAAAGTGCGCCGGGCAAGACTGTACTACCTCCGAGGACGCCGGGGCAAAGCCGCCCGTCTCAAGGAAGCCGGGCGGGTGGAACGTGCACCGGAAGGGATCTCGAGCGTATAAGGGATGCCCGGAGAGTTTGCTGGGTCCTTGCCCCATCAGTGGCGGGCGCTCGGATGCTTTTTGAATGCATTAGCCCGCATTTCTCACAAGGTTTCGTAGCGAGGCGTCGCAGACGGCTGTGGATCCAAGGCGCGCGACATGTGGGGCGGGTCTCCAGAGCCGTCCTCACGGACAGTGAAATGCCGCAGTCATGCCCGGATGTGCCGCCCCAGTAAAAATCTTGTGAGAAATGCGGATTAGCCACAGGAGGAATTGGTGGCCGCAGACAGCAAGGCGAAATTTCTTCATGACGCCGAAAGATTTGTGCTCCAGGGCAAGATCCTGCAGGCTATCGAAGAGTACCTGAAAATCGTCAAGTGCGATTCTAATGACGTTCTTATCCTCAATACGGTAGGGGATCTTTACCTGCGCCAGAGGAATATTTCCGAAGCCAACAGGTGCTTCTCACAGGTCGCCGAAAGCTATGTCCGAGATAATTTCCTCTCCAAAGCCGTTGCCGTCTACAAGAAGATTCTGAGCACCGACCCGGCAAATATGGAAATCATCCTGACCGTGGCCTCGCTGTACGCCAGACAAGGGCTGGCGGTTGATGCCTGCAATCAGTACCTGCGGGCGGCGGCGCTTTTCGAGAAGGAGGGCAAGGCCAAGGAATCCTTAGCGGCATATGAAAGAGTCGTCGAACTGGATCCCGCAAATGCTACCATTCAACGGAAGCTGGCGGAGCTTCAGTTCGCCGGGGGAGCGGAAGATAGAGCCCGTTTTCATTGGACAGGAGCCGCCCGTGCTCTGGTGAAGGCCGGCGATTTGCCTGGAGCAATGGATTGCTTTCAGCGGGCCGTGCAACTCAAACCGCAGGATGTGGAAACCATGCGGGGTTTTTGGGATTGCAGCCTGAAGCTGGGGAATGCCGCTCCCGCGATCGATCAGCTGGAAGAGTCCCTGGCACTGGCGCCTGATAATATCGATATGCGTGAGATGCTGGGACGCGCATATCTCGCAATCAAGGATCCTGAAAAGGCAGCCAAGGCTTTCGAGATGGTGGTATCAATGGACGGATCGCGATACCAGAACTTTTTTCCTCTCTCCCATGCCTTTATCGATGCCAGCGCTTACGACCGGGCGGCGGCTTGCCTGGATCCCATCATTCCGGTCCTGATAAGCCGCCGCGAAACAGCTCGCGCCGCAGAAATCTATGAATTGATTTTGCAGCGCTGTTCCGCGCATGTGCTGAGCCTGAAAAAGCTCGCTTCACTGTATTCGGCCATCGATGACCAGGCCCATTATCTGCAGGCATTGGACAAAATTGCGGAGTTTTATTTAGACCGAAAAAGCCCTGAAGCGGCGCTCGAGTATCTCGAAAAAATTCTCAAGTCATTTCCTGAAAGCGAGAAACACCGGAAACTCCATCGCCGTGCTTTCGAGGAGACGTATCCGGACACTCCTTACGAGGCGCCTACGCCGGATCCAAAACCTGAATCAGCCTCAGGCACACTCGGGCGGGACGAGGCCGCGGGCGAGGGAAGACCTTCGGAAATAGTCGAGGCGGATCTCTTGCTGAATTACGGATTGAGGGAAAAAGGCTTGAGGCTGCTGCGGACGCTGGAAAGCCGCGATCCGTGCGATAAAGAAGTGCGGACAAGACTGCTCGCTGTTTACAAAGAAGAGAAGAAGTACGCGGAAGCTGCAGAACAATGCTTGCTGCTCGCAGTTTTGCACCGAAGATCGGACGATGATGAATCCGCCCAAATTTATCTAGCCGAAGCCAGGCGGTTGTCTCCGGATGTAGTCGAATGCGAGCAGGATCTCGACGATTTTGCGCGCCGCCACGGGATTGCCATGGACGGGCCGTTCGGAAGCGCATCGGGATCGGCTGGGTTGAAAGCGGATGCGGAAGTCGACTTATCGGGAGATCTGCTTGAGATTTTTTTCACGGGGGATCGGGACAATGCGGCTTACGAAGATACCGAGCCGGCAGCCGTTACGGAGGATACCATGCTCGACACCTTGGCGCGGAATGTCCCGCCCCAGGCGCCCCCAAAATCAATACATGAGCAGTTGCAG
>JBBISO010000151.1:0-7575 GCA_037441325.1 Acidobacteriota bacterium | reverse complement strand
GTTTATCACCCGGATTCTCTCCTCATGATAATAAAGTTGCCCCGATTGATCTAACGGGCCGCGCCCTTGCTCACTATCCCATCGCGGGGGCCGCAACCATTCAGCCTGGATTCCGAAGTTGGAGATGATACCCTCGAGGTGCCGCGCCTTCCGCGAAATTGGATTTTCATAGTTCAATGAGGTGATTTAAGAACTATACGCGCTTAAAAAGCAAACCGCAAAGACCCCCAAGAAAGAGGATCCGGGATGTCGATGCAACCTGAAAGGAGTGGTTAAAAAATTCAGATTTCCTCTTTGCGGCCGATAAGTATTGGGAAGACAAAATATCGCAAATTCGTTAGTAGGGAGAATCGGCAGGTTCAAACCATGGATACTCTATTAGCGGAATCAGGGACGGACATTATCATTCCCGTCCATAATCAATATTCCCTGACCCGAAATCTGCTGGAAAGCGTCTATCGCCATACCGAAGCGCCATTTCATATCTATGTTATTGATAATTCATCCGCCGATGAAACCGCGGATTTGCATAAGATATACACTCGTGACATCACCGTGCTGCGCAACCGCCGGAATCGCGGATGGTGCGGGGGAATCAACCAGGGAATTCGGCTCGGGCGGAATCCTTATGTTGTTTTCATGGACAATGGCGTCGAAGTTTCACGCGGATGGCTATCCAACCTGGCTGCCTTTTTAGACACCCACCCGCGCATTGGTGCGGTAGGTCCGCTCGCTTCGAATAATAACGGCTGGCAGGGCCTCGATAAGGTTCGTGAGAACCTCGCGCCGCAGATCCCGCAGTTTCTGACCGAAGACCTTCATGAAAGGAACAGGATCCTCAAGTTCCACTTCCGCGGGGCTGGAATTCTGGTCGAAGGGGTGCTGTCATTCTGTTGTGTGGTGCTTAAACGCCGCGTGGTGAACGCCGTCGGGCCGCTGAACGGCGCGGCCGCAGACTGCGGTGATGATTATTGCCGGCGCTTGCGGAATGCCGGCTACGTCCTCGGACTATCCTTGGATACCTGCATCCTCCGGCATTGATTCGAGATTCGAATCCCGAATCCTTACGGTACATACATATAGCCTTTTCCCCTGACGCTGACGAAATGCCGCGGGCGGTCGGGTTCCTCTTCAAAATATTTCCTTAATCGCACGATGAAATTATCCACCGTCCGGGTTTCCACTTCCGAATGGTATCCCCAGACCTTTTCCAGGAGTTCGCCGCGCGAGAATATATGGTTGGGCCGCGAGGTCAAGGTATCAAGCAGATCCGCTTCCAGGGCCGTAAGCTGCAGATCGCCGCGGGGTCCGGTGCCGCTGAGATTTTCGAGCTCGCCAGCGTCACCACCGCCATCCTGCTCGTGCTCGGCACGCCGCTGGCCTGGTGGCTCGCCCGCACCCGTTCCTGGTGGAAAGGCCCGGTGGGCGCCGTGGTCGCCATGCCCATCGTGCTGCCGCCGACGGTGATCGGCTTTGAAGGGCCTTCGTCGGCTTTATACCAGGCGGAGCGCTTGAGCATGCGCTCGATTTTCAGCAGCAGCTCGCGCAAGTGAAAAGGCTTGACAATATAATCATCGGCTCCCAGTTCAAGGCCGTGTATCCGGTCCTGCACCGCCGATCTTGCGGTGAGCATGAGAATCGGCAGTTTTTGGTCTTGCTGCCGCACCTGGCGCGCGACCTCAAAGCCGTCCATTTCCTCCAGCATCAGGTCCAGAATTATCAGGTCAAATGCTTGCCGTGAATTGAGCGCCAGCGCCTCTTTTCCGCTGGGAGTGGATTGGACTTCGTAGCCTTCCTGCTCCAGGTTGAACTGGAGGGGGCGGGCAAGGTTCAATTCGTCCTCCACCAGCAGAATTCTCAGCTTTCGTTCAGTCATGGAGAGCAAGTTTTTCATGCCCGGTTCCCGACATGCTGGTTAATGTTCCCATGCGCCGGAAAGCGCCAGTATTTCCGGAAACGCGGCAGCCGCACGCTGAACACGGAGCCGCGGCCCGGTCCCGGGCTGGACGCCCATACCTTGCCGCGGTGATCCTTCACGATAGTGCGCACGATGTAAAGGCCCAGGCCGGTTCCGCGCACGCGGGCGGCCGAACCTTCGGATCCTCTCCAAAACATCTTGAAGATATTCTTGAGGTCTTTCGCCGGGATTCCGTCGCCGCTGTCGATGACATCCAGGCGGCAGCTGCGCAAATCGCGGTGCAACTTGAGATGGATCGCAGAGCCCGGCGGTGAATAACGGGCGGCGTTTTCGAGCAGGTTCGCCAGAACCACGCGCATGGCGGATCGATCGATTGCGACCCGGGCATCCTTGCCCTTTTCAATAATTATGGCGTGCCCGTCCTTCTCGTAAAGGTGGCGGTCCTCGGCGATGAAATTTTCGAGAAAATGCCTCATGCTGACGCTTTCCAACCGGTAGCGGCCGCGCATTTTTTCGATCCTGGCGGCGGCCAGAATTCGGTCGATCAAGGTCGCCAGGCGTTCGGTGTCGTCAAGCATCATGGCGATGTATTCACGTCTCTTTTCATCGGACATGGCGCGCAAGGCCATGGTTTCCAAGGCGAGCTGGATGGATGCCACCGGGGATTTGAGTTCATGGGTCATGTTGGAGACGAAGGTGCGTTGCATCCGGTTCAAGCGGTGCTGTTTGTTCCAGTAAATGAAGATCAAGGTGGCTCCGGCCAGGATGAGAGTGAGCAGAAGCCCTCCTTCGAGAAGCGGAAGCCAGCCTAAACCCTCAACCTCGACCTGGCTCCTTAGCCGCTGCGCCATCGCGCGAAGCTGCGCATGCTTTTGGATATACCACCGGATCCAGACCACCGTCAGCAAAATCCAGAGCACCTGGATTAAAAGAAAGATGGTAACCGGATGGTAAAGCCAGCTGGTCTTAAGGCGGATGGTTTTCATGGTCCTATAAATGTGTCCGGCCGCCAAATCGCCCGCATGATCACATGTGAGGACGGAGCTCCAAGCCCGCCCCGCCCATACTGTGATAAAAATTCCTAAGTGGGAGCAGGCTGCGAATGCTCATTTTTAAGGAGACTTAGTATCTCCTCTCCGAATTCCCGGACGCGCCAGCGGCGCATTCCCGGCAAGCCCGCCATTTCCTCCAGACTGCCGGGAGGGGTTACGGCCAGATTTTCCAGCGGATTCGCAGGAAAAACAACTCCCACAGGCAAATTCAGTTCCTTGGCTTTAGCCTGCCGCCAGGTTTTGAGGCTTTCGAAGCGCCGCTTGGCGCTCTGGTTGGGAGCTTTCCAGTTGTTATTCACTGGGGTTTCAAGAAAGGACGGATCCTGCCGGCGGGCTTGGGCAATGGTCCGCACGATCTCGGCGGAAAATTTGCGGGCAACCCGGTACGAAACCCCCCGCCGGTGGAACATCTCGCCGGGTGATTTCGGCGACCGCCGTGCGAGATCCAATAGAACCGGGTCATTCAGAAGCTTGAACGGCGGCACATCCAGCCTGCGCGCCGCCTTATCCCGGAACCGGTAGAGTGCCCGAAGCACCGCCTGGTCGCGAAGGGGCAGGCCGCGGTTGCCCTTGATGCGCCGGAATCCTTCGGGGTCGAATTCCTTTTCAGATCTTTCCGCGGCTGCGGAGGTGTCGAACTCCTCCCGCGCCCACTCGATTCTTCCTTTGCGCCGCAATTCGATCTCCAGCACGTCTCTCAGCCGGAGCAGATAATGGGTATCCATTGCCGCGTATTCCAGCTGTTCGGCTGCCAGCGGGCGGCGGGACCAGTCGTCCCGCTGCCGTCTTTTCGAATGCCGGATGCCCAGGAACTCCTCCATGAGAACATTCAGGCCCAGTAATTCCCGGCCCAGCAGCTGAGCCGCAACACGCGTATCGAAAATATTCGCGAAGGCAAAATTATAATCGCGTCGGAGACAATAGACGTCGTAGCCGGCTGCATGAAAGACTTTTTCCACTGAAGGGTCGGACACGAACCGGCCAAACTCACCAATATTCCTGATTGCCAGCGGATCAAGAATATAGGTTTTTTCGTCGGTGGATATCTGGATCAGACAGACTTTTTCAAAATAGTGGTAGAAGCTGTCGGCTTCGATGTCGATCGCAAGGCGGGGAGCTTTTGTCAAACGCTCCAGCATTTTCTGAAAACATTCGGGCGTGGATATCAGTGTGTAAGCGGGCGGAGGACTGATTTCAATTGGCTCGACCGGCAAATCATCCATATGGCCACACAGGTTACCAGAATCTCTAATGTTCATCCACTTCAGATTGCGCGGCGAACCATTAATCCGCACTTCTCAAAAGATTTCCACCGCGGCGGCGCGTTTGGGCATGTTTGCCGCCTTGCGCTCGCTGTGAGGACGGCTTTCCAGAGCCGTCCGCGGGCGGGCCTGCAGACCCGCCCGCGCATGTCGTGCACCTTGTATCCATGTCCGTTTATGTCGCCTTACTGCCAAGCCTTATCAGAAATGCGGATCAAGAGCGGCCGCCTGTATTCCGGCGACAATCAAAACCCGGTCGGGGTCATCGGCCCGCAGTTCGCCGCTTTCGTCATTCGCGCATGGGCTTGGAAAGACGGCGCAGTCTCTGGATGACGTTCTCCAGAGTCTGAAGCGCCCGGTCGATTTCATCCGCCGTGTTTTGGTAGCAAAGGCTGAAGCGCAAAGAGCTTTGAACTGCCTCCGGCCGCAGCCCCATGGCAGTCAAGACGTGAGAAGGTTCCAGAGCTCCGGACGAGCAGGCGGAACCTGTCGATGCCGCGAGCCCTTCGAGGTCGAGCGCGATAACCGCCGCCTCCCCTTCCAGGTTTTCAAAAGAAAGATTGGTTATATTGGGCAGGCGGGGGCCTCTGCCATTGACGCGCGTTCCGGCAATTCGAGCCAGCACTTGGTTTTCGAGCCGATCGCGCAATCCAGCGACCCGCGTACTCATCTCGGGCAACCGTTGGGTGGCCAGGCGGGCGGCGACACCCAAGCCGACGATCGCCGGGACGTTCTCGGTGCCCGCCCGGCGTTTTCTTTCGTGCGAGCCTCCCGTAATGAGTGGCACCATTTTGGTGCCCTTGCGGATGTACAAGGCACCGACGCCTTTCGGGCCATTGATTTTGTGCCCGGACATCGAAAGGAGATCTGCTCCCAGGTTGCTGGCGTCGGCGGGGATCTTGCCGATGGATTGAACTGCATCGGTGTGCAGCACGATACCGCGCCGGCGGGCAATTCTGCTTATTTCGGCAATGGGCTGGATGATGCCGGTTTCGTTATTGGCGTGCATCACCGAGATGAGGATTGTGTCGTCCCGGACCGCCGCTTCCACTGCGGCGGGATCCACGCATCCCGAGCTGTCGGCCGGAATATAGGTGATTTCCGCGCCCTCATTTTCCAGGGCCTTGCAGGTAGCCAAAATTGCCGGATGCTCGATTTGGGTGGTGATGATGTGATGGCCGGAACGATAGCCGCTTCGAAAAATCCCCCAGAGGGCCCAATTGTCTGATTCGGTGCCGCCCGAAGTGAAAACGATTTCCTGCGTATCTGCGCCTATAAGCTCGGCAACTGCGCGACGCGCCGCCTCGACGCCTGCTCTTGCCTCCTGACCGTACAGGTGGACGGAACTGGCGTTTCCGAAACTTTCCCGGAAGTAGGGCAGCATGGCCTCTATCACAAGCTCATCCACGCGAGTGGTTGCGCTGTTATCAAGGTAGATTCTTTGCTTCATCATGGCCTAGAATATCATACTAAGCGGCCCGTGAGGACGGCTGCTGGAGAGCTGTCAGACGGGAGTTGCTCCGGACAACCTTTTGCGCGGAGGCGCCATGGCGAACCCTGGACGCATTGTTGCTTTGCTTACGGATTTCGGATTGCGCGACCATTTTGTCGCCTCGATGAAAGGAGTCATGCTCGGCCTGAATCCGGATCTGATCCTCGTGGACGTCAGCCATCAGATTCCGCCGCAGGATGTTTTCGGCGGAGCCTTCACTTTGGGCCAGGCATATTCCTGCTTTCCTCCGGACACGATCCATCTTGCTGTAGTTGATCCCGGCGTGGGAACTGCGCGAAAGGCACTGGCGGTTGCCGCAGGCGGCCATTTCTTTGTGGCGCCCGACAACGGCCTCCTGACCTACGTGTTGCGAGGCCAGGAGAGTTTTGCCGCCTACGAGATTACGGCGGATCATTACTTTCGTAAGCCGGTCTCCTCCACCTTTCACGGACGCGATATCTTTGCGCCGATTGCGGCCTGGATCAGCAGGGATATCCCGTTGCACCAGCTTGGGCCCGCGATGCGGGATCCGGTCCGGCTGAAAATACCCGAGCCCGTGAAAGTTCAGGATGCGCTGATTCAGGGCACGATCCTGGCGGTCGATCAGTTCGGAAACCTGATCACCAACCTGATGCCGGATGAGGTGCCCTATTCATCCAGAATTCTGGCCGGCAAGCACGAAATCACCAGCTTCCGGACGACCTACGCCGAAGGTTTTCCCGGGGAAGTGTTTGTCGTTCCGGGTTCGACGGGATATCTGGAGATCGCCGTCAAAAACGGCTCGGCCGCGTCGGTCCTCAATTTGAAGAGCGGCTCGGCGATCGGAGTCGTGCTTGTGTAGGGGCGGCTGGAAGGCCGCCCGTACGCGGTAAATGCCGGAAGTGCTGATGAGGGTGTTTATGCCGACTCAGGATTCTCTTTTCCAGTCATCCGGCCGCGACACCAGCCTGCGCGTCGGGCCTGCAGGATGGAATTACAGGGATTGGGAAGGGATTGTTTATCCGCCGGGCAGGACTGTGGATGCTTTGGCATTTCTGGCCGATTACTGCGACACGATAGAAATCAATAGCTCTTTTTATGCGCCGCCGCGTCCGAGGGATACTACTTCCTGGGCGCGCCGCGTTCGCATTAATCCTCGGTTCAAATTCACGGCGAAGGCGTGGCAGCGCGTCTCGCACGAACGCGAGCCCGGCCGGGAGGCTTCCTTAGCCGCGGATTGCGACTTGGTGCGGGGTTCCATGACGCCGCTTGCGGAGGCGGGGCGCCTGGGCGCCGTTTTGATTCAATTTCCCTGGAGATTCCGCTGCACGCCGGAAAATCAGGAATATCTGGACAAGCTGTTTCGCCATTTGAGCGATTTCTCTTTGGTGCTGGAAGTCCGGCACGGGAGTTGGCATCGGGACGAGTTTTATGATTTTCTTCGGGAACGCGGCGTGGCTGTCTGCAATGTCGACCAGCCGGTGATTGGGAATTCAATCAGACCGGGGAGCCGGGCAACATCGCGGGTCGGATATTTCCGGCTGCATGGGCGCAATTACGCCAACTGGTTCAAGGAGGATGCCGGCCGGGACGCGCGCTATGACTATCTGTATACGAAAGAGGAAATACGCCAGTTGTCGAATCAGATCCGGAAAATACGGCAGAGCGCCGAAGAGACCTACGCCATCACCAATAATCATTTCCGTGGGCAGGCGCTGGTCAACGCAATGGAGATTCTGGAGGAACTGGATGCGGCGCCGCCGGCGGTTCCGCCCCTTCTGGCTGCAGCCTACCCCGAGCGGCTTAAACCCCGGATTTAGCTAGTTTCTGTCGCGAAACCATTCAAATTGGCGGCCAGTCCAACCCCGAAGG
>JBBISO010000150.1:0-7582 GCA_037441325.1 Acidobacteriota bacterium | reverse complement strand
TTGAAGCGTAATACTTATGTCTTACATTGCGGATTTGCGCAATGAACCGTGGGTACGGGGCGCGTTTCCCTGCTGTGCTATAGGAGCGCCATGAATTCGAGGGGCGGTCGCCGCGCGGGAGATTTGCATGTTCCTGAGTTTGTTTTTCAGCGTCCATTCGGCCAATTGCCTGCGGTCGGCGACGCCCAGCTTGCTGAATATGTGGGTTAAATGATATTTCACCGTGCGCTCGCCGATGAAAAGCCTTTGCGCGATTTCTTTGTTGGAGCATCCGGCAAGAATCGACTCGATGATCTTATGCTGCTGAGGCGTGATGCCATGCGCGCGATCCAGCTCGCCGGGTTGCCGGCCGGAGTTCACCGATTTCAGACGGCACACCAGATCCACCACATCGTGGCGGCTGATCCATATTTCTCCGGCCATCACCGTGCGGATGCATTTGAACAGCAGCTGCGTGGATTCATGCTTCATTACGATGCCGCAGGCGCCCAGAAGCAGCGCTTCGATCATTTCACTTTTCTCCATCCTGCCGGCCAGCAGAACCGGATGCACCGGGATCTCCAGCGCCGCGATATCCTCCAGCAGGTCGATCCCGGAACGCTTGCGCAATTGCGGATCAATCAGCAGGACGTCGGGTTTCGCATGGGGCAGCAGATTCATGAGCCGGTCGGCGTCGCCCGTCTCCCCGACAACCGCAAAGTCGCTTTCCCGCTCCAGCAGATGCCGTAAAGCCTCGCGGAACATTTCCATGCGGTCGGCGATCAGTATGCGGGTGCTCATGGATGGCTATTTAACGGCGGAAGAGGGAAACGGGCAATAGCACTGAAGTGCTATTTCATATGGCACTTGGGTGCCATCTCCGTTGATATTGGGAATGCTGACGGAGGCTGGACTGGGCTGGCATTTTGCCGGCGGTTATCTCCGTGTCAAACCCAATCAATGAGGATTCACAGGATTCTTCGCGAAGAATCCCTTTCGGGCATTGACGGTGAAGGCCGGATTGTTGGTGGTGACGCTGAGTTCATGCCAGCGGCCGTCCGGGGGTATTTTGGTATAGTAGTTCAGCACGTAAGCCGATCTCAGTTCTGAGGCCGCCTCCGCAAAAGCCTGGCGCAGCTTGCGCAGACTTTGAATGAAAAAAGCCTTCCCGCCGTTGATTTCGGCGAAGTCGCGCAGGATCATCTGCAGGCGCGAGAGCCCGAGGCCCGCTCCCGCGCCGATCGCGTAGATCGGGTAACCGGATCGCGCCGCGGCATTCAGGACGGCGGCGCGCGAGACCGTGCCCGCCGTATCCTCGCCGTCGGTAAAACAAACGATTGCCTTGCGCCCGGATTTGCCGTCCAGGTATTTCATCCCGAACAGCAGAGCATCGTGAAGCCTTGTCATGCCGCGCGCTTTGGCGTTGCGGATCTCTTTCAGTATCGATTCCCGGCGTTCCGTTGTTTGCGGAAAAGCCAGGATATCGGAGTTGAATAGAACCAGCATTACCCGGTCTTCCGAATTCAGGCTTTCCACAAAAGCGGCGGCGGCGTCCTGGATGGTTTTCAGAGACTCCCGAACGCTTTCGCTGGTATCAACCAGAAGAGCAATCTGCAGGGGCACCTCCCGGCTGTCGAGACGATCGATGGGAACAGGATTTCCGTCCTCCGTGATTTGAAAGTCGGACGCCCTCAAGTTGGGCACCGGCTGCTTCCCGCGGGTGACGGTGACAAAGACTTCTACCAGCTGGCTTTGGATTGAGAATTTAAAGCTCTCCGCTTCCGGCTTTTGTTCCGGCTGCGGCAGGCCAAGCACTCCCGTGACGGCAACCGCCATGAGACTGATTAAGAAAGCCGCACATTTGCAGGAGAAATTATGTTCCATGTTCGCACCCATAATTTTATTGCAGAAATGCCGTGAATTGCTACGGAAAAAGGCGGGAAACTCGGCTTTGATGGGAGGCCCGGGCATATTAAAATCAATCATTGATGAAAATAGTGGAAAATCTCTACGCCTATGTATGGCGGGGCAGGGACAATAACTGCAATTCTTACGTTTTTGCCGGCGCTCTGGCCGGTGGGAGCCATGTGGTCGTCGATCCCGGCCATCTGGTGACTCCATACTATCAGGAATCCGGCCTGGACCGGTTAAGCGAAGGGATGGATAGGGATGGAATTATCGGCTCCTCCATCGGCCTTGTGGTTCTCACCCATGCGCACCCGGATCATTGCGAAGCGGCGATTGCGCTTCGAGAGGAAGGGCGTGCCATGGTAGCCTTGCATGAAGCCGATGAAGCAGGCTACCGGATGATGGGCGGAAAGGTGGATATTTATCTGAAAGAGGGGACTCTGGAGCTCGGCAAAGACAAGCCGGTAAGCATTCAGATCCTTCATTCGCCCGGCCACACGCCGGGTCATGTCACCATCTACTGGCCCGACCGGAAAGTGCTGATTGCGGGAGATTGTATTTTTTACCGGAGCACCGGCAGGACGGATTTCCCGGGAGGCGACGCCCGGGCTCTTCAGCAAAGCATCGCCGTCTTATCCGGGCTTGAAGTCGAATATCTGCTGTGCGGGCATGCCTACGGCAATTCCGGAATTATCACAGGGAGAGAAGCCGTTCAGGATAATTTCCGGTTTATAAAGAATTTCTTCGGATAGGGCCGCTCTTTGGGAGGAGGGAGTGGAAGACGAGGGGATCAAAAGCGCTTTTGAAATCGCCATGGAAAGGATCTCCGGCTTGCCCCGGCTGACTCCTGAAGAAATTGCGGACCAGAAAGAAAAAGAACTCCGGCCGATTGGCGAAGCCATGGCCAAAAGGTACATGGACGGATTGATCACAAGCGATGCCCTGCCGCGGGAGCTGGAAAAGCACCAAGGCGAACAGGGGCGCATAGTCCGTCGCGCATTGATCCGGAGTCTTTGCCGATCGATAGACCTTGATGATCCGGAAGCGGCTTTTACGGCTCTGGCAGGGATAATGCTTTTAGAAACGGAAAAGGCCGGCTTTTTTTATGAAGCCGGAGAAAACCTGCGGCAAGTGATCCGCCGGTTTGAGCGCGAAACGGAGGAGAAATCGCGCGAATTTGCAGTTCTTGCGAAACAGCGGCTGGCAGGCCTCGGGATTTCCGGTTCTGCAGTCCAGCCCAACCTGGATCAGGATGAAAACTGGCAGCGGGAATCGGCCCGGATGCGGGAGGCCTACGAGCCCAGGGTGGCGGATCTGAGAGGCAAGCTTTTGCGGAAAACGGATTGATGCCGGGCAAAATCTGCCAAGTACAATATTCGCAGCTTTTGGGAAAGGATTTTTCACCGCGGAGAACGCCGAGCTTTTAATCTTGGTTGCGGCTCCGCCGCGCCAGGTAAAATCAATCGCAGCAGAGAGGAGGATTTGATGAAAACTCTTATTCTTATATGTTTCGTTTTGAGTTTGTTCCTTTTCATGGCTCCGGTCTACACACCTGCGCAGGAAGCCGAGGTGATCAAACTCCCGCCGCCGCAGACCGACGGAGGCATACCATTGATGCAGGCGCTGAAATTGAGAAAGAGCACCAGAGGGAATTTCGGGCCGGACGTGAAATTGCCGATGCAGGTGATTTCGAATCTGCTTTGGGCTGCGGACGGCGTGAACCGGCCCGACGGGCATCGCACGGCCCCATCCGCGGTGGACTGGCAGAATATCGATATCTACGTCACGACTGCGGACGGGTTATTCCTCTATGACGCCGTCAAACACGAGTTAAAGGTGCTCGGAAAGGAAGACATCCGGGCGGTGTCGGGGCAGCAGGATTTCGTAAAGACGGCTCCATTAAACCTTATTTATATAGCCGACATGGCCAAAGCGAAAGGTTTCGGCGGGAAAGGCGAAATCATGCCGACGGCGGAGGTCTGGTCGTTCGCGGGAGTCGGCGCAATCGCCCAGAATGTCTACCTATACTGTGCTTCAGAGGGGCTGGCATGCATTGTGCGGGCCATGGCCGATGCCAACGCGATTGCCAAGGCCCTGAAACTGCGTCCTGACCAGAAGTTCATCCTTGCCCAGACGGTGGCGCACTTTAAAAAATAGGAGTTCTGCGAGGACAGGTCCGGAGGCCCGCCCGCACAAGTTGCGCGGGTTGGATTCATGGCTGCCTGCGTCGATTGTCTTCTTACGCATGCAATTTTTTAAGCAGCCAGGCCATGTTTCTTCCGAGAGTCTTCATGGTTTCCATGCCTTCGGTATCGCCGCTCACATCGCCGGGATTTCTCCCCAAGCCCATGTTCCAATAGCTCGATCCCGGTATGATCATCTCGCTGATGAGAAAGAGATAATTGATGCTGGACAGCGAGTGGTTCGAGCCGGCGCGGCGCACGGCGATAACTCCCGCGCCCACCTTGCGCCGGAGAATATTTCCATTGGCCCGGGCGACAAAGCCGCAACGCTCGATCAGCGCTTTCAATCCGGCGGTGATGTCGGAAAAATAGACCGGTGACCCCAGGAGAATTCCATCGGCACGGCGGATTTTTTCAAAGTACTCATTGAAAGGATCGGTGTCGATCGCGCATTTCAGGTTTTTTTGTTCCATGCAGCGATGGCACGCGGCACAGCCCTGGATTGGGCTTTTCTCGGCCATTTGAACCAGTTCCGTTCCTATGCCTTCGGCCTGTAATTCGGCCAGAACGGCTTTGAGCAGAAGACAGGTGTTGCCGTCCTTTCTTCCGCTTCCATTGAATGCGATGACTTTCATTAATAGCTCCTTGTTTGCCACTGGAATCCCGGATGGCATGCCTGCCTTCCAGGATTAGTTCCATGATATTCGGCACTTCTTAATAATGGAGCATAAAATAAACGGCCGGTTGTAAAATCGATTAACGTAATGGAAGGATTGATTAGTTTATGTTATGGTGCGAATGCCTCCGGTCGATCCGGGAGCGCGGTCTGGAAAGCGACCGGGCTGCTTGCGGCCGATACGGATCAAGAGGTTAGCCCTAAAAGCCTGCGGCTCCGTTTTTCACAAATGCCGAATTCTTGGGCGCCGCGGTAATTGGCCAAATTTGCGCAATTCGGCCGGCAAACCAGCAGACTTGAAGCCTCAAAGGGCTCTATCGATATCATGAGGTAACCGCGATGCCGCCTCTTTCAGAAGCAACTCGGCCGTTAATGTGGAACATTTCCAGCGTTTGGGTCATGTACCTTTTGCTTTTGGCGGCCATGGCCGTTTTTGGCTGGGGTATGTACAAACGGGTGGAATTCTGGCGCAGGGGCAAGAGCGACCGGGAGCGCCTGGCCGACTGGGGAAGGCGCCTCAAAATACTCCTGCGTGAAGTTTTTCTGCAGAAGCAGGTCCGCAACTCGACTTATCCCGCGATCCTGCACTGCCTGGTATTTTATTCCTTCGCCGTTCTTTTCCTGACGACGCTGATCGTGATGATCGATTACGATGCCGGATATCTGTTGGGGCGCGATCTGAACATATTCCATGGATTCACTTATGTTCTCTTTTCGGTGGCGTCCGAGCTTGCCGGGATCCTGATCCTCATCGGCGTTGCCCTGGCTGCTTACCGCCGATACGCGCTCAGGCCGGAGACGCTGCCCAACTCCAAGGAAGATGGACTGGTCCTCCTAATGATCGCCTGTATGGTAATCACCGGCTATCTGGTCGAGGGGCTGCGCATTGCCGTCAACGGCGATCCCTGGAAGGCGCTATCGCCCGTCGGCTGGGGTGTTTCACTGCTCTTTGCCGGGACGGCGGAGAAGGCGGGGAAGACGATTCACGCTTCGCTGTGGTGGGCGCATACGGTGTTCGCCTTGGGCTGGATCGCCCTGATCCCTTACACCAAGTTTGTTCACTTGCTGTCGCTGCCGACCAATGTATTTTTTGCCAAGCTCAAGCCGCGCGGCGAGCTTCAGCGGCCGGACATTGAAAAGCTGATGGAGAGCGCGGAGAGCGACGCCGACCTCAAGATCGGAATCCAGAAGGCGGACGAATTCACCTGGAAACAGCGTCTGGCCCTCGACACCTGTGTATCTTGCGGCCGGTGTGAGGAAGTCTGTCCGGCCTATATGGCGGATAAGGATTACTTCACGCCGCGGCAGCTGATCGCCCGCATGAAGAATTCGCTTTCCGAGCTGGAAGCGCGCAAGAACAGCGGCAAAGTCAGTCCCGAGGAGATCCAGGACATTGTCGGCAAAGCTTTTGATGAAGAGTTCATCTGGCATTGCCGGACTTGCGGCGCCTGCGTTGAAGTGTGCCCCGCCCTGATCGATCACGTGGACACTTTGATGGAACTGCGCCGCAATGAGGTGCTGATCCAGGGACGGATGCCGGAGGAAGCGAGCCGGGCGATGCGGCTGTTTGAGACCAACGGGAACCCGTTCGCTCCTCAATCCGAGCGGACCGATTGGATCAACCGGTTGAATGCGCGGGTGGTCGGCCCCGGCGGGAAAGCGGACGTGCTTTATTGGATCGGGTGCGTCGTCTCCTTCGATCCGCAGAAGCGCAAGATCGCGGCGGACATCTGCCGGTTGCTGGAAAGATGCGGCGGTGATTTCGGCGTGCTCGGAGGCGATGAAAAGTGCTGCGGCGATCCCGCGCGCATCCTGGGGCAGGAAATGCTGTTTCAGCAGGCCGCGAAAGAGCAGGTCGAGCTGCTCAAGCAGAGGGAATTCAAAACCCTGCTGACCGGATGCCCTCATTGCTACAATGTGCTCAAGCACGAGTACAAGCAGTTCGGCGGGGATTTTAACGTGGTGCACCACACTGAATACATCCGCGAACTGATCGCACGCGGCGCGCTCAATCCGCAACCCGGCCCGGACCGCAAATATGCCTACCACGACCCGTGCTACCTCGGCCGGTATCAGGGAATCTATGACGCTCCGCGCGAAGTGCTCAAGACCGCCTCCGGAAGGCAGTTGACCGAAATGAAGAACCGGCGCGAAAAAAGTCTCTGTTGCGGCGCGGGAGGAGGACACTATTTCATGGATTTGAAGCGCGGGGAACGGATCAACAATCTTCGCGTGAAGCAGGCCCATGCCGCCGGAGCGGATACCATTGTGACCGGATGCGCATTCTGCATGCACATGCTTCAGGACTCGCTGAAGCTGCTCAATTATGATGAAACCATGCGTGTCATTGATGTAGCCTCGGTGGTGGCCGAGAGTCTGGAACGGGCAAAAAAAGTAGAGCGTTGAAATCTGGAAACAACTATCTCGCTTTCCCCATTTTTAATAGTTTCCGGGGCTGGAGTTGAAATCCTCGCATGCTGCGCGAATCGCTGCCGGCGATGATAATTGAACGGTTTAAGCGCGCAAAGCGAAAACTGCTTGGAGCCTTTTTTTGCTATTTGATTTTGGCTGCGGCGGCCGTATGGATGCTCGACGGTTTTCTGCGGGGAGCTGTTTTATGTTTTTTGGCGATCCTGGCGGTCAAAACCGTCGTTCATGCCGAGGATGAAATGCCGGATTAGCGTGCGAACCTCCGGTGAATCCGACTGTCAAGAGATACCAGCCGCTAGTCCGCATTTCTCACAAGGTTTTTGCTGGGGCGGCACATCCGGCATGACTGTTACATTTCGCTGCCCGTGAGGACGGCTCTCCAGAGCCGTCCTGGGCGGGTCTGGAG
>JBBISO010000149.1:0-7620 GCA_037441325.1 Acidobacteriota bacterium | reverse complement strand
GAAATTGGAAACCTCCGATTTCAGCTCCAGGCTGAGAGATCTGTTTGCCATTAAATAATCTGTGACACCAGAGGGGTGTCGGACGAATTGAAGCCGTCAGACTCAGGATGCAGCTCGCTTACCGGATACGAAAGACCGACGAAATCGCGCCGTACATGCGGCGATACGCCTGATAACTCTCTTGCATCCGCGCCGCGGCGGCGGGTTGCGGCGCGATTCGTTGCGCGATCTTCACCACTTCTTCGCAGGCAACATCAACGGATTTCCAAATCCCCGCCCCGGCACCCGCAAGTATGGCTGCACCGTAAGCCGCCCCTTCCTCCACTTCCACGATTTCAACTTCATGATCATAAACATCCGCCTGAATTTGCCGCCACAAGGATGACCTTGCCCCGCCGCCGCCCAGTCGAATCTTCTTAACCGGCACACCCATGGCGGCAAACAGAGTAAGGGAATCTTTCAGGCTGAAGGCCACGCCTTCAAGGATAGCGCGGATGACATGACCCCGTGAATGCGACGCCGTTAATCCGATCAGCGCGCCGCGCGCATTCGGATCCAGATGCGGTGTGCGTTCGCCCATTAAATAGGGGGCCCAAAGCAGGCCATCGGAGCCTGCGGGCGCTTCGGAAGCTTCTGCGGCCAGCCGTTCGTATGGATCCCGGCCGTCCTCTGCTCCGGAGCCGAAGCGATCACGGAACCATCGCAGCGACAGGCCCGCAGCCTGGGTGACGCCCATAACATGCCATCGCCCCGGTACGGCATGGCAAAATGTATGAAGCCTGCCTTTTGCGTCCAGCATTGGCCGATCCGTCGCCGCGAAGACCACTCCCGATGTGCCGATGGTTGCGCTTACGGTGCCCGGCGCTACGATGCCCATTCCCGTCGCGCCCGCGGCCTGGTCTCCCGCCCCCGCTACCACCGGCGTCCCGGCTTTCAACCCGGTGGCGTGTGCTCCGGCCGGCGTAACCTGCCCGCAGACCTCCGGCGACTCGAAAAGCCCGGGCAGCAGCGACGCATCGATCTCCGCCGCCTGCAGGATCTCGGATGACCAGCGCCGTTTTGCCACAGCCAGCAGAAGAGTCCCTGACGCGTCCGCCATGTCCGTCGCCCGCTCGCCGGTCAAGCGAAAACGGACGTAATCCTTGGGAAGCATGACTGAACGCACCCTCCGCCAGTTCTGCGGTTCGTTTTCGCGCACCCACAAGAACTTGGCCAGCGTGAAGTTGGGGAGCGCCGGATTGCAGGCAAGCTGGATCAGCCGCTCCTGGCCTGCTTTCTCAGTAAACTCTGCACATTGCCTTTCCGTGCGCACGTCGCACCAGATGAGCGCCGGGCGCACAACCTCATTGCGTTCATCCAGCATCACTGCTCCGTGCATCTGGCCCGAAAATCCAACGCAGGCGATTCGGCCTCCATCCACTTTCGCGGCATCCAGCGCTTTGCGCACTGCTATTACGCAGGCCCGCCACCAGTCCTCCGGATTCTGTTCTGCCCATCCTATTCGGGGCGAGGCAAAAGGTTCATGCTCTTCGGTTGCCGCGGAAACTACGCGCCCCTGGCAATCCAGGATCAGCGCCCGCGTCCCGCCTGTACCTACATCGATGCCCAATAAGTGCATGACCATCTCCATGACGGGCTAGTCCGCATTTCTCACAAGGTTTTTACTGGGGCGGCATATCCGGGCATGACCGCTGCATTTCGCTGCCCGTGAGGACGGCTCTCCAGAGCCGTCCTGGGCGGGTCTGGAGACCCGCCCCACATGTGGCGCGCCTCGTATCCACACCCTTCTGCGACGCCCCGCTACGGAACCTTGTGAGAAATGCGGGCTCGAGGTTTCCAAAATCATGATACCAGGTGCTGGATACACAATGCCTGATGCGGGCTTCAGCCTGCAGAATAGGAGATGAAGGCTATTGATGGTAATAAATCCTTCATCCAGCGTCTTGTGTCCTCTATCCCGATTCCGGCATCTTGCATCCCATTCTGATGCAGGGCGCAGGATCTGCCTATCGTGTACGTTAACGGAGTGATATAGTAGCACGCACTTATAGGATTACAACCAATGCCGTACGCGCCGGAGGAACCATGAATTCGCTGAAGACTGCTTTGTTCGCCCTGATTTGCTGTTTCGCCGCCGCTTCCGTTTCATCGCAGGAAGCACCTCCATACCGCAATCCTGGATTGCCTATTGAGCACCGGATTGCGGATCTGCTCTCCCGCATGACCCTGGAGGAAAAAGTCGCTCAGCTCACCAGCGCAATGGAGCGGATGGCGATCGGGTCGGATCCCAAATCGTCCCTGGTTGATGAAAAGGGCAACTTTCTGCCGGATCGCGCCGCCGCGCTGATGAAAAATGGCCTGGGCCAGATCTCGCGCCCAAGCGGAATGCGCGGACCGCGCGAAACCGCCGAATTCACCAACACAATCCAGAAATGGGTCAAGGAAAGCACGCGCCTGGGAATTCCCGTGCTGTTCCATGAGGAATGCCTGCACGGGCACGCCGGTGTGAAAAGCACTTCCTTCCCCCAGGCGATCGCTCTGGCATCGACCTGGGACCCGGATCTTGTTCAGGAGGTATTTTCCGCCACGGCCCGCGAGGTGCGCGCCCGCGGCGCGCAGCAATGCCTGACGCCGGTGCTGGACCTGGCCCGCGAGCCTCGATGGGGCCGCACCGAAGAAACTTACGGGGAGGATCCATACCTGGCATCGCGCATCGGAGTCGCCGCAGTCAGGGGTTTCCAGGGAGTGGGCCCGTTGATCGATAAGTCCCATGTGATCGCGACGGCAAAACACTTCGCGGTTCACGGGCAGCCGGAAGGGGGCTCCAACGTGGCGCCCGGGAACTTTTCGGAGCGCGTCATCCGGGAATATTTCCTGAAGCCGTTTGAAGCAGCTGTTAAGGAAGGCAAAATCCAAAGCATTATGGCATCCTACAACGAGATCGACGGGATCCCGTCACACAGCAACCGCTTTCTTTTGGACAATATCCTCCGCCAGGAATGGGGATTTGACGGAGTTGTCGTTTCCGATTACTTCGCGATCCGACAGTTGAGAACCACGCATCACGTTGTGGGCTCCAATGAAGAGGCGGCAAAACTTGCTTTGGAATCCGGTGTGGATATCGAGCTTCCCTATAACGAAGCTAATTCCCTCCTCGCCGGCCTTGTAAGACAGGGCAAGGTCGCGGAGGCCTATGTCGACCGCGCCGCCTCGCGCGTCCTGCGGGCCAAATTCCTGGCAGGCCTGTTCGACGACCCATTCGTGGATCCGGATTACGCCGAAAAAATTACCAACAGCGAAGCGCACCGGCAGCTTGCGCTGCAGGCGGCCCGCAAAGCTATCGTTCTCCTTAAAAACAACGGCAACCTTCTCCCGCTCAACAAGGCAAATTACCGGCGGATCGCGGTGATCGGCCCCAATGCGGCTGAAGTGCGATTGGGAGGTTACAGCGGGATACCGGGACGCGGCATCAGCATCCTGCAGGGCATCAAAGAAAAAGTCAGCCCGGCCGTTGAAGTTCTGCATGCCGAAGGATGCAAGATTACCGAAACGCCTTCCGCAAAAGGTACTGACAAAGTTGTACTCGGCGATCCTGCCTTGAACGCGAAACGCATCCAGGAAGCCGTCCAGGTCGCACAAAAGGCCGACCTAATTATTCTTGCCCTCGGCGGCAACGAACTGACTTCGCGGGAAGCCTGGGGCCCCAACCACCTCGGCGACCGCGACAATCTTGACCTGTTGGGTAATCAGGACGATCTTGTCAAGGCAATGCTGGCGCTGGGAAAACCGGTGGTCGTATTTCTGCTCCACGGCCGGCCTAACTCAATCAACTATATCGCCGAGAATGTCCCCGCTATCCTCGAGGGTTGGTACCTGGGACAGGAAGGCGGGATTGCGGTTGCCGACGTGTTGTTCGGCGACTATAATCCCGGCGGCAAATTGCCAATCTCCATCCCCCGGTCGGCGGGCCAGTTACCCGTTTACTATAACCACAAACCCTCAGCCAGGCTTCAATATTTGGGTTCAACAACCGAACCGCTCTACCCATTCGGCTGGGGACTCAGTTACACAACCTTCAAATACGCCAACCCTTTTTTATCGCCGAATACGATCGGGACCGAGGGAAAAACAAGAGTATCGGTTGAGGTAAGCAATACCGGCGAACTGCGAGGCGACGCGGTGGTCCAGCTTTATATTCGGGACGAAGTCAGTTCGGTAACACGGCCGGTCAAGGAGCTTAGAGGCTTCCGCCGCATCACGCTGGACCCGGGCCAGTCGCAAACCGTGGAATTCACATTAGGTCCTGACGAGCTGTCATTCCTCGGACGCGACCTGCGACCGGTTGTGGAACCGGGCACATTTAAAATTATGGTCGGCGGCAATTCGGTTGATCTGATGGAAACAACTTTGAACGTGACGGCCAAATGAAAGAAGGGGGTATTTGGCCGATTGCGAATCGAGCCAAAGCTTCCATCGGAACGGCCGGCCGTTCCTGTTTGAACCGCAGTGTATAATCTACTTTCGGAGGAGGACCTCATGTCAAAAGCTCATCGATGGATAAGCGCTTTATGGATTGCTACTTTTTTGTTCACCGGAACCGCGCTGTGTCAGGGGCAGCAGCCCCTGGCCGTTCAGAAAATCAAGGGCAATGTATATATGGTTAAAGGCGGAAGCGGAGCCAACACCGGCTTTTTCGTTGGCGACAATGAAGTCGTTGTCATCGACGCAAAGATGACGGCCGATTCCCAGAAGCAGGTGATCCAGGAAATCAAAAACCTCACCTCAAAACCCATCACCAAGATTATCCTGACTCACAGCGACGGCGATCATGTAAACGGACTAAACGCCTTTCCAGTGGGACTAAAAATCTACTCGCACCCGCAGACCAAAAAGGACATGGAAGACGCCGCCCAGGCGCCGAATATGGAATACCTCCGCGAATATCTTCCAAACGAGATTTGCTCTCCGGGCGCGCCTTCAAAAATGCCTGTCATGACCATCCCGGTGGGCAATGAAAAAATAGAGCTGTACTTCTTCGGTCCGGCCCACACCAGCGGAGATCTGATCGTTTATTTCCCTGCGGAAAAGGTTGCCTTTGTAGGCGATCTTGTTTTCACCGGCCGTGATCCGCTAATCCACCGCTTCAAGGGTGGCACCTCAAGCGGTCTGGTGGAAACACTCCAAAGTATGCTCCGTCTTGATGCCGACCCTTATCTCTCCGGCCACAGCGACCCGCTGTCCAAGCAGGATATCCAATCCGCTCTCGCTTCCATCACGGAAAAGCGGGACAAGGTAAAAACCATGGTGGCGGAGGGCAAATCTCTTGAAGAAATCAAGAAAGCCTTCGGCGTCGTGGAGGCTCCGGCACAACCCGGGCGGATGCGTTTCATGAGCTTAGTTGAGGTGATCTTTCTCGATCTCACGGAAAAGAAGTAAGCCTTCCGAGACATCCGGGCGAGGGATCGGTTTTTTGCACATTGCTGTTGTGTTGCCCCATTGCTGCCTCGATAATCGCTCCGTGCACAGGTGCTCAAATTTCAGGCTATTGGACGGAAGGCGGAAGTACGGTGAAGGGGGGAAAGAAAGATGGCGGAAAAGCCGGGAAATTGGAATTCGCTGACAGCAGAGGAAAAAAGGAAGCTCAGGTTGGACGCGTGGCTTCGCGGAGACGGAATCAAGTTTGAGAACGACGAAGCCAAAGCGGAATACAAGAAGCGGGCGACACGGTTCAGAGATGCCCTGGTATTGAAAAAAACACCCGACCGAGTGCCGGTTGCGGGATTGGGAGGAGTGTTTGTCTACCGGCGGGCCGGCATCCCTCAGAAGGCAACGATGTATGACCGTTGGGAAGAGGCTGCAAATGCGGTGATCAAGTTCCAAAAGGACTTCCAGCCCGACAGCACGGCAGCCACGTTTCTGATGTCGGGCGCATCCATGGATCTTCTGGGGCAAACCAATATGAAATGGGCGGGTCATGGCTTGCCCGACGACGTTCAGTATCAATTCTTGGAACAGGAGTACATGAAGCCCGACGAATATGAGCATTTTCTCCGGGATCCCTCCGACTTCGTGTTGCGCCGTTTCCTGCCGCGCATGTTCGGCGCCCTGCAGGGATTGCAGAAGCTGCCGAATTTCGGAAGGGAGGGGATACAAATGGGCGCCAGAGTTATTGGGCCGTTTATGGATCCCGAAGTGCAGGAAGCTTTGCGCATAATGAAAAAGGCTGCGGAACTAAGCGTCCTGCCCGCGAAAATCACGATGGAGACCGCGAATACCATCCTCGGCATGGGCTTCCCCAGATTGTTTATGGGATTCGGATCGGCTCCTTTTGACGCGCTCGGGGATATGCTGCGCGGCACCCGCGGCATCCTAATGGATCTTTATCGTTGTCCCGACAAGGTGATCAAAGCATGCGAAAAGATTCTTGAGCTGACCCCTGTTCCGGACATCCCGTTGGGCGAGCCGCCGCTGGTCATGATTCCGCTGCACAAAGGAGATGACAGTCACATATCGCGCAAGCAGTTCGAAAAATTTTACTGGCCGACTTTCAAACAGCTTATGGTGAATATGATCGGCGAGGGATTGATGCCCGCTCCCTTTGCAGAGGGAACCTATGATCAGCGGCTTGACTTTCTTACCGAGCTCCCCGAAGCCTCGGGGTTGTGGTTCTTCGACCGCACGGACATGCATAGGGCGAAGGATATTCTCGGCGGCCACAGCTGCATCATGGGCAACGTGCCCATCACCTTGATCGCGACCGGGACGCCCGAGCAGGTCAAGGCCTGCTGTAAAGACCTGATCGACTATTGCGGCAAGGGAGGCGGCTATATCCTTTGCTCGGGGACTCAGCTTGACGACGCTAAGGAAGAAACGATCCGGGCTATGATAGATTTCACCAAGGAATATGGCGTCTATCGATAATTGAATTCCCTCGGAGCGGGGGCGTGCAGGGTTTGTTTTCGTGATCGGAATCTGGTCGCAACCGCCTTTCAAGCGCCGATAACGATTCCGATCACGAGAAGGGAGCGAGCGCTTTTCGCTTTCAGCTAAATCTCTATTGTATGGGGATGCCCTCCGGAGTCTTTTTCTGGGTTGAATCGCCCCTATCGGTACGAATCAGGAAAAACGCGTAAGTTTTATCGACCTTCTTGGTGATAATTGGAGCGTGCACGAACATCGCCGGACAGACGGCGACCATGGGCTTGTCGAACGTATATATTTCCTGTTCCGTTCCCATATACAGATCGATTTCGCTCCCTAAATACTGAGGCTTCTTTGGATCGAGTCCCACGAAAACCAGGAATTCGTCGCCGATATGCACGTGCGGATCAAATCCTTCCCTATGCCAGTTGCCCAGTCCGCTATAGAAACCCCAGCTGAAATTGACGTTGAATCCCTCCAGGATTTTGGCCCTGGGCCAGGCGATCCAGAAGGCATTTCCCGGTCCCGTCATCTTGGTCACATCGCCCATTGCGGAGGAAGAAAGCTTCTTGACCAGACGGGTGTGTTCCTTGGTTTCGGCGGATCCGGACGGCACCGGCACCTTTGTGGCTTTATATTTTCCATCCAGACCGATTTCGTAATGCGCGTACGGTTTTTCGACCTTGCGCGCGACAATCG
>JBBISO010000148.1:2462-7622 GCA_037441325.1 Acidobacteriota bacterium | reverse complement strand
CACCCCTTCGGGGTTGGACTGGCCGCCAATTTGAATGGTTTTGCGACCGAAACTAATTAATTATTTACTTATATCGCGAAACTGCATTTCGGGACTGCGGCCGCAGAAGGGTGATTTGTAAATAATATGGCCGATTTTCCATTTCATTTGCATGGCCTTTTATTTTGTCGTGGGCGGGCGGCCTGTCGGCCGCCCCTACATGATTTACTGAGTTCTAATTATTGATGCTGCCGATATCCGCAGGAGACATCGAATCCAGTACCCGCGGATTCCTGGAACACGGAACCAGGGATATCCATGTCTCCGGAATTTCCATTGATACCCGCAGCCTTAACCCCGGCGATCTCTTTTTCGCCATTCGCGGCCCCAATCAGGACGGACACCGCTTTATCCCCGAAGCGCTTTCTAAAGGCGCCGTGGGCGTAGTTACTGATCACGGCTTTGGCTACTCCGGGGATTTTCCCGAAGGCCGGATTTTGCTTAAAGTGGAAGACACCCATCAAGCCCTCAAGGACCTGGCAAGGTTGGTCAGGCGCCGCTGGCCCGGCATCCTGGCGGCGATCACGGGGAGCATAGGCAAAACCACCACTAAGGAATTCACAGCCCAGATTCTGCAGAGCAAACTCCGCGTTTATCGCGCGCCGGGAAATTACAACAACCTGTTCGGGCTCCCTCTTGCTTTGTTCGGCCTCAATCCCGATCACGACATCGGAATTTTCGAAATGGGAATGAGCGCTTTCGGGGAAATCGCCGAGATGTGCCGGATTGCGGGGCCTTCTGTCGGCATCATTACAAATGTAGCGCCCGTCCATATAGCATTCTTCAATTCGGTCGAGGAAATAGCCCGGGCCAAAGGTGAACTTGCCGAAGCTCTCCCTGCCGATGGCACCCTCATCTATAACGCGGACGATTCTCTGGTCAGCGCCATTGCCGCTCGGTTTAAAGGCTTGAAATGCAGTTTTGGTTTTTCCGGCCTAGCAGAAGTTCGCGCAGAACAAATAGAAATACTCGGCCTGGAGGAAACCCGATTCCGGCTTTCGTGCGGCGGCGTCTCTATGGAAGCGACCATCCCCTTCGCAGGCGCCCATTACATAATGAACGCCCTCCCCGGCCTCGCCCTGGGAAACCGGCTAGGCATCGCGCCGGACCGGATGGTTGAATGTCTTTCCCGATTGCAGCAGCCTGCAATGCGAGGACGGATCCTGCGTTTCAAGGAAGGCTTTGCGGTCATCGACGATTCCTATAATTCCAGTCCCAGAGCGCTGATGCAGATGATTGAAATCTTAGCGAGCATACCGTCTTTTGCCCGTCGAATCCTGGTTGCGGGAGAAATGCTGGAGTTGGGAAAGGACTCCGCGTCCCTGCACTTCGAATGCGGCGTCTTCGCGGCAAGTCGGAATCTCGATATGGTGGTCGGCATTCAGGGAGCCGCGCGCGAAATCGTTCGCGGAGCGATTGAATCCGGCATGCCGGATTCACGGGCGCTTTTTTTTGCGGACACCGATGCCGCAGTTGATTTTATCAACGGCGAAGTGCGTCGGCAGGACCTTGTGCTGGTAAAAGGCTCGCGCCTGGTGCGCACGGAAAAAATCATGCAAAGCCTGCGTTCGCGTTATGGAGTCGCTTCCCATGAGCTATAGCGGAAAAACAGTTCTGGTGGCGGGGGCGGGACGCAGCGGGATCGCGGCCTCCCGGTTTCTGCTCGCGCACGGCGCCAGGGTTATTCTCACCGACATGAAAACCAGGGACGCGCTGGAAGCCGAAATTGCTCCGCTGTTTGACCTGGAGGGCAGTTCGGGGAAATTGGTCCTGGAACTCGGCGGGCACCGCGAAAATAGTTTCGGATCCTGCGATTTTGTGGTCGTCAGCCCCGGCGTTCCGCTGGCTCTTCCGCTTTTCAAGGTCAGCCGTGCAGCGGGAATTCCGGTCATCGCTGAGGTCGAACTCGCCTTCCGCCATTTGAGAGGAAAAATCATCGGCATCACGGGATCCAATGGCAAGACCACCACAACCGTTCTTGTGTCTGAACTCCTGCAGGGCGCCGGACTGGAAGGATACGCCGCGGGCAATGTCGGCGCTCCCCTCATCAGCTTCGCTTCCGGTTCATCCCCCAAGGATATTTACGCGGTAGAGCTCTCCAGCTTTCAGCTTGAAGGCATTCATGAATTCCGGCCTTTTGTGGGATCGATTTTAAATATCACCCCGGATCACCTGGACCGGTATCCCGGATTCGAGGATTACATCAAGGCCAAGTGCCGCCTGCTCATCAACCAGGAAAAAACGGATTATGCCGTCCTAAACGCGGATGACGCGAGAACCGCAGCCATTGCCGCCGGCGTGAAAGCGAAACCGGTGCTTTTCAGCCGGTTGAGAGCCGTTGAACGGGGCGCGTTTATCCGCAGCGGGAAAGTGATCTATCGAGATGAAGAAGGAGAAAGGGAATTGTTTGCGGTGAGCACAGTGCCTCTTAGGGGCGGGCATAACCTCGAGAATGTCCTCGCGGCCTGCTCGATGGCCATTCTGGCCGGAGCAACCCCGGACACTCTCGAGGAAAGCGTTCGCCGCTTCCGGGGCATCGAGCACCGACTCGAGTTTGTGCGCGAACTCAACGGCGTTTTGTATTTCAACGACTCGAAAGCGACCAATATCGACGCCGCTATCAAGGCGCTGGAAGCATTTCCCGGCAATATCCTGCTGATTGCCGGAGGACAGGACAAGTCGGGCGACTTTACCGCTTTGCGTTCGCCGGTCCGGGAGCGGGTCAAGCGTATCGTTTTGATCGGCGAGGCCGCGCAAAAGATTAAAAAAGCGCTCTCCGGCATTGCGGAAATCGATGAAGCTCAGTCCATGCAGGAAGCCGTCGAGATATGCAGCCGCGCCGCCCGGCCCGGAAACGTTGTATTGCTGGCTCCGGCCTGCGCAAGTTTCGATATGTTCCAGAATTATGAGCACCGCGGGCGGGTTTTTAAAAACGCGGTGCAGGGCTTAATAAAGTGACAGCCGCCATCGGCTTTTGGATTGCGGGCCGAATCGAAAGCAACCAACGGTTATGATTCCGATCCCGATATCGATTCCGAACAGCGGCTTGGCAGATTAGATACCTATGGCGTACAAACCCAGCAGCGACAAGATCCTGTTCTTCACGGCCGGCCTGCTCACGATTTTCGGCCTAGTCATGGTCTATAGTGCTTCCTTCGCCGTGGCGTCCTCGCAGCATGGGATGTCCTCTTACTTTTTTATGCGCCAGCTGCAGCACGCGTGCTTGGGCTTTCTATTGTTGATACTCATGATGAACGTCGATTATCATCTGCTGCAGAAGCCCAAGGTCATCGGCTCGATGTGTTTTTTCTGCGTGTTCACGCTGGCGTTGGTGTTCACCCAGGATGAAGTCAACGGAGCGCACCGATGGCTGCAATGCGGCCGTTACCTTTCTTTCCAACCCTCTGAGTTCGCCAAACTTGTCGTCTTGGTGTTTATCGCCGCGTTTCTCCATAAACATGAAAGTGAAATCAACCAACCGGTGCGCAGGCTGCTTCCGCTCTGTGCGGTCGTCGGCTTGATCGCAGGATTGATCGTGATCGAGCCCGACCTCGGCCAGGCGGCCTGCATCTGTTTTATTACGGCGATCCTGCTCTTTGTCGCCGGCTTATCCTGGAAGTATTTCGCGGGAGCGGTCCTGCTTTCGGTTCCCGCATTTTACGTCTTTGTGATGCAGGAACCATACCGGTGGGAGCGAATCAGGTCTTTCCTCAATCCTTTTCATGATCCGCTGGGTTCAGGATGGCAGATATCGCAATCGCTTATTGCGGTGGGGAGCGGGGGGGTCTCCGGGCTCGGCCTCGGAGCCGGCAAACAAAAGCTTTTTTTCCTGCCCGAAGCGAGCAGCGACTTCATATTCGCCGTCATTGGCGAAGAACTCGGATTGATCGCCACCTCGCTGGTTGCCCTCGCATTTCTGGTGTTCTTTTATCGCGGGATGCGGATTGTCTTGCGGTCGCCGGATCGCTTTGGTTTTTACCTCGGGCTCGGCATTACGCTCATGGTGGCGACGCAGGCTTTTATCAACATTTCTATGGTCCTGGCCATGATGCCGACCAAGGGAATTGCATTGCCGTTCATCAGCCATGGCGGGAGTTCCCTGCTGGTGAATCTGCTCGCGACCGGCATACTGCTGAATCTGTCGCACCATAATAGCGCGGCTGAAGCAGCGGAGTAGGCCATGTTCAGAAAGATCCGGAAAATTCATTTCGTGGGGATTGGAGGCATCGGAATGAGCGGGATCGCCGAACTCCTGCTCAATCTCGGGTATCAGGTTTCAGGATCGGACCTGAAGCGAAGTCCGGCGACCGATCGGCTGGGCTCGCTCGGAGGAACAATTCACATCGGGCACGGAGCCGCCAATATCGAAGGAGCCCACGTCGTCGTAACCTCTTCGGCCATCCGCCCCGACAACGTGGAGGTTGTCGAGGCCAAAAAGCGGCAGACCCCGGTAATTCCGCGGGCGGAGATGCTGGCCGAGCTGATGCGTTTGAAGTACGGCATCGCCATTGCCGGATCTCACGGCAAGACGACCACAACTTCCATGATTGCCACGGTTCTCCTATACGGGGGATTCGATCCAACCGCCGTTATCGGCGGCAGGCTGAATGCGTTCGGAAGCAACGCGAAACTCGGAAAGGGCGATTTCCTTGTAGCCGAAGCGGATGAGAGCGACGGGTCCTTTCTGAAGCTCAGTCCCGCGATCGCGGTCGTGACCAGCATCGACAGGGAGCATGTGGATTACTACGCTGACTTGGAAGAGATCCGGTCGGCGTTCGCGGCCTTCGTGAACAAAGTCCCGTTTTACGGCGCTGCCGTTTTATGCCTTGATGATCCCAACATCCAGGCCATCATCCCCCGCATCCAACGCCGCATCGTGACGTACGGAGTCAAGAATCAGGCAGACCTTGTGGCCTCTCATATAGAGTTCCAGAATTTTGGCTCCGCCTGCAGAATCCGTTACCAGGAAAATTCGCTCGGGAGTCTCAAGCTGCAAATCCCCGGAGAGCATGGGATCCTGAACTCGCTCGCAGCCGTGGCGACAGGCCTGGAGCTCGAGATCCCTTTTGCAAAGATCGCCGCCGCCCTTGCCTCTTTTCAAAACGCAGACCGCAGATTTCA
>JBBISO010000148.1:0-2439 GCA_037441325.1 Acidobacteriota bacterium | reverse complement strand
CGTAGATGATTACGGCCACCATCCGACCGAAATCATCGCCACTTTGAGCGCTGCCCGCCGTGCCTGCGACCGGCGGATCGTGGCCGTGTTCCAGCCGCATCGATACACGCGGACGCAGGCTTTGGAAGAGGATTTTGCCCGATCTTTCTATGATGCCAACGTCGTGTTGATACTTCCTATTTATGCCGCCGGAGAAGAGCCGATTCCGGGCATCACCGCCCAGAGGCTGGTTGAGCGGATGAAACAATTCGGGCATCGCGACGTGGACTACGCGCCTGATTTCGGCCGCGCAAAACAGTCGCTCAAGGAAAAACTCCGGCCGGGCGATTTATTGCTCACTTTGGGCGCAGGAGACGTGTGGAAAGTGGGCGAAGACTTTCTCGGGTCGGGCCGCCGGTAAATCGCCCCCGGTGATCCCGAATTTGCGTCAGGGGCCGGCTTAACGGCCGACCCGATGGCTAGGCAATGGAGATAAGGACCAACAGATCCAGGGATCTTCAGGAAACGCGGATCATCCCGCCTGCAGACAGACCCCGGCTCCCAAGAAAAAAAATCGCGCAGAAGATCGGCAGAAGTCCGATCGGCGGCCGCGGTTTCGCGTCCGCTCTCAGCATGGTGGGGAAGCTCAGCGGGTGTCTCCTGGTGATCATTGTTATGCTTTCCATTTATATATTTGCCACCACTTCCAAGAGATTCAATCTGCGCCAGGTTGCATTTTACGGTTATAAAAAACTCAACCCGAAGCAATTGGAAAAGGTTATCCGGCAGGACTTCCCGGCGAACATTTTGCGCCTCGACTTGCGGCGGTTGAAGGAACGGCTCCAGAAAGAGACCTGGGTCCGGCAGGTAGAAATCCGGCGCATTCTCCCTTCTGATCTCATCATCTACGTGCAGGAGCGCATCCCGTCGGTGATTTTGGAAATGAACGGTGAATTGATGGTCGCGGACAGAGACGGGACGGTGCTGGACAAATACGAGCCCAGATACGGCAAGCTGGACATGCCGGTGTTCAAAGGAGTGCTGGGCGAAGACCCTGAAAACTATCGGATGTATCAGGAGGAAAATACGGCGCGCATCAGCCGGGCCTTAATCATGCTGTCGGAAATCGAGTCCGGGTGCCCGGCATATGTGCGCAACATTTCCGAAGTTGACATATCGGATCGAAATAACCTGAAAATTCTTCTCGTGGACGATACCACCGAGATTTACCTCGGTGAAAAGGATTACCGGAAGCGCTTTTGTACGCTCATGAGCAACTTAAGCCAGTACCGGGAGTTGAAAAATAAATATCACGACATCCCCTTGGTGGACATGCGGTTTGACGGCCAGATCGTATATCGCCTGGGACGCCCGGATGCCGAATATTCGGAAAAGGCCGGCAATTAGAATTTGCATCTATTGCTCGGATCCCCGCAAGCCCGAATCCGCCGGCAAAAAAGCGGATTTTGGGGATGGGAGGGATCAAAGGCGCGCGGACAGGTGAACAAGAAGGATCGCATCATTTGCGGGCTCGACGTCGGGACTACCAAGATCTGTATGATGATCGCGCGGGTGCATAACGACGGAAGCCTGGAAATCATAAGCACAGGCTACGCCCATTCGAGCGGCCTGAAAAAGGGCATCGTGGTGGATCTGGAGGAGGCCGCCGCCTCCATACGGAAAGCCGCCCATGAAGCCGAACTGAAGGCTAACTATTCCGTGGATTGGGTGACCGTTGGGGCGGCGGGCGATCATTTCCAAAGCTTCAATTCCCACGGAGCGATCACCATCGAAGGGGATCATCAGGAAGTCACGGCCGAGGACATGGCTCAAGTGGTGCGCGCCGCCCAGTCGGTTCCTATTCCGCCGGACTGCGAGATCATACATGTCCTTCCCCAGGAGTTCTTTCTGGACGACCGCGGCGGGATTCTGAATCCGGTCGGGCTTTTCGGCTCCCGCCTGGACGTAGACATTCACGTCGTGACCTGCCAAAGCGCCTTGAATCAAAACCTGATCAATGCGGTAAACCGCGCTCAAATGCGCGTGAAGAAGGTAATTCTTCAACAACTGGCAAGCGCAGAGGCAGTTCTGACCGCGGATGAAAGGGAGCTTGGCACAGCGGTCATCGACATCGGCGGCGGGACTACCGATATTGCCATATTCGCCGCAAACGCCGTGCTATTCACAAAGGTTTTACCTGTGGGAGGACACCATTTTACGCGCGACCTGGCAATCGGCTTGCACACTCCGCTGAACGATGCCGAGCGCATCAAGAAGGAGTTGGGAACGGTTCTGACGGAAAAGGTTTCCGAAGGAGAAACGGTTGAGGTGCCCGGCATGGGAACCCGCGCGGCGCGTTCGGCTCCGCGCAAAGCGGTTTGCGGGATCCTCCGGGACCGCGCCGCAGAGCTCTTGGAGTTGATACGAGATCAGATTTGGAAAGCAGGGGAAAGTGAGCGT
>JBBISO010000147.1:0-7668 GCA_037441325.1 Acidobacteriota bacterium | reverse complement strand
ATCTCGCAATCCTTCGCCGCCGCCGAGTCGAGTCCGGAACGCCGCGGCCTGAACATGGGATTTGTGCAGAACTTCGGATCAAATCTCTTTGGTTCTTTTGTCGCGCCGCTGGTCATCGTGGCGCTGGCCAACGCATTCGGATGGCGCGTCTCGTTTTATCTGGCGGCTGTGCCCGGCCTGATTTCTGCATTGTTGCTGCAGATCCTGGTTCGGGAACCCAAAATCGAGCGCGGAGCCGCCGGCCGGAGTCGAGCGCGCATGCCGATCCGGGAAATGCTCCGCCACCGGAATATCTGGGTCTGCATGCTGATGAGCGTGTTTATCATTGGCTGGCTCATTCTGGGCTGGACCTTTTTGCCGCTGGTTTATGTGAACGTGCGTATGTTTTCGACGCCAGTCATGAGTTACCTGATGTCGGTATTGGGCATTTCAGCGGCTGCCGGCGCTTTCATACTGCCGGGATTATCCGACCGCATCGGCCGCAAGCCGATAATGATTTTCGGGTCTCTGACCGGCATATTGGTGCCTATTGCCGCCATATTTTGGGGCGGCTCCATTTGGATCCTGGCGGGGTTGCTTTTCATAGGCTGGCTGGCCAACGGAGTCGCTCCGCTGATGATGGCGACCATCCCATCGGAAACCATTCCTGCGCGCTATGTCGCGACGACCGCCGGGCTAGTGCAGGGCTTTGGGGAAATCATCGGCGCCGCGGGGGGCGCATGGGCCGCGGGCAGAGCCGCCGACGCCTTCGGCTTGCCGGTAACGATGTTGATTATGGGTGTCTGCGCGTTCATCGCATCCATGCTGGCGCTGCTATTGAAGGAGTCTGCGCCGATAAAAACCGGAAGGGAATCGTTGATTTTCTAAAATAGCCGAAACCAGATGTTTCCTGGGCTGAAGGTCATCACGGGTTTCTTGTCTTCTCTTGCTACCGCGAATGCGAGCCAACCCTGCCTGGAATTGCCGGAGCGAAGCGCGCCGCCCAGTACGGGTTCCGGCGGCACAACCGGGGTATCCGCGTAAGGTTCGCCCTTGCCGGAAAAGGCGCTGAATTGGCTACCTGTCAGTTCCCAGGTCTTGTCGCCCGGAGCGCCGCGCGCGGCGAATTCAAACCGGATGCGCGCGAGAACATATTCGCAACCATTCGGTGCCGGAGCATACGCTGGGTCTGTCTTGGCCAGAAGATTCATGGCCGGTGCGCCGCGCAAAACCTCCAGCACGGTGATTTTTGCGTCATAGGTTTCGGGCGCGCGATACAGATCGCTGAGTTCGACGATGGCCGATACGGGCGTTCCAATCGCGGACGCGCTTGTCAAGTAGGCGCCCGATCCTGATTTCGCACCTAATTCCTCTGCCGGCTTCCCTTTGCAGGCGATTACGCTAAGCGCCGTCAGGCTCGTCACAACAACTAAAGCAATTCCGTTTTTCAATCACCCTCCGCGGTTATTTCCATTTGTCCACGGAAGAGCTCGCAAGATAGCGAAAATCTCCGGCATACCAGAAGGAATTGGTTTCCCCTCCGGTCACGACGATTTCCACGCCTGCTTTGGGAGCGAAAAGCTGCAGAGGCGAATCGGACTCGGGCGCGCGTTTCAGCAGAGAGGCAAACGGCTGGATTCCTTGCTGCGCTTTTTTCAAATTGGAAGGCAGAGCGTTCCAATAGTTCCACATCGTAAAGCGGACATTTTCCGTGAGCCAGCCGTTCAATTTTTCCTTGGTTTCAAAGCCCTCCTCTTCCTTGAGCGCTCTTGCCACTAAGGGATCCATCACCAGGATGCCGGCAGTCTGTATGTTTACATCCGGCGTATGGTGAGCGCCGGCGCCGCTCATTTCCAATGCCACCATCTGCCGGCGCATCAGTTGATGGTAAGCATCCGGGTTGTAGGCGCTGTAATTAAGCATCGTCCAGCCGTTGAACACGCTCACCACGCTTTCTTCCCCGGCAAAACCTTTTTGCACGTGCAGGGGTTTCCAGCCCGGAGGCAAAGCTTCTTCCTTTTCCGCAAAACAGATATTGTTGTAATTGAGATTGCTCCCCAAGGTGCCCAGGTATGTAATCCCTGTTTTCCCGCCGCCTCCCAGGTTCTTGGTTATCAAAGTCCAGGACCTTCCGATAACCGCATTGGCTTCGCTGAACGGCCCAAGCGCGCCTATACCCATATTGAATTTCAGCTCATTGCGCACGGGGCCGTTGACGACCATCATTCTTGCCATGGAAGATGTGGAAGAAGGAAGAGAAGCCTGGCCGGTCGATGCCAGCGCCAGGATCACGGGAAAGTGCTCCGGTTTGGCCCCCGCCATCACCGCGTTCACGGCTACCATTTCGACGGTGTAGGTCCACCCCTTCTGGGCCGGGGAGGGACGCATTTGCCCCACAACCTCGTCCGCCTTGCGGCTCGTTCCCGTGAGCATTTCGGCGATTTTTTCTTCCGTCGGAAGGATCACCGGGAGACCGTCGGTCATCCCATTTTCGCGCAGCCGGCGCTGCAGGTTCTCCGCCGTATCCGGTTTCAGCAACCTTTCGCGCGGCTCTTCGACAAATCCCGTTTTCTTATCCTCTTCGGTCAACGGCGCGGTCAGCGCCGCCACAATCTCCTCCACTACAGGTTTGCCGGTGAGAGGATTGTTGCCCTCCAGGTACTTGCGGCATTCCGCGGCCGGTTTGTTCGAGACAGGATGAGGGATATAAATGATTTTCTCGCGCGGCATGCCCAGGCCGGAAGCGGTCCTCTCCGCGAGGTCCTGAAATCTCGAGGTAACGATTGGCGCTGCGGGCAACCCCATTTTCTCCACGGTGATGGCATGGCCGACGACCGCCGGCGTGCAGCTGCTTCAATGGCCGACGCCCATGATCATCGCATGCCCGTTCGCTTTGATTTCTTCCCACAGCTTGGGATCGTCGTCCATGTAGGTCCCCGCTTTTTCCTTTAGGATCCAGTTTGTTTCGGGGAATCTTTCGGAAAGCAGCTTCTGCATTTCTTCGAACAGCTGATGCGTGAGGGGATACCTGGCGTCGATAATGTAAATCGTTTTGCCGTCCAGGGTATCCACCCGGGGCGCCCTAGGCAGCAGCGGCGTCTGGGGAGGTTGGCCTGCGGGATTCACTATAGTAACCATGCGCTGGTCTGCCTTCTGAGCGCATGAGACAAACAGGCCGGCGATAACGCAAATGAGGGCAAGCGATAAAAAACTTTCTTTCTTCACGGCATTTCCTCCTTTCAACACAAGGGCGCTTTGTTTATATGGATAGCATCCGCATTCTTTTACCATGATATCGCCAAGTTGCGGAAATAAGATTTACTTGCGCAATGACTCGGCGGCCGGGCGCGTATTTCATGTCTACCCCGCCGGCTATCAGGGCCCGAAACAGGAGCCTTCTTTCCTCGGTCTCCTCGCGGCCTATTACACGGCCGGCCTCGGCGGCGACTGGAGCAAGGCGTCGCCCCCGCGGGTGCGGCCCGGCGATATGATTCTAATGCATGCCGGTGTATATAAAGATGACCGGACCAACTACAGCAGCATTTACGGCCCGCGGCCCAAATAAAGGCGCAGCAACGAGACGCTGAGGATGCTGAGCGTGCAGAGAAAATCATCCGCTTCCCGGACAATGATGCTCCCAACTGATTCAATATCGGCCCCTCTTCGGGCCTCCTAAGCTCCTTCAGGTCCCGCTGCCATGATTTGTCATCAAAAAGCCTATAAGAAAAGGGATTTCCTCATCTCGGAGCTGGTGAGCATAGTATCTGCCTCAATCTAAAGCCGGACATGGGCTGCGTGGGTAGTGTTGCCAATTAGCGTCGCGGCTATGATAAAATCGTGCGAAACTATTGGGGCGCCGTCGACGATATCGAGTCCTGATATCGATTCCCGCAGCCCCCATTTTGAAAGGTTTCATTCAATGAATATACCTTCACAGGTGCCATATGGGCGCAATGACCGGATGTAAGCTACGCAAGGAAGTCCTCAAAGGTGATCTTGACGACGCCATTTTTGCCGCAGACTTCGGCGACCTGATCGCAGGAAAGGCACCGAAGGTATATCAAGATCCCAGAACTTTTTTCCAAAACACCCATCCCGCAAAACAGCTTTCAAAAATTGTAAGAGCGGTCTCCGAACGTCTTGCCAGCGATACAGAAGGAGGAGCAACCATCCGACTAAGTACGGGATTCGGCGGCGGGAAAACCCACACGCTGATGGCTCTATGGCACCTGGGAAACAACATCAGCGACCTCACCATGGGCACCGAATTGCTGCCCGCGGCCGGACGGCCCAAGAATGTCACAGTGATCGCTGTTGATGCTGGAAAAGGAAGCATTCCGGAATTCGCTATGCATGGCAAGACCAGGATCCACAGCCTATGGGGTGAAATCTTCTTCCAAATGGGAGGAGAGAAAGCACTGAAGGCTTTAGGCAAAGCAGACGATCCGGAAGCATCTCCGAATGAGAGACAGATCGAAGCCGCCCTTCCGAACGGGCCCGTGCTCGTGCTGCTCGATGAACTAGTGGTCTACATGGCGAGGCTCAATGAGCGCGGCCAGGGAAATTTGATGGGATTCATCACCAACCTGGCTGCTGTTGTCACCAAAAGGCACCAGGCAGTGCTCGTCGTAACAGATCCGGCTGGCCAGGCTTCCTACGACAAGGAAGCTGCCGGACTGGCCAAGGCGCTTCCCGGAGCTGCTGAGAAGCTGGACGAGATCTTCGGACGCAAGATGACAGATTTCGACCCGATCGGCGAAGAGTCGGCCCAGGTTATCGTCCGAAGGCTCTTTGAGAAGGTTGACGCCAACGCAGCGCAGGCCGCATCCGCCACCTATTTCAATCTTTACCGGAGAGTGGCGCAGGAAACTCCGGGAGCGATTCCTCCTTCCGCCGCAAGCGCCGACTACGCAAAGCAGATTGTTGCCTGCTATCCATTCCATCCCCGCTTACTCGAGACGGCCAGGGACCGACTCGGCGCGCTGCAGGATTTTCAGAAGAGCCGCGGCGTGCTGCGCCTCTTCGCCAGGATTCTGAGAGATATCTGGGAAGCGAAAGAAGATGTTGAGTTGATATCGGCGGGCGAAATCAATTGGTCGAGCTCGCGGATTCAGGCCGACCTCCTTCAGCGGCTGAATCGAGACAATTTCAAGGCGGCGGTTTCCGCCGACATTGAAAAACACGCTGCCGAGCTTGACGGCGAATCTCCGCGCGGAGTCCACCGCCGCGCCGCCTCTGCCCTGCTCCTTGAAAGCCTGTCCATGCAGCCCACAAGCGGTTTGGATCGCGCCGACTTAACTCTCGCGATCCTCCGCCCCGAAGAAGCAGGTCCCGAACCCGCAGAGGCGCTCGACAGGCTCCTCGGCGTATGTTGGCATACCTATCCCATGCCCGGCAGCCGAGGCCGGCAATTTCGCTATGACGCCAACATAATCAAGCAAATTGAGGAGAGAAAAAGCAGCATCCCGATGGAGGATGCAAGAAGCCGGGTGATCGCCGAGGCTCAGGAATATTTCAAAGGGCCGGCCTTCAAACTTGTTCCTTGGCCTGCCAATGCGCGGCAGGTTCCCGAGTCGGCTGAATTACAGCTTGCGCTATGTGAGAATGAGAAAATCAGCCGGTCCGTCTGCGCTTATGCAGACGATTCCGATCCCGCAGCCCCGATCCCACGCCGCTTCCAGAATGCCATTATTGCCGTAACCGCAACCCCCTCGGCATTCAATAACGCCGTTGATCGCGCCCAGCGGCTGCTGGCGGCCGAAACAATCGAACGAGACTACAAGACCGGCGAGTCGGGCAAGCTCGTCCGCGAGCAATTGCAGCGGGTGAAGCCGGAACTTCAGAAGCAGTTTCGCATTCAGACCTGCCGCGCTTTCGACAGAATCGTGCTTGCCGGGAGCAACGCATACTCGATCGAGGAGCAATTCCAGGTTTCAGATGAGCAGATGCTTCAAAAGGCTCACGGTCAGTCCTGTGTGCGCAAATTCTTGGATAGCAAGGGACTTATATATCAGCCCGAGGACGCGCTGGACGTGGCGCGTTTCATCAAGGATCTTCTTCCAGGCACCACGCCTTCTGCGAATATGCTTGAGGTATACACCGCCAAGGCCGTGCATGAGCGTTTTCTGGGGGCTCCAAAGCTGCGGCTGATACCTGACGGCAGCATCGTTCGCAGGACCATCCTAAAATCTATAGAGGAGGGCAAAATAGTCGTCAGGCTTGCCGACGGCCGCGTATACGATTCCAAAGGCTGTGTCGAAGGCCCGGAAGGGAAAAGGAGGAGAATCCCCGGTACGCTGACCAGCTTTGCCTTGGACGACTCTGTTTATCTGACAACGTCCGGCAACGAATACGGTATCCAGTGGGTTAAAGAAGACAAACCGGAATTTGGGAAGCCGGAAGTTCCACCGCCCTTTCCTCCGCCTCCTCCCTCTAATACGCGCGTGACGGCAACTTCCTGGGACCGAATAATTGAATTGGCCCGGGAGCGGCCCCTCCTCAAACTGGAGCTTATTGCCATAAAACCTGCCGCAGCGGACGCTCTCACAGCGCTGGTTCAGCCGCTGGGAGCGGATTCCATTTCACTCTCGGTATCGGTGAGCGGCGCTTTGAAAGACAACGGGAATATGAATTTCGCCGCCAACGATGTAAAGCTCAACCACCCAACCCGGCCGCTCGGAATTGCTCAGACAGTGTTTAGCGCGCTCGTGGAAGGATCGGTTTACCAGGCGGTAGTTTCCCTGTGGTTCGGGGCCGCAGGTCGCACTGGATTGGACAGCCAGCTCAGCCAGCTCAGCGAACAGATCCCGGACGATGTCAATCCCCGGGCCGATTTTGACAAGCCATCGGCGAGGTGACGAATGAACATTCGAAAGGCGCCGTTCGCGCTCCGCATGGTGCGCCGGCGCAACGGCGATGCAGCAATTGTCTATCGGCGAAGCCTGGATCCGAAACATCACGAGCGGCTGACCCGCATCGCTGCAATCTCTCCTTTGGCTTTTTCCTCCGGCGGTTCTTTATTGCGGGCTGCCGTCCGCGCCATGGCGGGCCAGAACGCACGGATTACACCGGGACCATACCATCCGCTGGATCCAAACTGGGGCGCCCGTGTCGCCTGCTATTCCCTCGTGGCTAGGGGGCTGCGGAATGCCGAACGTCTCCACCGTGCCGCCGAGAACCTGCGTCATGCCGACGAGACGGAAGCCGCCTGGTGGTTCGGCCACATGACGCGCCCTGGAGGAAAACGCGCAATCCGGGCCTTGCGCATTCTGGTTGAGGCTGTCCAATGACGGAACAAGAGCTCAGGAACATGCTGGATGAGCCTGAAGGCGAAACCGTGGAATTCAAGCCTTCTGCTTCGAAAATAGCCGGAAACCGGGAATCATCGGAATCGGGGCCGCAATCGGGATCGGCACCGAACAGCACAAAAACGATAGCGATTGCGACAGCGACCCCGATTCCGACCCCGACTTCAAGCATCTCGATAAATGCTCCTTTTTCTGGGTAGTAAAAGTTGTTTGCGCCCGAAGGGCACGTTGGAGTGCGGCATATTGCTGCCGCCTTTCCAGCGCATGACCGGAAGCCTTTTTGTGCGCGCCCAAATTAGTTTCTGTCGCAAAACCGGTTTTTGACCAAGGCCCCGCAAGGGGCGTTTAGAGAATAGCCAGGGGTGAGCGCAGCGAACCCCTG
>JBBISO010000146.1:0-7684 GCA_037441325.1 Acidobacteriota bacterium | reverse complement strand
TAAATGATTCGCGGGTTAATCTCTTTGATTTGCCGGTAGCCTACATTCCATGCCTCCAATACTCCGGGCCGCATATTTTCTTCAATGATATCTGCTTTGGCGGCAAGCTCGAGAAACACCTCTTGTCCTTCCGGCTTATGGAGATCAAGGGCAATCCAATACTTGCTCAGGTTCGGGTGCGTAAAACCGCATCCGTGCTCCCGAAAGAAAAAGCCAAAGGGAACCAGATTGCGTACGGTATCCCCTAAAGGCGGCATTTCGCACTTAATCACTTCGGCGCCCAGCTTCGCGAGAAATCCCGGTCCGCCGGGACCTAACAGGAGAGTAGCCACCTCCAACACTTTAATGCCTTTCAATGGCGCCCGGCTGGATATTTTCTTTTCCAGATAATTCCGCCATGTTTCTTCGGCCATGGCAATCAGCCTCCTTTCTTAATCTGTTGTGAATCCGGCGGCTTGGTGGGCGGGAACCCGAATGCCGAGGCAGGATTTACAGAGATACGACTCCATAATCTCCGGCCGCCGGAAGCGCTTCCTTAGACTGCTTGAGTTTTATCACTTCTATCGGGCATGACCAGCACTCCACATTTGCGCCGGGATAGCCCGCGTTTCTTACAGGGTTTCTATAGGGTCGGAACATGCGGGCATATCTATCGCGTTGCGCTCCGTCAGGCTCCGCGGCGTACTGTGGGGACTGATCTCCAGAGCCGTCCTCGGCAGGGCCTGGAGACCCGCCCGCACAAGCCGCGCGGCCCATATCAACGCCCGTCTGTGCCGCCACGCCCAGTGCAAACAGCATCGCAATTACGAACACAAGTACATTGTGAAGGAGGGGCGGCGGCGAGCCGCCCCGGCTCTGCAAACTAATGGATTGATTCCAGTATTATCGCAATCCCTTGGCCGCCGCCAATGCACATGGTGACAAGACCGTAGCGCAATTTTCTTCGGCGCAAGGCGTATGCGCACGTGAGAGTCAAGATAGCGCCGGTTGCGCCAAGAGGATGCCCCAATGCAATGGCGTTGCCCATAGGGTTAACCTTTTCCGGATCGATTCCCATCTTCTTCATATCCCGGACACAGGCCAGACTTTGGGGAGCAAAGGCCTCGTTAAGCTCAACAATATCAATCTGATTTCCCTTAAGACGCGCCTTTGCAAGCGCCTTGCGCGTCGCGGGCACCGGACCGTAGCCCATGATATGGGGATCAACGCCGGCCACCCCATAGCCGGCTATGCGGCACAGAGGCTTCAAGCCATAGCGCTCGGCATCGCTTTCCAGCCCGAGAACCATGGCCGCGCCGCTGTCGACGACGGCGCTCGCATTGCCCGCCGTGATAACACCGCCCGCCTCGAAAGCCGGGGGCAGCTTGGCCATAGCATCCAAGGACGGGTTTTCGAGAATATGCGTATCGTACTTGACCGTAAAGGGCGGTGCGGAGCCTCCCTGATCGACGGCAACAGGCTCAATCTCTTCGTCAAACCAGCCCGCATCGCGCGCCTTTTTCGCGTTAATATGGGAACGATAGCCAAAAAGGTCGCACTCTTCGCGGGTAATTCCGAAACGGCGTCCCAGCTCCTCGGCGGTGTTGGCCATCGACAGCTTTGCGCTTGGATCATAAAGACACATTAGTAGCGCGTCCTGCAAAGCCGTGCCGGCAGGGAGAGTCTTGGTATCGACGGGGCCGTATTTCTGCACGGAATTGCCGACCATTCTGCCGCGGTAATTATAAAGGGAAAACGGGTACTGCATGCTTTCGCCGCCGCCCACAATATAGAAAGGCCGCTTCTTTTCATGCCGGAGTCCGGCCAGGGCCATTTCCGAAGCAACGCATATCGCTTCTGTCCCGCTCCCGCATATGCGAGCCACGGTGAGCGAAGGCACATCGTCGGGCAGGCCCCCGCGCCAGCGCATCCCCTGCGCTCCATAGATAGAGTCGCGATGGCTGTGCGCCGCCATGCCCATAACCACATGGCCGATCAATTTCGGATCAATAGCCGTATGCTTCAGGGTTGCCTTAACCGCCAAGCCTCCGAGCTGAGTGGCTGTAAACCGTGCAAAGAGGCCCGGCGCTCTGTTGTTATGCAAAATATCCGCTCGCGGCAGCCTTCGGCCGCCGTCAAGAATGACGATCGACTTTTTTTTCGCCATAATTGCTGTATCCTCCTACTCGTGCATAAAGGCGGCCGGAGTGCGAGGGCCGTTTATAATAAAATTTTTGATGCCGATGTCCGCATCAATCGTCTCTTTGGTATCGGCAAATGCCTTGGCCTCCACAAGAAGCCCCTCGTCAAGCGGGAGCTGAACTCCGCGCTTCACCGCGTCAACCAGGATGGCATCGATCAGCAATGATCGGTGGCCGATGTCCACATCCGGAATCCGGTCCGGAACCGCGAGAGGAGCCGGATCAACAGCCGCGAGTTTCACTTTGCCGGCGATATGATCGCGGACCAGGTCCTTGGCCGCACTTACCGGATCGGCGACGGGTTCTCCGTGTGCCCAGCCTAGTGCGCAAGCTTCCTTTGCTCCCATAGCGCGTCCGGTCCTCAGCAGTTCAAGAGCGCGCTCCAGACCTACCAGGCGCGGCAAACGCTGCGATGCCCCGTAGCCCGGCATAATGCCTAAATTGACTTCGGGTTGGCCAAACAGCAGGTTCTGCCCGGCTACACGGGCATGGCAGGACATTGCGAACTCGGCTCCGCCGCCCATCACGGGTCCGTCCACCGCCGCCACCACCGGCTTATTCATGCTGGAGATGACCTTCTGCACGGGGTAAGCCTTGTAGCATATGCCTTCCGTCGCTTCCCTCGTATGCAAAGAGGCCAGCTCATTAATATCCGCTCCCGAAAGTGAACCGTCGTAGCTGGTAAAAACCACCCCCTGAATCTGGGGATCTGCATTCAATTCCTCAAAAGCCGTCTTGATCTCCTGAACCGTCTGCATGCACAGCGCATTCTTGAACTCGGGTCTGCGAACCATCACCACACCGATGTTGCCCTCGCGCTCGATTTTAACGTCACGCAAGTAGGTGGGCAGCTTTTTCCGGGCGATACATTCGGGTACCGGGAAATCCGGGTAAGCCCTCCGGTAAGCAAGGCACAGCTGCGCCACACGATTCGCGCCAAGCTTATGGCCGTAATCCAGCATTCCTTCAGTAAATCCGAGGGACATTCGGATCAGCCAGTTGAGGTCCGACGGGTCGCAAACGCCGTTCTCAGCGACGGCAAAAGATCGTCCCAGCAACACCGCCAAAATCCGGTCGAGCACCTGCCTTTTTTGGGCATCCGTGGATTTCGGGTCTCCCGGGGCTTTGGGGTCGTGCCATGGCGTATTGCCCTGCTTGGACAACAGAGCCGGCGGAGCAAACCATTGGCTTCCACCCGGGGCATCGCGCATAAGCTCCTGGCAGTGCATCGTCAGCAGGTTGCCGCGAGTCAAATCCATAACATTGAACGGGCCGCCGCCGCCGATGGCATCGTTGACAATTTTGTCGACTTGAGCAGGCGTGGCGATTCCTTCTTCGACGATGCGAACCGCTTCGCTGATGTAATTGCAGAAGATGTCATCGGCCGCGAAGCAAGCCACATCAGCGGTGATAATGGGCACTTTCCCCAGCTTCTTCAGCACCCCGATCATGCGGGCGCTGAAAACCGGCTCGCCCGAGAGCACGACTTCGACCGGTATGGCGCGCCAAGCTGGGAAAAACGGGTGGTTCACGAAGCAACGTTCGGGATGCAATGCCTCCGCAGCAATCTGGGCTCTAGGGATTCCGGAAGTGGCAAAGCCGATGAGGCAATCGGTCCGGACGACACTTTCCAGATTTTTTAAAATAATTTGCTTAGTCTTGAGGTCCTCCGTCGCGGCTTCGAGAACATAGTCACATACGGCCAGATCCTTAATATCCATAGTCGGAATTAGGGCAGCCCGCGTGGCTTCTGCAGCTTTTGGACTCATGCGCCCGCGGGCCAACGCCTTGCCGATGTAGCCTTCAATCCGGCTGACCCCGGCATCCAACGCCTCCTTTTTGATATCCAGGAGGTAAACCTTGCCTCCTTCCCCCGCCGCCAGGGCGGAGAGGAAACCATATGCCAGGTCGGGACCGATTGATCCCGAACCTATCACTCCCACAATCATTGAAGACTCCTTTCCGCATCGGCGGTCCAGCTCTCTCTACCGGCTGTCCGTCTCTATCCTCGGGGGCGATCCGGTTTCACCTGCTGGATCCTGCGGTCTCCTGCGATAGAATGAAGCCGCCCCCGCAGACAGTGCATTAAAATGTAATAACAGATGCGAACCGCTCGACGCGCCTGGTAACGTGGCATTGAGACTTGGACGGAAGCCTATTCTCCGTCAGCCTCGTCTCTTTTCCAAAATATCCTTCAACGCTCTGTAATCCTAAACGACTTCAGCTGCATGCCGGGAATGTTGCCGCACCTGGTTTCCTTAGATCAATCCATTCCCGGCAAACCTTGTCGCTGCGTCCGATCATGTGATGAGATCAAGCCGGAGCCTTACCAGACACTTGGATACAAACAAGGCAGTAATACATTGCAGCAACCTTCGAGCGTCTGCTCCCGCAGGCGCCCCCTATCTACCTCCCTTTCCTTGGACGCTCTGAAATCACTCTCAAGCATTATGATCCGATCGATTTGTTCTCACGCCCGCCGTTCTGCCGGCAAAAGCCTGGAAATTGTTTCCGCATTGGTATCCGTAAGCGGCTTTGCCGTGCTCCCCCGACAGCGAAAAACCCTCAGTACCGGTGTTCGGAATTGCAAATGCCGGTACTTAGGGCTTGCGCGGGCTTGGTTTAAAAATTCCTCGTTCCGGCCGGTTCTTAAATCAAAATGCCTTTTTTTTGCCGTCTCGATTGCCCCGAATTTCAGGGAAAAACCTCAGTTCACCGGCTCTCAACCTCGCCGTTGCTTTCGCCGGAAAGCTAATAAACAAGGCGATCTACACTCCTATAAATGCGCCGGGATGTCAAGAAGAAATCATGGAAAGAGAACGGCTTCTGGTCACAGGGTTTATGAAAACATGATTCATCGCCCGTTCTTATTCAAGCTGACAAAAAGGATAGTGATATTTTCCGCCTCCGACTATTTTCCGATTCTTCGAAGCCCCTCACGCGCGCGTAAGAAATACGGGCATGCCGGCTTTATCGGAAAAACGGGGCCGATATCGTTCGGTGTCGTACATTGTTTCGACATCGATGTTGCGCGGGCCGAGTTTAGAATCCGGAATGGGAATAACCGCATAGCAGCCGTTTACAATGGCGGTCATGAAGCCGGCCTTATTCTGATGAACGCATTCAACGGCCATATGTGCAAAGATGCCTGCAATCATCTTATCGATGAAATCCGCTTCGCCGCTGCGCAGGTCGTAGGTCAGATCGCTGACGGCCGTCTCTTCCCCCGTCCGCTTCCGGATTTCCGCCCCCAGATCCTCGCCCACATTTGCCTTTTTGCGATGCCCGAATGCATCGGCCTCGCCATATTCCCGCAAGGCGTACCCGTTCCATTCCGCGCCCTCAGATAGCACAACCAAACAGTAATTGCTGGGGTTGCTGCGTTTGTCATCCATCAAGAGTCCGATCATCTTGTCGAGATCGAACTTGAACTCCGGGATGGCGCACCGGATACGGGTGACATAGGCTGTAAAGAGAGACGTGTAACCCGCATCCCGGCCAAAAACCCTGAAGATGCCCACGCGCTCATGAGAACCCACCGTCGACCGCTGGCGCTGAATGGCATCGACAGCGCGAGTGATCGCAGTGGAGAACCCAATGCAGTACTCGGTACCCCGCACATCATTATCCATCGTCTTGGGGATTGCGATGATGGGCACTCCGCGGTTGTGCAGAATGGATGAGTAACTGAGCGTGTCATCTCCTCCGATGGTAATCAGATGATCGATCCGCAGGCTTCCGAGGTTTTTCAGGACCTGCTCGGTAAGATCGTAGGTTGTCCCTTTGGCCGATTCCTTCTTGATGAGATCAAGGCCTTTCAAATGCTCCGGGATTGTCTTTATCTTTGCCGGGTTGGTGCGGCTGGTGTGAAGGATCGTTCCGCCCGTCCTGTCGATGGTCCGCGTGTTCCCCTGATTCAAGGGCATGACATATCGCTCCCTGCTGAGCGGATCTTCCAAGTTGACATGCGTCAATCCTTCCCAGCCGCGGCGGATTCCGATTATTTCATAATTCCTTTCCGCCCCGGCATCCACGATCGCCTGAATTGCCGAATTCAGCCCAGGCACATCTCCACCGCCGGTGAGAACCCCTATTCGCTTGACTGCCATGCATCCTCCTTGGTTTTTATAGCCAGAATATAATTTCTATAGTATAGCCTCTGCCGCTCCGGAGGTCAGCCCGCATTTATCCCATATTTTTCGCAGCGAGGCGCCGCAAACGCGCCAAGATACAAGGCGCGCGACATGTGCGGGAGGATCTCCAGCCCCGCCCAAAACGGCTCTGGAGAGCCGTCCTCACGGGGAGCGAAATGCAGCAGTCATGCCCGGATTAGCCGCCGCAGCAGAAACCTGGTGAGAAATGCGGGCTAACATGGTATGGATACACCCCGATTTTTCCTGGGCAAGTACAATCGTCATGACTTCCATATCTGCCGGCACGATCAATCGAAATGCTTGTGCAAATGCTTGCCTTAGATCACCCGAGCGCTCATCTCGCGCCGGTGTATGCCGGCTTGAACAATGCGCGGCCGCCCACCGTGTAGTTGCCGATTAGCGTTTGTCCCTCGTCGGAGCAAAGCCAGTCGATTAGCTGCCGCGAAAGATCATATTTGACGGATGGGAAACGCTTTGGATTGACCTGCATAACCGAATAGCGGTTGATCAGGTCCGGGTCTCCCTCCACAAGTATCCTCAAATTTAATTGCTTCATCCGCGTGAGATAAGTGCCCCGGTCACAAATCGTATAGGCTTTTTTTTCATTGGCCATCGTCAGCACCGCCCCCATCCCCTGCCCAATCTCAAGATACCAGTTACCCTTCGGTTCAATTCCCGCTCTTTTCCAGATAGACAGCTCTTTTTGGTTAGTCCCGGATGCATCGCCCCGAGATATAAAGGTTGATTGGGTTTTATAAATATTCGAAAAGGCGCGGGCGGCGTCCGTCATCGCAAGGATCCGCGCGGGATCTGAATCCGGCCCTAAAACCACAAAATCATTGAGCATGAATGTCCGTCGATTGATTCCAAATCCATTGTTTACAAACTTTTCCTCAGCAGGCGGATCGTGGGCTAGAACCATATCGACATCGCCGTTTGATGCCAGCTTCAGCGCCTGCCCGCTGCCGACGGCAATCACATCCACTTTGCAGTCGCATATCTTTTCGAAATGAGCCAGCAAATAGGGCATAAGGCCTGAATCTTGCACAGATGTCGTGGTCGCCATGCGCAAGCGTTCCTGAGCCTGCGCCGGATTGATATAAAGCGGCAGGATTAAGAAGAAAATTTGAAGCGCAAAGGTCCGTTTCATTTGAGATAATCCCTTGGGGCCGCTATGCAGCAATGAGAAGAACGCGGAGCGACCATTTCATATCCTATCCTCCAGTACCGCCAAGGGCCGGCGGCTATCCCGCATTTCTCTCAAGGTTTCGTAGCGAGGCGCCGCAGACAGGTGTGGATACAAGGCGCGCGACATGTGGGGCGGGTCCCCAGACCCGCCCAGGACGGCTC
>JBBISO010000145.1:4282-7715 GCA_037441325.1 Acidobacteriota bacterium | reverse complement strand
AAAGTGGGCGATTCGGTTTATATTGTCGGGCGCGAAGACCGTTCTATCAGCCGATTCGCCGACGCCCGGCGCAAATCCCTGCCGGAGCTTATGGCATCCGTGGATAAAAGCTATCCGGTCATTTTAATGGATCACCAGCCTTTTGGGCTGGATGAAGCCGCAGTTCAGGGAATTGATCTGCAGCTTTCCGGCCATACTCACGCCGGCCAACTTTGGCCTGTGAATTATATCGTCGACCGCATCTATGAGCTTCCCTGGGGCTATAAAAGGATCGGCGGCACGCATATTTATGTGTCCAATTGAGTAGGCACCTGGGGTCCGCCCGTGCGCATCGGGAATCGTCCCGAAATTGTGCACATCCGGCTGAATTTCGAATGATGGCGCTTCGGCGGCAAACCCCGCCCGTCAAATAAAAAGCAGCGACAATATGCATTACAACGATCCGATCCTACGGCAATAAGCGGAAGATCTGGATCGCGGAGGCTGCGAATATGCGGACTGCCGACTTCCCGGCGGATCTTCAGGCTGTGTTAAAATTAGCTGTTCAGAGACTGAGGAGTCGGACCCATTATGCGCGCTATTGAACAAGGCCCCATCCGCCCGCCCAGCGAAGCCCACAGCCTTTTGCTGAGAGTGACGCGCAACTGCTCGTGGAACCGCTGCGCATTCTGCCACATCTATAAAGGACAGCGCTTCAGCCCGCGGACAGTCGAGGAGGTAAAAGCGGATATCGACGCGATCAAGCAGATTGTCGCGGAAATCACAGCCGCTTCCTGGAGCCGGGGATTGGGCGGGAAAATTACTCCGGAACTGGTCCGCTCCGTCCTGAATCTGCCGAATCAATATCCGGAGGGATACCGGAACGTGCTTCTGTGGCTTTACACCGGGGCCAAAAATGTCTTCCTTCAGGACGCGAACAACCTGATTGTCCGGACGCAGAATCTGGTGGAAATCCTTAATCACCTCAAAAAAACGTTCCCGTCGGTGGAAAGAATAACCACTTATTCCAGGGCCAAAACGGTTTCCCGCAAAACGGTTGATGAGCTTCGCGACCTGCATGCCGCCGGCCTTTCACGAATCCACATCGGGTTGGAATCAGGATATGACCCGCTTCTGGAATACATGCAGAAAGGCGTGACCGCCCGCGAACATATCGAGGCCGGCAGAAAAATCAAGGAGGCCGGAATCTCTCTTTCCGAATACATCATGCCCGGCCTTGGGGGAAAATCCATGTGGAAGCAGCACGCGGTCGCGACGGCGAAAGTCCTCAATGAAATCAATCCCGACTTCATCCGCGTGCGCACTCTTAAGGCCTTAAGCATCATGCCGCTGTATCGGAAGGTTGAGGCGGGAGATTTCGTTTTGCTGAGCGACGACGAGATCGTCGCCGAAGAAAAATTATTGATTGAAAACCTGGACGGGATCACGAGTAATTTTGCCAGCGACCATATCCTGAATCTGCTGGAAGAACTGGATGGAAAGTTTCCGGAGGCAAAAAGCCGGATGCTGGCTGCCATTGACAGATATCTATCGCTCCCTCAGTCCGAAAGAGACAACTTCAGGCTCGGCAGGAGGGCGGGATACTACCGTTTTTTGGATGATCTGGCCGATCCGGACCTGCGGATTCGCGTTGATCAGATCATGAACAGAATTGAGACCCAGCATCCCGGCAGTCTGGATCAGGTTATTTCCGATCTGATGGAATCATTTATCTAATCTCATGCAAAGATTCCGCAAGCCGGTAGAAATTCAACATTTCCTCAGCAGTCTCAAATACCGGGAAGATAGCGGCGCCGTGTCGCCGGCGACCGTGGAACGTACCGGCGCCGCCAACTGTTTCGACGGCGCAATATACGCCGCGGCCGCGCTCGAGACTCTCGGGTATCCGCCGCTCATCGTAGATCTGGTAGCGAAGAATGATGACGATCACCTGATTGCGGTCTATCATTCGCGTGGCTGGGGCGCGATCGCGAAATCGAACACCACCATGCTCCGGACGCGCGAACCCGTATACCGGAGCATCCGCGAACTGGTGATGTCATATTTCGACAGCTACTTCAACACCGACGGCTATAAAAGCCTGCGCAGCTATTCCGCCCCGATAAATCTTTGCCGGTTCGATCCGCTTTTGTGGCGGACGACCGAAGACCGGCTCGATCAGATACAGAGCTATCTTCATAGCATCAGGCATTATCCGGCCATAACCAGGCAAATGGAGAGCGCGCTGTCCCGGGCCGAACCCCTTGTGATGCAGGCGTGTTTTCTCGGTTCGAATCCGAAAGGGCTGTACCGGCCGAAATCAAGGAAGCACCGTTAGCCGCGAACTTGTCCTGGGGAAGTTGATTTTCCCGGCGACATGTGCGGGCGTGTCTGGAGAGGCTGTCTCAAAACTTGCAGATTTGCTGGTTTTTGATGAAAACCGGATGGTGAGACGAACCCCTTGGAATGCGCAAGCTTGTTTGCGCCTTTTTCATAAATCTTTATGGGATATATATTTAGCATGTTTGTTAAAGCGGCCGCAAGCGGCCGCACTTCAAGGAAACCAGATTCGCAATTCCTAGGAAATTGCAGTTTTGAGACAACCTCCGGAGACCGGTCCTCGCAGGGAGCGCAACGCAGCAGACATCTTGTGAAAATGCGGGCTAGACCATGCCGCCCAGCATGAAGGTGTTTTGGTCGCAGTTGGCGATGTGCGGAAACATGCTGAGCGCGTGCTCCAGCGGATCAGTGATTCTCGTCGGATGTCGAATCGAAACCACAAATCAATCATTTTCTTTCAATCAGCTCGATCATCAGGCCGTCCGTGGAGCGCGGATGAATGAAAACCACTCGGGTCCCTTCCGTGACCCGAACGGGTTCGTCGGCGGTGAATTGAACGCCCAGGGCCCGTAACCGTTTCATTTCTTCTTCCAGATCGGCTACTTGTATGGAAATGTGGTGCAATCCGCCCCCGCGTTTTTCGACAAAATTCTGAATCGGCCCTTGCGGTCCTGCGGGCTCGATCAACTCCAGGGCCACGTCCTCTTTGGATATCAGAGTCGATTTGAATCCCGCTTCAGGTTCGGCGCGGGACTCAACTATTTCAAATCCAAACAGGCTCGAAAGCAGGGACACGGATTTATCCGTATCCTTCACCACCATGGCAACATGGTCAAATTTCTTAATCATAATGTGCGGCTCTCTCCCGCCTCACGGCTTGGCCCCGGCTTCATAACTCGCATAATTCAATAAGAACGCCTTCCGTGGTTTCCGGGTAGAAAAAAGCAATTCGTCCATGGGCTCCGGGCCGGGGGCATCCTTCGATCAGTTTCGCGCCGTTCCGCTCAAAATCCCGGATGGAAGCATCCAGGTCATCGACTTCAAAACAGAGGTGATTAATGGCGCCTTTTTGTCCCCGGACGATGCTGGACATCAGATTTTCCCCTCGGTCCGG
>JBBISO010000145.1:0-4266 GCA_037441325.1 Acidobacteriota bacterium | reverse complement strand
AATGGATAGAAAGCCGATGCGGAGGGCTATCTTTTCGTCTTCTTTGACCTCCGAGCAGGCAAGCCCAAATCCTATGAACTTCTCCAGCGCCTGATCGAAATTCTCAACCGTGATGCCGATATGCCGCAGCTTCTTGAGCATAAGTTTTCAACCTTTCTCATTGCCGACGACGCAGCAACTGGCGATACCGGTGCCGGCGTTGCCCCCCAAGTTGTGGGTCAATCCGAGGCGCGGATTCTTAACCTGCCGGGGACCCGCTTTTCCCTGGAGCTGTTTGTAAACTTCATACATCATCCGCAGCCCGCTGGCTCCCAAAGGATGGCCGAAACACTTGAGCCCGCCGTCGGTATTGACGGGCAGTTCGCCCTCGAGAGCAAAGGTCCGGGCATCGATATCTTCCCGCGCTTTTCCTCTCGGACTGAACCCCAGATCTTCATACAAAATCATTTCATGGATGGTGAAACAGTCGTGCACTTCCGCCATGCTGATTTCTCTTCTCGGATCCCTGATTCCGGCCTCCTGATATGCTTTTCGGGAAGCGAGGACATTCTCTTCGATATGCACGAAATCATAGTCCTGGCGGATCGCGCCCTGGCGGGCTCCCACACAGATACCCAATGCTTTTATATATATGGGATCCGCCCTGAAATTCCTGGCCATATCGGCGCGCACCAGGATCGCCGCCGCAGCTCCATCGCTGACGCCGCAGCAATCGTACAGGCCGAGGGGCCACGCGACGATCGGAGCTTTCACCACCTGCTCCACGCTCAGCTCGTTTTTGAAATGCGCTTTGGGATTCAGGCTGCCGTTATGATGATTTTTCACCGCGATTTCCGCAAGCAACCTCTTCCCCTCTTCCGGGCCTAATTGATAGTCGTGAAAATATCTTGTGGCCATATAGGCAAAGGACGCCGGGGCGCTGTATCCGGGGCCGATGCCGGAAGTCCCGTCAATGTTATCCCCGACAATGCAGGGGCCTTTGACTCCCGTCGTCCCTGAATCCTTCAGTTTCTCCACTCCGACGGCCAACGCCACGTCACAGGCGCCGGCGATAATGGCGTAGCTTGCCGCCCTGAGAGCCTCGGATCCTGTGGCGCACATGTTCTCCACTCTCGTCATCGGGATATACTGCAGCGCCAGCGGAGACAGTGTGATGGAACTCAAGCCGGAAAACACGGTTCCTATCCAGGCCGCTTGAATATCCTTGGGCTCGAGCCCGGCATCTTCGAAGGCCTCATAGGCGGCTTCCACGAGAAGATCCTCGACGCCCATTTCCCATCGTTCCCCAAATCTGGTGCAGCCCATTCCCACGATCGCGACTTTGTCCTTCAAGCTTTCCATCGTGTTTCCTCCGCAAGGGCCGCCGCCCGGGCGCTCCTATTCCCCCAAGGGTTTCGCTTTCCAAAAATAATTGATGATCCCTGGCCCTTGAAACATCCTTCGGTAAGTCATCTCCACGGGCATGCCTATTGTGACCTTCTCGAGGTCGTAGTCCGTCAATTCGCAGATCAGCCTGCCGCCGCCGTCAAAATCAACAACCCCGTTCAAGCCGGGCGGATTTTTCGTCGGCTGCAACTGATCGATCGCATAGCTGAAAATCTTTCCCCGCTTGTCAGAAAACTTATAGGCTTCAAAATGGTCCTTGGACTGGCACGTGGCGCAGATCCTGATCGCCTGGCCGATGGGATGGAATTGGGGAGCTCCGCAATCTTGGCAGCGGACACCGTACAAAGCTGATATGCTCTTCCGCTCACGCCAGCGGGCGGTGATGGACGGCTGAGAACGCTGGGGGAGACTCGACGCTTCGACCGGAAGGAGGTCGCGCCAGAAAAGGTACTTTCCGTAATCGATAGCTGTCTTTCCGGCAATTCGTTCCTTCACGGAGATTCCCGAGCGGATTTTGGCGATGTCCTTCGTAACGCGGAATATCAAAACATCACAACCATCGCCATACGCCGCAAACAGGATCCGGTCCCCCGGTTTCGCTTCCTCCAGTGCCGCGGCAAGCATCATAAGGGACGCTGCGGTGCCGGTATTGCCGATTCGGGAAAACAGGGGTTCCTGGACCTGTCCTTTTTCGAAACCCATTTTTTTCGCAAGATCAGCGTGCGCCCTGACGTCTGCCGCATAAAATACGATTTTGGAAAAATCTCGGGGAGTAGCGGAGCATTTCTCCATGATCCCCGAAAGGGCTTGCTGCATCGTCGGCAGGTAACCTTCCGTGTCTATGAACCTTCCCTCCGCGGATTGGACAAAGCTATCCCCATCCGTTCTCCAGAGATCGGTGAAATCACTGAAGACGGAATAGCTGTCTTCGATTTCCGCGACGGCATGGCCGGTTCCGACCATGACGGCCGCGGCGCCGTCGCCGAGCTGGGCCTCAAACTTCCCCTGCGGGGCGCCGGTGCGGCAATCCGCCGCGGTTACGAGCATATTTTTCGCGGAGCCGTTTTTAATCGAGTCAACTGCCAACCTTATGGCAATGGAGGCCGCTCGCAGTGAATTCGTAAAGTCCGCGGTATGGCTTTCCCTGCCTAAATCAACGGCGCCGGCAATGATGGCGGCTCCCTGCTTCTCCCTGTAGGGATTGGTAGTGGTGGCCGCTGCGCCGCAGGCAATCCAAAGCGGCGGCTACGGCCATTGTCAAACTGTCTTCATCGTACCCGGCGACCGCCTTTTCTCCGCTCGCGCCCTTAATGCGCCAGAATTTGGCCACTTCCTCAAGATTCAACCTGTATCTTGGAATATAGGTTCCAATTGAGATAATTCCCGCCATTTCCCCGTTTTCCCCTTTCTTAAGCGCCGGCCCGCGAAGTCGCCAGAAAGTCCCCGAGAAATATTCTTTTAGAGCTCGATTTCTTTTAAATGAGGCGAAATTGACAGTCTGGGCTCGGTGCAGGCCTGCACTTCTTCAGGCATCCAACCCGGAGCCGTTTCCTGAAGGAGCAGGCCTTCCGGAGTAACTTCGATAACCGCGATATCCGTGATGATGAGGTCCACACAGCGCGAGGCGGTCAGCGGATAGCTGCATTTCTTAAGTATCTTGAGCTGTCCTTTGGGAGTCGTATGTTCCATGGCGACGATGACCCTGGCGCAACCTGCGGCAAGATCCATGGCGCCGCCGATATTGCCGATACCCCTTTCGGGAAATGTCCAGTTGGCCAAATCGCCGGCTTCGGATACCTGGAGGGCTCCCAACACCGTGATGTCGATGTGCCCGCCCCGGATCATTGCGAATGAATCCGCATGATGGAAAAAACTCATGCCGGGCAAGGCTGAAAAGGGCAGCCCGTTAGCGCCCAAAAAATATGGATTCTCTTCCTCCGGGGAGCTTGGAACGCCGCCAAAGCCTAGAACTCCATTTTCAGCCTGGAAGATGACCGTTCTGCCTTCCGGCACAAAATTGGCGGCAAGGGCCGGTATCCCTCCGCCCAAATTCACCACCGCGCCGTCCGGAAACTCTTTTGCTACCCGCAGCGCGATGGTCTGTCGGTCGAGCCGCTCTTTCATGGATTCTTCTCCTTGGGTATCTCAACGATGCGATCGACGAATATTCCGGGCGTGACGACTGTTTCGGGGTCCAGGTCGCCGGCTTGCACTATTTGCTCCACTTCGGCAATCGTCACTTTCGCGGCCATGGCCATAACTGCGTTAAACGACCGCATGATTCCGCGGTAAATGAGATTTCCCATGGTGTCGGCGCGCCAGGCTTTGATCAGTGCGTAATCCGCGTGCAGCGCGAATTCCAAGAGCATTTCCTTGCCGTCGATCCTTCGTTTTTCCTTTCCGTCCTCCACAAGCGTTCCTACTCCGGTTGGAGTATAAAACGCGCCCAGTCCGGCGCCTCCCGCCCTTATCCGCTCCGCCAAGGTCCCTTGAGGGACGTATTCGAGCTCTACTTCTCCGGCCGAATATTGCTTTTCAAAAGCGTTGGGTTTCGATATTACAAGGGATGCCGGAACGCTGCAGATTGCCTTTCTAACCTGCCGGTTTTCAACCAGGATCTCTTCGTCGACAAACGGCTTCCCTCCCAGCGAACCGATCCCAAGTTTGCCTGCTGCTCCAACGCCGTTTGCGATTAGGGTAAGGTTTTTGGAACCCCGGTCCCGCAAAGCCGCGAGGAGATTCTGAGGTTTGTCGGCGGCGTGACCAAAACCGCCAATCATAATGACGGCTCCGTCGGGAATGTCTGCCACCGCGTCGGGAAAGCCGGCAAAAATTTTATTTTTCATAAGATAGTCCTATAATCCTATAAAGAATAGGTTA
>JBBISO010000144.1:0-7725 GCA_037441325.1 Acidobacteriota bacterium | reverse complement strand
ATGAGGCAATTTAAGAACTACCTGTGCTTTCAAAGCAAACCACAAAAACCCCAAGGACCTCCAAGAAAAAGAGATGCTTTGAGGACTTGGTCTTTGCGGTTGGTGGGAAGTTCTAAAAAATGGGTTGGAAACACTCACCAGACTGACGTATCTGATAGCATAAGCATTAGAAGTAGTTCTCAAATCGCCTGATCACATATGATTTTGTGTAAGCTGTACCGATTCTTTTTCCCGCGGTGCCGATATAATCTATGGCTGAAATTAGCCCTGAATCGGAAAGGACTCGCGCATGAAAATATCGATAGTAGGACTCGGATATGTGGGACTGCCCCTGGCGCTGCAATTCGCCCGTTCCGGAGTCAATGTTTTGGGATTGGATGTGGACCGGCAGAAGGTGGACGCGCTCAACGCCGGCATGAGCTACATCAAGCACATCGGGCCTTCTGAGATCGCCTCAGCCGTAAACGCAGGAATGTTTGAGGCGTCCGCAGAATTCAGCCGGGTTTCTGAAACGGAGGCCGCAATCATCTGCGTACCCACACCATTGAACAAGAATCGCGAGCCCGATATCAGCTACATCGTCAATACCGGCAAATCCATCGCTCCCCACATGAAGAAAGGATGTCTCGTTGTCCTCGAGTCAACCACCTACCCGGGCACCACGGATGAAGACCTGCGCGAGGTGCTGGAATCCGGCTCGGGCATGAAGGCCGGAACAGACTTCCATCTCGCTTTTTCCCCGGAAAGAGAAGACCCGGGCAATCCGGAAAGCAAAGTCGCTCTGATTCCCAAGGTTGTCGGAGGATACACGGCGGAGTGTCTGAAAAAGGCTTCGGACCTTTACTCCCGGGCCATCAAAACGATCGTTCCCGTCTCGTCCTGCCGGGCGGCCGAGGCCACCAAGCTGCTGGAAAACACCTTTCGCGCCGTCAATATTGCTCTCGTGAATGAATTAAAAATCGTTTACGAGGCCATGGGCATCGACATATGGGAAGTCATCAACTCGGCGAAAACAAAACCGTTTGGTTTCATGCCTTTCTATCCGGGGCCGGGATTGGGCGGCCACTGCATTCCCATAGATCCTTTTTATCTGACCTGGAAGGCGCGCGAATACGGCCGGCATACGCGCTTTATAGAGTTGGCCGGCGAGATCAATACCTCCATGCCCCACCATGTGGTCAACCGGGTCGCCGAAGCTTTGAATGACAGGCGCAAATCTTTGAAAGGGTCGAAAGTGCTGGTTTTAGGCATTGCCTATAAGGCGGATGTGGACGACGACCGCGAGTCTCCCAGCTACGTGCTGATGGATTTGTTGACCAAGCGGGGTGTCCAGGTGAGCTACCACGATCCGCACATTCCGGTGATACGCCCGTCGCGCGAGTTCGGGCACTGGGCCGGAACAGAATCGGTGCCCTGGACGAAAGAAGTATTATCCGGCTTTGATGTCATCCTGATTTCCACGCAGCACTCGGCCGTGAATTACCGCGAATTGGCCGATTACGCGGACTGCATCGTGGACGCGCGCAATGCCATGGCCGCCGTCAAAACCAGGCCCGGCCAGGTCTGGAAGGCGTAGCCCCGCATTTCTCACAAGGTTTCTGCGGCGGCGGCAAGCCGCGGCATCTCCAAAAGATCGGTTTAAAAGTGTTTCAAGGGCGGGCGGCCCAGCGGATAAACGTTGAATCCAATTTCGAAAAGCCTATCGTGGTCCAGGATATTTCGCCCGTCGAACAGAAAGGCGGGCTTTTCCATGGATGCGTAGATTTTTTCCCAATCGAGCGAACGGTATATTTCCCACTCGGTCATGACCGCCACCGCGTGGGCCGCGCGCGCCGCTTCGTAAGGATCCTCGACCAAATCGAGATTCTCTCCGGCTCGCGCAAGGTCGATCCGCGCATTTTCCAGCGCCTTGGGATCGGTAATTACGACCTGAGCTCTTTCCTGCAGCAGTTTTCGCGCGATATAAATGGCCGGCGACTCACGCGTGTCGCTTGTGTTGGCTTTGAATGCGAAGCCGAACAGGGCGATGCGTTTTCCGACGATGGTGTTGAACATCTCCCGGATCATGTTCCGGACGAAGCGCGCCTCCTGATACTCATTCATCTTCAAGACCCACTCCCAGTAGCGCGCGGCTTCGTCGAGTCCATAGGACTCGCAGATATAGACCAGGTTCAGGATGTCTTTCCGGAAGCAGGACCCGCCGAATCCCACGCTGGCGTTGAGGAAGCGGCCGCCGATGCGCGAATCCATGCCGACGGCGCGGGCGACTTCGAGCACGCTGGCGTCGGTTTTTTCGCAGAGCGCGGAGATGCTGTTGATGGAAGAAATCCGCTGGGCCAGGAAGGCGTTGGCCACGAGCTTGGACAGCTCGGCGCTCCAGATGTTGCTGGTAAGAATCCGTTCCCGCGGCACCCAGTTGGCGTAAATATCGACGATATCCTGCCGCGCCTTGAGCCCCGAAGGCGTTTCGCGCGACCCGATCAGGACCCTGTCGGGCTCCAGGAGGTCCTTGACCGCTGTGCCCTCGGCGAGGAATTCCGGGTTGGAGATCACTTCGAATTGAACCCTTCGGTTGTTGGCGTTCAGGATGTTTTCCATGGTCTGCGCGGTTTTTACCGGCAGCGTGCTCTTTTCCACGACGATCTTCGGCGACGAGGACTCGCGCAGGATATCCCGGGCCACCTTTTCCCAGTACTGCAGGTCCGCGGCTTTGCCCGCGCCTTCGCCGAAAGTTTTGGTCGGCGTGTTGACGGATACGAAAATTATTTCGGACTCGCGGATGGCGCCGGTGATATCGGTGGAGAAGAACAGGTTGCGTCCCCGGGCGGCTTTAACGACATCGAGCAGGCCGGGCTCGTAGATGGGCAGGTTGTCGGTCTGCCAGGCTTTGATGCGGGGCTCGCTGATGTCCACCACGTTTACTTTATACTGAGGGCACTTCATGGCGATGACCGCCATGGTGGGTCCGCCGACGTATCCGGCTCCGATACACGCGATGCGCTTCGAGAACATAAGATTACCCCCCCCTGCATTTTAATCGGCCGCTATGCCGCGAACTATATGCATCTAACAATGCGAAGATGCTTTCTTGGAGTGCCGCGGCTTGCCGCCGCCTTTGCGCATTATCCAAAGCCAAGGCGCAAGCAAGCTTGGCACTCCAAGGGCATCGCCATCAAATCCGCCGGAGACCAGCCCTCGCATGGATGTTTGGCCTTTGCCGCCGATAGATTCTAAGGTTAAACTCAAGGCCGCTCATGCTCAACAAAATACGATCATCACCCGTCCCGGCGCGCGTGGTTCCATTCGCGGTTTTCGCCGCCCTGACGTTGCTCCAGGGGCGTTTCGGCGATGCTTCCCAATACTGGATTTATGCTCTAAAAACGGCTGTTGGCGCCCGGTTGATATTTCTGGTGCAGCCGTATGTCAAGGAAATGAGGTGGAAGCTATCCTGGGAGGCGGTGGCTGTTGGAGTCGCGGTATTTGCCGCCTGGGTGGGATTGGACGGCCTTTACCCGATGCTTATGGAGCGGCCGGGAAGTTACAATCCTAACCGTAGTTATGGCGCCGGCAGCGCTCTGGCTGCCGCGTTTATCGGCGCGCGGATCATCGGTTCGTCGCTGGTCGTGCCGATGTTGGAAGAAGTTTTTTACCGCTCTTTTCTCTACCGGTACATGGTTCAATCCCAGTTCCTGCAAGTGCCGCTGGGCCGTTTTGATTTGAGAGCGTTTCTTATTGTGGGCCTGATTTTCGGGATCAGTCATTACGAATGGCTTCCCGGGATCTTGAGCGCCTTTGCTTATCAGGGCCTTGTCTGCCGCAAGGACCGGCTGGGCGACGCCATAACGGCGCATGCGGTTACAAATTTCCTTCTGGCGGTTTGGGTCGTCCTCCGGCCCGCCTACCGCTTCTGGTAGCTTTTGGAAAATCCGTGACTACAATAAAGCCGCCAAGAGAGAAGAAGGCGCGGGATGAGAGCGGATTATCGGGTGCTGGTTTTTTTGCTTATGGTGAAATAGACTATTCGCGATGCCGCCGGAAAGAAACGAATACATGCCGCAATCTCTGGTCGAAAAATATGGAAGGCTGGTGCGCTCTCTATGCCGCACATGCGCCGAATTCTATGGAGACAGGCTGGTTTCGTTCGTCGTCTTCGGATCGGTGGGCCGCCGCGCAATGCGGCCGGATTCCGACATTGATTTTCTGTTGATTGCCGACGATCTTCCGCGCGGGCGTTTGCGGCGCGTGGCTGAATTCGAGACGGTGGAAAGCCGAGTGAAGCCGCAATTGGAGGAAGCGCGGAGGGAAGGCGTTTTTGCGGGTCTGTCCCCGATTTTCAAGACTCCAATCGAGGTCCTTTCAGGGAGTCCGCTGTTTTTGGACATGGTGGAAGATTCATGGATTCTTTACGACCGGGACAATTTCTTCCGATTGGAATTGGAACGGATTCGCCGCCGCTTAAGGGAATTGGGATCGCGAAGGATTTGGAAAGGAAACGCCTGGTATTGGGATTTGAAGCCGGACTATAAATACGGGGATGAATTTGAAATCTGAGGCCTTGAATCGGCTGGATTGGGATTCCATATGACAAACAAGACGCTGGCGCAGAGTTACCGCATAAAGGCTGAAAAGCGGCAGAAAATCCTGGAGGTCCTGCTTAACGAGGAAGCATATTCGGATGTTGTGCGGGAGGCGCAGGAGATTGTGGAACTGGCGCTGAAGGGCATGCTTCGGCAGGTGGGGGTGGAGCCGCCCAAGTGGCACGATGTCGGTGCCGCAATCATTGAGTTTGCGGACCGCTTGCCCGAAGCGGTGGCCTGCGACGCGAAAGAGCTCGCCAGGATATCGGCCTGGCTCCGGAAAGAACGGGAATTTTCCTTCTACGGCGATATCGATTTTGTACCCACGGAAGAATACGGCCGGGAGGATGCCCGCAAGGCGATTCAAGATGCAAATTTCGTATGTGCGGCCGCCGCCAAAGTCATCCCGCTTTAATCCAGCCCCCATGTCTACGGCGTTGTGTTCCTGTGAGGCGGCCTCTGGAGGCCCGGCCCGCACATGCCGCGAACCCTTTTTGAACCGTTTTCAGAAATCTCTTGACTTCGATCATGGCATCCGCTGATTTCAAAGCCGGTGTCATTGACACCAATAACATACTGAGTCAATGTGGCAACAGGGAGGTCAGTACAAATGGCGCGACCTATGAAGCGGGAGGCCAAACGGCCGCGAATTAGCCTGGACGTAACCCCTGCCGTCCGCCGCCGTATACGTTTAGCGGCCGCGAAGCGCGAGGTGAGTATCCGGCAGTACCTTCTGGACGCAGTCAGGGACCGGCTGCGGGAAGATCTCGGAAGCGATGGAGAAGAACTGGTTGCCTTGAACGCAAAAGCGGATCCTGTTCTCGCGTCCCTCTGGGACAACGACAAGGATGCGGCCTATGACCGCTTATGAGCGGGGCGACATGGTGCTCGTCAGTTTCCGGAAATATTCCACGGTCCGGCGAAGTCCTTCGCGAAGATTGATTTCCGGTTTCCAATCCAGCTTTTTCGCCGCCCGTTCCGATTGAAGGAATATGCGGTAGACTTCTCCGTGCTTCGGCGGCCCGTATTTGGCGCTTCCTTCGAATCCCGTCAAATCCTTTAATTCAGAAAATATGCGGTTTACCGAAGTCGGGATGCCGCTGCCGAGATTCAATATTTCCCCGCCCGCGCGGTCGAGCGCCAGAACGTTTGCTCTCGCTATATCGCCGGCATACACGAAATCCCGTTCCTGATCTCCGGCGCCGTTAATGATCGGCTGCTCTCTGTTCAGCATTTTGCCGCAGAAAATGGCCACGACTCCCGCCTCGCCGAAAGGGTCCTGCCTGGGTCCGAACACGTTTGGGTAGCGCAGGATCGTGAAGTCGATGCCATAGCTGGATTTGTAAATTTGCAGATAATGCTCCACGTGATGCTTGCTCGCGCCATAGGGATCGACGGGATGGATGGGATGATCTTCCGTTACCGGCAGCATCTGCGGCTCGCCGTAGACCGCGCCTCCGGTGGAGGCATAAATCACCTTGCGAATGCCGTATTTCCGGCAGCACTCGAGCACATTCAGCGAGCCGAGGACATTAACCTCGGTATACAGCAGCGGTTTTTCAAACGACTCCCGGACGTTGGCGCGGGCCGCCTGATGGCTGACAATTTCGGGCCTTTCAAGCGCAAACACTTTGTCCAGCCGCTCGCTGCGGATATCGGCTTCGTAAAAGCTTGCGTTTTCCGGCACGTTGCGCCGGAATCCGGTTGACAAATCGTCTGCCACGCAAACGTTGTGCCCTGCTTTTAGATACGCTTCCACGACATGCGACCCGATAAATCCCGCACCGCCCGTCACCAGAATTTTCATGCCTGCCGTTCCTTTGCTTCAATATCGATGAAATGCGTGCTGCCTGAGGCTGTTTTTGATATAAGGCAGCCCACCCATGCGCCGATGCCCGCGATCAAAATATCGGTTGTTCCGGCGAATCGATTCACAATAAAAATCTGGGCGGCTTCGATCCCGCCGGCCAGTAACAGAGCCCATATAATGACCGCCCGTCTCGGCCACAGCGCCGCGAGCAGTGCATAAGCCAGCAATCCCGTTAATGCGTCATACAGCGCCGCCCCGGTGGTGCGGTTATAATACTCGATCAACGGGATCCACTCAAAACGCTCCCGGGCGTTTTCGGCCGCGAACCGGTAAGGACTCAGTCCCTGCGCCGCGACCGCCAAATTCATAAGGATGAATCCCGCCGCCGGGCGAACAAGCGCAGGGGCCCAAAAACCGGCCGCCGCGCCTCCGGCGGCTCCGGCGAAGTTCATTGCGAGGTCACGCAGCGACGGCGCGTGCGAGTCGACGAGCAGTTGCGAAGCTTCCATGTAAAACGGAAGCGTGAGAGTGAAAAATACTACCCGCCTGCGCCTGATGGAGGCGGCCAGCGCGCCGAGCAGTGCGAATTCGGCCGCTGTGATCCATTCGTTCTCAATAGGCGTTCCTGATTCCCAAGGATTAACCAGTAATGTTTTTAATCCTGACCTGAAATGTCCGACATCCAGTGTAAGGTCAAATGGGAGCAACATGCCGGCCGCGATGACCGAGGCAAGCAACCAGTAATTTGCGGCGCGTCTATCCGGCACCGATGCGGAAAGCAGATTCAGAATCTGTTGCCCGAAAAGCGCCGCCGCCACAGCTCCGGCGGAAGCGCCCAAGCCGTTGTTTATGGCGTCGGTGATGTCCGAGACGCGTTGGGGGATTGCCAGTTGGATTATCTCCGAGAGGAGCCCCAGGCAGAGTCCGATGGCGAACCATGCTGCTGGGTTTTGCAGCTTTCCGCGCGCATGGAACCACAACGACCCAAAGAATCCCAGAGGAATGGCGAGCAGCGCGTTGGCCAGCATATCCGGCAGGCTGTGGATGCGTCCGCGCGCAGAATCCCAAAAGGGAATCAGTCCGGCGACGGACCACGCCCGTGAGAGCGATTGCGGCGCCAGATCAAACTGAAACGGAAACAGCGTGCCGTAAAGCAGCAGGAGAATGGACAGATAGAATCCGCAGCGGCAAAGGCTAAGCATAAATTGGCAGGAATTTTACCGCATAAATTCCAGAAGGCGAAGTCTTTGCGGCGGCTTGCCGCCGCCCTTGCATAAAAATAATTAAACCCGAATTTTGCATTTGGCTATGCTTTTGAGAGCGTAAGTGCTTCACTGT
>JBBISO010000143.1:3309-7726 GCA_037441325.1 Acidobacteriota bacterium | reverse complement strand
GAGCTCACTGTTTTCCATCACTTCGACGCCGAGGTCGTAAAGCGGTTGCAGGGGGGCATGGCAGGTTAAAAAATCGTAGGGACGCGGCCCGAAAGTAATGATTTTGAGATTGCGAATGCCGACAACCGTGCGCGCGGCCGGCAAAAACTCTGCCAGCATCACGGCGATGTCTTCCGGATCCCCGACAGGATATTCCGGGATATGCGGGTTCAGGCGCCGCAGGCCCAAGTTGTAAGATGCGCTGAGAAGACCGCAGTAGGCGTCGCCTCGCCCCTGGATCAGATCTTTGCCGCTGTCTTCCGCAGCCGCAACCAGCATGACCGGGCCCGGGAATCGCTGGGCCATCAGCGTGGTGGGGCCCTCGGGACCGAAGTTCCCGAGATAGATGGCCAGCGCGTTGATTCCCTTTTGCTCAATTTCATTCAGCGCTTTAAGGGCAGCTTGCTCGTTTTCGACGATGGATTCCACTTCGACCACAGGCACCTGGAGTTTCTTGCAGGCCGCGGCCACGCGGCGGCGGCGCTGCAGAGAAAGCTCCTTGGGGAAGCAATCGCGGCTGACTGCGACGATGCCAAGCTTTATGACCGGAATGTTTTTCATGGCGGCATCCTTCTATTCAGGTTGCAGGTTGCAGGTTGCAGGTTGAAAACTAGCAACCTGTAACCCGCAACCGGTTATTACTGGCCGTAGTAGGCATCAGGCCCGTGTTTTCTTTGATAGTGTTTTCGCCGTATATGCTCGGGCAGCGCGGCAATCTCCGGATTTAGCTGCAGCGTGCCGATAGCCATGTGGGCGATTCGTTCAAGGATCAGGCTGTTTTTTACCGCGTCTGCAGCATCTTTGCCCCAGGCAAACGGCGCATGTCCGGCCACGAGCGCGCCCGGAATATCCTCGGGATCGAGTCCGGCAAAGCGCTCGACGATCACGGTTCCGGTTTCGAGCTCGTAACCCCGCTGAACTTCCTTTTCCGTAAGAAACCGCGTCACGGGTACCGGACCATTGAAATGATCGGCATGCGTGGTCCCCAGGCACGGAATTTCCCGGCACGCCTGGGCAAACATCGTTGCATAAGGGCTGTGCGCATGCACAATGCCTCCAATAGCCGGGAAGGCTTTATACAGGCACAGATGGGTCGGTGCGTCGGAGGAAGGGTGCAGGCGCCCATAAACAATCTTGCCGTCCATGTCTATGACCGCCATATCTTCAACGGTCATGGATTCATACGCTACGCCGCTGGGTTTGATCGCCACGCAATTGTCGGCGCGGCTGATGCCGCTGACATTTCCCCACGTGAGCGTTACGAGTCCATGGCGCACGAGATCCATATTCGCCCTGAAAACATCCGCTCTAAGCCGGTCGAACATCAGCGTGACCTCCGCGCTTCGTCACGGATATCCAGCAGATCTTTCATGACGTTGAACATCCGTCCCGACCATTCCTGCGTGCCGAATGAGTCATGCATCTGGCGATAAAGCGCGTAAAGCTTTTTATATGCCCGGTGGTTTTCCTGACTAGGCGAAAACTCCCTTCCGATTCCCACCATGGCTTTCTGGGCGGCGGCAACGGACGAGTATCCGCCTTGGGATGGTCCGGCAGCGACTGCCGCGAAAACGGCAGCTCCGAGAGCGGGAGTTTGTTCGCTGCGGGAGATCTTCATCGGGCGTCCGGTAATGTCCGCGTAGACTTGCATCATCAGCGCGTTTTTGGCGGCGAGGCCTCCGCAACCGACTACTTCGCGGACGGAAACGCCATATTCCTCAAAGCGATCGATAATGGCCAGCGCGCCGAATCCCGTTGCTTCCAGCAGCGCGCGGTAGATCTCATGCGCTTGAGTTCCGAGGGTCTGCCCAATCAGCAATCCTGAAAGCCGAACATCCACCAGTATTGTGCGATTCCCGTTGTTCCAGTCAAGGGCGAGCAATCCGCTCTCGCCGGGTTTCAGGGCCGCCGCGGCCCTTTCCAAATTGGAGAACCGCTCTTCTGGAGTCTTTCCGTACTTTTCCGGCACCAGTGTATTGATGAACCAGATAAAGATGTCGCCGACGGCGGACTGGCCTGCTTCGATTCCGTAATAGCCGTTAATAACTGAACCATCCACGATCCCGCACACGCCGGGTATGTCCTGCAAAGGTTCCTGGTTGGGATGAATCATGATATCGCAGGTGCTGGTTCCAATGATCTTAACCAGAATGCCGGGAGAAATTCCTGCGCCGACGGCGCCCATATGAGCATCAAAAGCGCCTACCGATACGGCAACGGAAGGAGAAAGCCCCAGTCTGGCAGCCCATTCAGGAGAAAGCGTTCCGGCCCGATAATCTGAAGTATAGGCCTTGGCGTATAAACGTTCCCGCAGGGTTCCGAATCCTGGGGAAAGCATATCGAGAAAATCCCTGTCCGGGAGTCCGTGCCAAGAAGGATTGAAGAGCGCTTTGTGGCCGGCGGCGCAAATGCTCCGTTTCAGCCGGCGAGGCGACAGCTCGCCTGTGAGCACGGCCGGGATCCAGTCGCAGATCTCGACCCAACTGTCGGCAGCTTCAAACACATCATCTCCGACATTTTTGCAGTGCAGGATCTTGCTCCACCACCACTCGGAAGAATAGGCGCCGCCGATTCGGGAGAGATACATCGGCCGTATTTGGGAGGCCAGCGCCGTGATCTGTGCGGCTTCCTTGTAGCTCGTGTGGTCTTTCCAGAGCCAGACCATGGCTGCCGGATTGTTCCGGAAGCGCTCCTGATAACAAAGCGGTTGTCCGTTTTCGTCGACGGGCATTGGGCTGCTTCCGGTGGTGTCCACTCCGATGCCGATGACGCCTTCCGGCTTGAAGCCGGGAAGGCCCTGGGCTTTTTGGATTACTCCCCTGACGGCCGCTTCGATCCCGAGCAGATAATCGGCCGGATTTTGTCTTGCCAGGCTGGGGTCGGAAGCGTCCAAGATGACGCCGTCGGCCCCTGAAGGATAAGGAAAGACGTAGCCGGCCAACTCCATCCCGTTGTCCACATCTACCAATAGGGACCGGCATGAATTTGTCCCGAAATCCAATCCAATTACATAACCCATTTTTATGTGCCTCTGTCATTAATTTCAGATTGCAAGTTGCGAGTTGCAGGTTAAACACGCGCAACCTGCAACCTGTAACCTGCAACAATCTTTAGCCGACAAAGTACAGGTAAGCGGCAAGAATCAGGGCCAGCACAACAAAAGTCAGAAAGACATCGATGAATTTCCAGCTTGCCCTGGAATTAAGCCTATCCTGCTCGTTCCGGGTTCCGTAAGTAAGCCCGCCGATCTTGCCGTAATTGGGCTCTTCGCTCATATAGCTGACCGCAATCATTACGGCGGCGGAAACAAACAGGATAAGCATGCTGTAGTACTGGAAAAAGATATTGTTGACGATCCACAGGAAAGAGCCCTCCGGATATTGGAATCCCTGGATCAATTTCACCGGGGTATCAATGGCAAGGCGGAGAATTCCGAGAATGAATCCCGTGATGAGGGCCCAAAGACATCCTTTGGCGTTCATCCTCTTGATAAACACGCCCAGGAAAAATACCACGAAAATGGGCGGAGCCAGGTAGGCCTGCATACCCTGGAGGTAGTCGTAGAGTCCACGCCCGCCGCGGATGACCGGGATCCAGCATATGCCGATGAGGACCATGACGGCGGTGGCGATTCTGCCCACCCACACCAGCCGTTCCTGGGAGACTTTGGGGCGCAAGCGCCCATAAAAATCGATCGTGAACAAGGTGGCGCTGGCGTTGAATGCGCCCGCCAGCGAACTCATAAGCGCGGCAAGCAAGCCCGCGACCACGATGCCGCGGATGCCCACAGGGAGTACATGCGCCACCATGAGCGGAAACGCCTGCTGCGCATTATCCCGGATGATATTTCCGTCCGGCCCGATCAGCAGCTGGTGGAAACCGGGCATTTTGCCTGAAATCGCCAGCGCATAACAGATGATGCCCGGGATAATGAAAATGAACACCGGAAGGAGCTTAAAGAATGCCGCCGCAATGGAGCCGCGCCGTGCCTGGGTTTCATTTGGGGCCGTCAGGGCGCGCTGAACGATATACTGGTCCGTGCACCAGTACCACAGGCCGATGATCGGTGCGCATAGGAGCATGCCCAGCCAGGGATAGTTGTCGTTGAAATACCATGCCATCTGATGGGAATCCCGCACCGGCGCCCAGGTGTTCTGAAGTCCGTCCGGGACCAGGGGTTTCCATAAATTGAACATTTCCGGCGGAACGATGGATCGCAGTTCCGACCACCCGCCGAGCGCTTGCAGTCCAAAAAGGGTTACCAGTGCTGATCCCATGATCAGGACGATGGTCTGTAGCGCTTCAGTGTATGCGACGGCGCTCATTCCGCCCACGACGGTATAGAAGGTGGGACTGACCAGTGAATTGCTGATGATTT
>JBBISO010000143.1:0-3299 GCA_037441325.1 Acidobacteriota bacterium | reverse complement strand
TGATCACGACGACGACCAGGGAACCGATCCAGAAGCTGTCCATCCCCCAAAGGTTGAGTTCCGGAAGGAGGACGGCGAAGACTACTCCTCCGGCGAAAATGCCGACGGCAATTTTTGTAAGAATATAGGCGACGAGTGAGATGACCGATAGTACCGTGCGCGAGCCCGGGGAAAAGCGCCTTTCGAGGAACTCCGGCATGGTGAAGACCTTCGACCGCATATAAAAGGGCACCATCACCCAAGCCAGTGCCAGCAGGCACCATGCATGCAATTCATAGTGCGCCATCGCGACGCCGTCGGTCGCGCCGGAGGCCGCCAATCCCACCAGATGCTCGGATCCGATATTTGAGGCGAAAATGGACGCGCCGATAACAAACCATCCCAATTCCCGCCCTGCGAGGAAATAGCCGTCCGATGTCTTCTTCTGTTTTTTCGCGACCCAAATCACGATTCCTGCAATCACGGCAAAGTACGCGAGAATGATCATCCAGTCCACTGGGCGCAGAACATTCATGCGTTTCTCCTATCGGGATAATTTGGTGGAAAATCGATAAACTGTGGTCTGACGATAAACTTCTCCCGGCCTGAGAGTTGCGGAAGGGAATTGAGGCTTGTTGGGCGAATCCGGAAAGGCCTGCGTTTCCAGGCACAGTCCGGTTCTGTGGCCGTATACGATCCCGCCTTTTCCTCGCGTCGTTCCGTCAAGGAAATTGCCCGAATAAAACTGCAGTCCCGGCTGATCGGTGAATACGGACATTAAACGTCCGCTCCCCGGTTCATAAAGCTCCGCCGCTTTGCGGATCTTGCCCGTGCCGTTTCTCAGAATCCAGTTGTGATCGTAGCCCTTACCGACAAGCAGTTGTTCAAACGGATCATGGATGCGCCCGCCGATCGCAGCGGGCGTGCGAAAATCCATCGGGGTACTCGTTACCTTCATCATTTGGCCGGTCGGGATCAGTCCGCGGTCCACCGGGGTGAAGCTTTCCGCTTCGATCATCAAGATGTGGTCCAGGATTGGACGGGCAAATGACCCCGAGAGGTTAAAATAGGAATGCTGTGTCGGATTCAAGATCGTAGGCTGATCCGTCACTCCTTCATAAATTATGCGCAGTTCGTTGATATTGGTCAGCGCATATGTGACTTTTAGAGTTACCGTCCCGGGATAGCCTTCTTCTCCGTCGCGGCTTACATATTGAAGCTGCAAGGAAGGCTCGGTTGGATCGTTCGGAATCGTCGCGTCCCAAAGAACCTTGCTGAAGCCGACCTTCCCGCCGTGGAGATGGTTTTCGCCGTCGTTGACCGTCAGTTGGTACTGCTTCCCGTCCAATTGGAACCGTCCCTGGGCGATGCGGTTGCCGTAACGCCCGACGACGGCGCCGAAATACGCCGTGCCGTTGACATATTCCTCCAGGGAATCATAGCCGAGCACTACATCGTCCATATTCCCATTGCGGTCGGGGACGAAAAGCGACCTCACCGCGGCTCCGTAATTGATAATCTGTATGCTGGCGCCGGCGCGGTTGGTCAGAGTGTATTGGCAAACTTCACGTCCGTCGGGGAGTTTTCCGAAGGCCGATTTTGTCATGGCAGGCCGCGCCTTTCCATCCGTCTTGCAGGATTGCGTCGATATCAGCGAGAGAACCGCCAGACAGAGAAGCAGGGATCTCATCATAGAAGTTGCTCCACTGATGTATTGGGTTGGGTTTAAGCGAAGGCGCAGTGTGTCACATTCTGCATTCCAGGGCAAATTGAAAAAACTGATTTCTAGGCATTGTCGGCAAGGTACATAGAATAGTGGAAGAAGGAAGGGAACGATGGAATAATGGGGAGCAAAATATGACACCTTTCGCTAAGGAGATTGCGGCAATGGCAAGAATCAAAGAATATTCCCATCTGGTGAAACCAATGCTGATTCAGAATGCCCCTTCCGGGCTTTACGCGGAACCGCGCATATGGATGGAATCCAAGGACCTCGAGGGTTTCAACGCGCATTTCAGTTACGGCTTTTTTAAGCAACCCTGCGTGTGCCATCCGCTGGAAGGCTCGATAGTTCATCCTTATGATGAGCTGCTGGTTTTTGTGGGTTTCAAAGGCGGCAACATCCTTAAATTGGGAGCCGAGATATCGGTCGAGCTGGGCGCGGAGCGCGAAGAACACATGTTTGGTAAACCTTCGGTGATTCTTATACCCAAGGGGATGCCGCATGGGCCAGTAAGAGTGCGGAAACTGAGTAATCCAATTGTCCATTACAGCATCGGTCTTGCGCCTGAGTACAAGGCCTCAACGGTGCCGAAAACAAGAAGGAAGTCCGGATCGAAGTATGCTCATCTTATCAGGAGAATGGTGACGCGCGTTGATCCGAAAGCCGTGGGGAGCGGCATGGGCTACGAATCGGTAATTGACGAAAAAGGTGTGATGCGTCCCGCCGAGAGGGGTGTGGGGCCGGGCAACGGAGATCAGGTCGTGTGGCTTTACGGCCGCGACCTGGAAGGCATGGAAGTCAACTTTACCTGGGGCCTTTACAGCAAATGCGGCAAATGGCACCGGGGCGGAGAAGCGCACACCCATCCGGAAGAAGAAATACTTTGCTTCGTGGGCCTCGATCCAAACGACCTGAACTATTTGGGCGCGGAGCTTGAACTTGGTATGGGCTCGGATTACGAGCGGCACATTTTTAATAAGCCGACCGTGGCGATCTGTCCCAAAGCCTTCCCCCATCTGCCGCTGATGACCAGATGGGTGGACAAGCCCTACGGCTTTATGGTGATTTGTTTGAGCGGAGAGCATGAATCTCCGTGGGTTGAGGCGTAATTCGTTGAAATATCGTAAATTCGGCTCGCTGGATTGGGAAGCCTCGGTCCTTGGATTGGGCACCGCGAGGCTTCCTGAGGCAAAGCGGGCATCGATCAGGCTGGTCCGCGCCGCCATTGACTGCGGCATCAACTACCTGGATCTAGGCTACCTTTACGATCGAGAGCGTCACGCGCGAATCGCAGGCATGATTGGGGAGGCGCTCCGAGGCGGCTATCGCAAGAGAATCAAACTTGCCGTCACTCTGCCATCGCGCAGAATCCACTCGACGGCGGATCTGGAATCCGAATTAGCCCGGCAGCTGCGGCTTCTTCGGGCGGACAGTGCGGATTTCTGCCTGTTCGGAAGCTTGAACCGGGAAAACTGGCCCGGGCTGAAAGAGCTGGGAGCATTGAAATGGGCGGAAGCCGCAATGAAGGACGGCAGAGTTCACTGCTTCGGATTCTCTTTTCATGACCATTACCAGGTTCTTAAGAGCTTGGTGGAAT
>JBBISO010000142.1:0-7738 GCA_037441325.1 Acidobacteriota bacterium | reverse complement strand
AATTCCTTCGCATGTGCCTTTTTGTAATCCTGATATTTTTTTAGATCGACATTTGCAATCCAATAGGAGAAGGACAGGTTTGCAATCCGCAGAGAAGGGTCAATGTCACTCTTAAATTCAGCCCCGGAATAGGGCAACAAGTCGCCATCGCCGGTGGAATCAATGACTACTTTTGACAGCACCGCCTGCCGGCCTGATTTGCTCTCAAAGATGACACCTTTGACCTGGTTGCCCTCCATAATAGGCTCCGTGCCCCACGAATGAAGATAGGTCTTAACGCCGGCTTCTTTCATCATATCTTGCAGTATGCATTTGGATATCTCGGCATCAATGTGCACGGAGTAAATAACCGTTTTCTCGCGCACATTAAAAAAGGAACGGTCCTCGTAATAGGCAACCAGCTTAGGGTCCCTTGAACCCCAATGTTCCTTCTTCGGGTGATCCGCCGCATCCCTGCGTTTCAGTCGATCGATCCACTCCTGGCTGATGCCGGCTATCTGTTGCTTTCCACTAAAGTCGCTTAAGTTGGGGATAATGGTAACCAACCCGCCGGTACCCATACCTCCCAGGTGTTCATACCTTTCGATCAGAACCGTATTCGCGCCGCTTCTGGCTGCCGTCAGTGCCGCCCCGATTCCTCCCGGGCCGCCGCCTACTACAACAACATCCGCCGTCCGGCAGACGCGTGTGTGCCGGGCCGCTTCGCGGATTGTCTTGCCCGAAGTGGTTGGAGACGGCTTTTTTGACTGAGCGGATAGGGGCAGTTCTAAACCGCCGGCGCCCATAGCAAAAGCGGCTGCTCCTGTCATAGCCGTTCTCTTGAAAAACTTCCTGCGAGTTATTCCGTTTTCCACATCATTCGACATTATCATTGCGAATTCTCCTCCTCTTAACCATGTGCTGCATCCCGCAGATCCGGCGGATCCCTCAATGGAATATAAACGGAATGAGAGCGCATGGCTCCGGACGCCAAGCTATCCAATCCGTTTGCCCCTTGTCAAGAATATTGTCACACACATGTGACAACCTGTTTGCCCGGGAGAACGACCAGTAGTATGGTTGTTTCCTAAGCGATGCCTCGGATATCCGCTGAGCAGGCTCTAAACAAGGTGCAGGCCTGCAGCCTGTCATCATGGAGCCTATTCGGCCTGATTATCGGCGGCTTGTCTACCGGCATCATCTCGGGCAAAATCGGCCGGAGAAGAACTCTTGTGTCCCACTGCGGCCTGTTCGCTGCTGACGGTCTCGATCTGCTTCTCGGCCAGTTTTGCGCAGGTTGTCGTCTTCGGCCTATTGGCCGGCTCAGGTTTGGGCGGCTGCATCCCGGCAGTCACGACCATTTTCTCCGAATCCAACCCCACCGCCCGACGAAAACACCAGGAGGTTCAGATGCAGAAGGAAGATCAGAAACCAGTCCGCGTCGACCGACGTGATTTTATTAAGGCAACAACCTTGGCCAGCATGGCTGGAGCTCTTCCCCGGGCAAGCCTTCTTGCTCAGAATACACCGATGCCCTCGAAACCAAGGAATGTCGGGAGGACGCGAAAAATGCTTTTCGCGAGCGATTCGCTGTCGAGCTATGAGAAGCTGATCGGCTCGATCAAGGCAATCCGAGAATATGAACTCCAGGTGATTCCAATGGAGGCCAGTCTTCAAAAGAAACCGCAGGAAGCAGCCAGATCTGTGCGGGAACTGAGCCCCGATATTCTTCTGATCCGGCCGAGCGTAAGACCGGCCGTTAAAAATATCGGCAATATTGCGGTATCCATGGCGGATCCAGATATTCCAATCATACTTCTTCCGGCAAATCTTGACCTGATCATGATGGATAGCGATCTGGTGGCGGCAATGCGGACACGGGACGCCAATGCGATCCTGGCGAATTCGGAAGCGCACGCCGTTGAACGGATCAGGATTTTTGCAGTTCCCCGAATTCTCGACGGTAAGCAGGCCCTCATTTTCGGCAGGCCGTTTGACTCGACCAGCGTGCCGATGGAAATCTGAATGAAGATTCTGTCTATAAGAGAACGGGCCTTCGGATACGCTACCGGCCGGTCGATGACTTAATGCCGCTTCTTGAAAAAGTCGATGAAGCCGCCGCAATGAAGGAGAGGGAGCGCTGGAAAAGAGAATCTGCCAGAGTCCTTGAGCCTTGCGACAAGAAGATTTTTGATGCGGCCCGATTGTACGTCCTGCTGCGCTCTCTTGTGGAAAAGGAAGGCCTGGCAGCGATCTCGATCGACTGCATGAGTTTTTCCTTCAGCGGCAAACCTCCAATTCCGCTTCCGTGCCTTGCCTTCACGAGGCTGCGCGATGAAGGGATTACGGCTCCCTGTGAAGCCGACGTGTGCGCGCTGCTGACCTCCATGGTTTTGCAGGAAATCAGCCGGAAGCCCGCCTATCAATGTAATGTGTCTGAAGTGGATCTGCAGAAGTCGAATGCAATTCTCCGTCATTGCGTCGCACCGCTGCAATTGATGGGGCAGAATGCTCCACCGCTCTCATACAATCTCCGGGACTATCACGGGCTGGGGAAAGGGGCCACTGCGGAAGTTGAATTCCCGGGTGGGATCGGCGTAACGTTGGGACTGCTCGGCAAGGATCTGAAGAATTTCGTTCTATGGCCGGGAAAGACACAATCGAGAACCGAGAATACAGATCCTTTGCTCCCTGGAAATGCGTCCACTGCCAATTTAAAAGTGCGCAAGTACTGCTCGAATCAACTGACGGTGAAATTCAAAGATATCGGCCGGCTGCACCAGAATCTGGCAGGCTGCCATCACGTGATGATTGCCGGAGCTTATGAAAAAGCTCTCCGCGAAGAAGCGATTAGAATGGGGGTAAACATCATAGGGCCGTCCGACATGTCGTCTCCTGCATAGCGGGCAACAAGCGGAGCGCCACCCATTAAGCGCATTTTCCCGCCGCGAACAGATACGCCGCTGCCCGGGGCGGGATAATTCATTCATTCTTTTTCCGGACTTTTATGGCTTTCAGATCTCCCGTGGGACATACTGCCTCACAGGCGCCGCAGCCATTACATTTTGCAGGATCAACACCTGGAAAGGATTCGTAGGCTTCCTCATTCCATTGGATCTTAATTGCCTCATAGGGGCAGGACGGTAAACAGGTATGACACTCGCTAACGCCCCATAAACACAGGGAGGTGTCCACACTGGCCTTTCCTATAAGGTACCTGTTTTTCTGCTCCAGGCTCAATCTTTGCAGGGCTCCACTGGGGCATACCGTTGTACAGGCATTGCATTCTTGTTTGCAGTAATCCGACTTATACCGGATGACGGGCGACAGAAATCCAAGAACTCCGGATTGTCCCCTATCAGGATGAATAATTTTGGATGGACAGGCGCGTATGCAATTGCCGCATCGCAGGCAAAAACCCGTAAAATTGTCCTCCCTAATCGCGCCGGGCGGCCGTAATGGGGCATCGTCAGATCTTGCCTGGCCCATTTTTTTTGCCAATAAGCTGAATCCCAAGCCTGCTGCAACTGCAATGAAAATTCTCCTCGTTGCCCAAGAAGCATTTCCAGGCCCAGCCTTTGCGCGAGATTCTGTGCTGTTTGTCTTCCGGAAATATCCGCGAAAAGATCCGATATTTTCCAGGAGGTCCTGCGTGGCACCTAGAGGACATATACGGGCGCACCAGAAATCACCTGAAGTTAATGTCAATATAAGAAGCACAACTATGCCCAACAGGGAGACCATTGCAGACAGGACATCCGTTGCGCTATAGGCTGAAAATGCATTGTTTAGGAATGCCAACGGGTCCATCCACAAAAAGAGCGGATAGCCCAAGATCGCACCGGCGGCCGTTGGTAAAACGATGTATTTGCCTATGGGAGGGGAGCGCTTCCACCAGATCCTCCCCGGTAATTTCACGCCTGAAACAGCATCAAGGAGCAGGCCGACTGGGCATATATAGCGGCAGAACCACCTTTTCCGCGCCAGCGATATTACCGCAAAAACCAAACCCGGGATCGATCCTACCCAGATTGTTCCACCTGCCAGGATTGTACATATTGTGACAAAGGAGCCAGCTTGAACAAATATCCTGGAGCTGTCGATCCAAAATGGGAATGGCAATAACAAAAGAGTTGCCAGCAAAAAGCAACCCAGTCTCACATACAGGCGCCCTCTTCTTGTCATTCAGGAAAAGCCCCTCCACTCCGCCTAAGCCGATCCTCCGCTCATGGTGGAGTGGTTCATTCTTATGCACAAAATTCTTCTCTAATAGCGTTCTTCAAAAAACCAATGTTTTTGGATGGACACTAACTAAGCGGGCAGGATTACCCCCTGCTTTTTAAGGCTGGCCTGTAAAGCCCTTATATCAATTTTTCTGAGATCCACGCCGCTGCTTATCGATTGGGCCGCCGCAGTTCCAGCTGCCTGCCCAAGGCAGACACAATGGTGTATTAAATTGAAAGAGTCATTGACAACAGCATCGGATGAAAACGCCCGGCAGGCAACAAGCATATTGTTAACATTGCGCGGTATCAGACAGCGATAGGGCATGGACATTAAAGGATTCTTATCATCCATATTAGGGAATACGGCAATGGTATCCTTAAAAGGATCCTTTGCTCTCATGTCTTTTTCACTGACAACATAATCTCCAACAACCCGTCTGCCGCCGCGGGTGCCAAGCTGCGAATTTGACTGAACTATGAAGCTCTTTTCAAAACCGGGAACATGCTTCATGTAAAAATCGCGGGTTATCAGCATCTCTTTACGGCCTAAAAACTCTACCCGTGTGAGCTCCTCGACATCGTACTGACATTTATTTGCGTATCGGGGAAAGCACCAGACAACATTCTCCTGGTTTTTCAGGTTGCTGGTCAAAAATCCCGGCGTTCCGCCAAGTTTCCTGACCTCGCGCATCTTTTCAGCCAGTTCATTGGCATTGGATTTTTTGTAATCCAGATATTTTTTCAGATTAACGTTATCTATCCAGTATGAAAAGGAAAGGTTTGACATCCTCATGGTTGGTTCGATATGGGTTTCAAAGGCTGCCCCTGTATAGGGCAATAGATCCCCATCGCCGGTGGAATCGATGACAACCTTTGCCAGCACTGCCTGTCTGCCTGATTTGCTCTCAAAGATGACACCCTTGGCCTTGTTGCCATCCATTATGGGCTCGGTTCCCCATGAATGGAGATATGTCTTAACACCTGCTTCTTTCATCATGTCTTGAAATAAACACTTTGATATCTCCGCATCGATGTGGGCGGAATATCCTACCCTGTTACCTGTTGCATAAAAGGGGGAACGGTTTTTATAATAATCAATAAGTTTTTTATCGGTTGAACCCCAATGTTCCTTCCTCGGGTAATCAGCCGCCCCTCTGGCATCCAGCCTCTTTATCCACTCCTGCGTGATTCCGGCTATCACTTGATTACCGTTAATATCGGTCATGACGGGGATAATGGTGACCAATCCGCCGGTGCCCATGCCTCCAAGGTGCTCATATCTTTCAATAAGGACCGTGTCTGCGCCGCTCCTTGCCGCGGACACAGCCGCGCCGATGCCGCCGGGGCCGCCGCCCACGACCACAACATCAGCCGTACGGCACACCTTTGTGTCACGGGCAGCTTCCCTGATTGTCTTGCCAGGTATCTTTGTCGACTTGGCGGATTGAGCCGACACCGGAATCGCCGTACCTCCTGCACCAATAGCAAAGGCTGCGGCCCCCTTCATGGCGGTATTCTGAAAAAACTTTCTGCGAGTAATTTCTGTTTCCACTTCTTTCGGCAATTTCATTTCGGATCCTCCTCGCCCTATAGAGGAATAATGCTAAACGTCATAATAGGATATTGCTAAATCTGCCGCTGCCCTGTAGAAAATGCCTTCAGTAAATATGGCTTTGTGAGCCTTTCAATCTTGGGATGCCGCCTGGAAGTCAGGAGTCGTCCAGGAAACCAATACAACCTACTGAGCATTGAACTGAAGATTGAGAAGCACCTGCCTGATCTGGAGATCCTCACGGCATCACCTTTGTTTTGAACGACACTATCCAGTTGTCTGGGCCATACGATCCCCACGCTATGATTCGCAGACACCTTAGCAACGTGGCACTTTCGCTCCGTCGGCACGCCAGGATATTCACCGGTGAGTTGGGAGATGGTTGGGATCTGGCTCGATTCCTTCCATGGTACGAGAACCTTAGGGTATGCGGAATCACCGGACATGTACTTGGCTCAAATGTAATGCGTTTTTGGATCGCCGCATACATCAATTGGCAGCGGCCGTATTATCGTTTAATCATTGTGCGTCATACGCCATGCGATGGCGTCACGCAGCGTCCCACCACCAGGTTTACCGCCGCGCTTGCCGACAGCAAATCCCTGCATTCAGCTCCAATATGTTGCGTCTTTTTCATAGTTGTTTATCTGCAAATTGCAGGAGACTCAAGGCCGCCCAAATCCCGCGGGCGATTTAAACCTCGTTTCCAGAAGCGTCAACCCTATGCTTCATCCCGCAGATCCCGGGGATCCATCAATAGAATATACGCAGGATGGGAGAGTATGACTACGGAGGCCAAACTATCTGACTTGTTTACCCATTGTCAAGAACTATGTCACAGAATTGTGACATATATCGTGATAGAGTCTAATTTCCGGAGGTGCTGGATTGCGATTGACGCCCGCTGACTGGACTGAAGTGTTATTCAATGGTACCGACGCCGCCTCGGTTTTTTAGGTAGCGCTGGGTTTCGTGGATTGATGGATTTTCGGAGAGAATTTAGTAAGGAGAGCTGCTATGAAACTGAGTTGGAATACTTTAACAAAGATCGGCCTTCCTGTTGCCTTGTGCCTGCTTTTCGGCCTGGCTGTTGCTCAGGATCGTGGTGCTGGCCAACAACGTCGCATTGGGGGCGATTACGTCGACGATCGGGTACAGTTGCGCGAGTATCACTTCAAAGAAACAGATGAGACTCTTCCGTATGCGGTGTTCGTTTCCACAAAAGTCACCAAAGACAAGAAGGCCCCGCTGGTCCTCGCGCTGCATGGGTTCAGCGGCAATCATGGCACCTTCATGCGCACCCAGTGTGTGGACGAAGCGGAAAAGAACGGTTACATCCTTGTGGGCGCGATGGGCTACAGCCCTGGCGGCTCATTCGGAATGCCGATTGGCGGACGTGGCGCACCGGCCAGTCGGGGCGGACCAGCCGGACGCGTGGGCACTCCAGGCCCGACTGATGGTCAAGCACCCCGGCCTCAGCCGGAAGTCGGCGCAGCTCGCGACGGTCAGCCCGGGCGCGGCATGTTCATGGGTATGAGAGGTGGGCCAGGAGGAACAAAGGAGACTGACCCGGCTAAGGTTGCCGAACTCAGCGAGAAGGACGCGATGAATGTTCTGGAAATAGCCCGTAAGGAATTCAACGTCGATGACAACCGCATCTACCTGATGGGTCATTCTCTCGGCGGCGGCGGAGCGCTGCATATGGGTGAGAAGTACTCGACGATTTGGGCGGCGGTTGCCGGATTAGCTCCGGCCGCTTTCGGCTTTCAGTGGAGTGCGGATCAGAAGCTGAAAAGCGTGCCGCTGTTGATCATCGTAGGCGACCAGGACAGGCTGGTTACCGGTGCGCAGCAGTTGGCCGATCAACTCAAGGGCCTGAATTTCCAGGTCGAGTACAAATCGTTGCCCGGTCTGGATCACGGCGGGATCATCGGGGGCAGCATGCCGGATGTGTTCAAGTTCTTCAATCAACACACCAAAT
>JBBISO010000141.1:0-7740 GCA_037441325.1 Acidobacteriota bacterium | reverse complement strand
GTCAAGCCGATTAGGATGCACGCAATCAATCCTATGGCCACGGCCCACGGACCGTATATCCCCACTCCGGCGGCGGAGCTGGCCAGGCTGAAATTGTGGGCGAACCCGGCACCGACGATCATGCCCAGGATGAAGATTGCTGCATCGCCGTCGCCTTCGCCCGCGAGGAACAACTGCCGGCCCGGGCAGCCCCCGGCCAGGGTGAAAGCCAGTCCTGCCAGGACCATGCCGGCGAAATTCCACAAACCGTCGGCGTGGGCGATCGCTTGGCCTTCAAAGCCGGGTTTGAATTGCCCCAAAAACCAATTGGTTGCGAGCGCAGCCGCCAGCAAGGCGAGAATGCCGGTGAACAAGTGTGCATCCCGCAATAGGACTAAATCGCGGATTGCGCCTACGGTGCAAAATCGGCTGCGCTGCGCCAAAAAACCGATCAATAGGCTAATTCCAAGCGAGATCCAAATAGGCGCGTGCTGGCTTCCCGGGCCGCCGCTCGAAACGAAAATCGGTCCGCCCGGATGGCCGCTCGAGTCCCTGCCGAACTGGGGCGACGCAAGAAGCAGCAAAAGCAAACCCATCATGAGCAAGGGTAAAACCCAGCCAAGAGCACGCGGGGCCGGGTAGTTGCGTCCCAGGCTGAATCCGGCGCGCAAAAAAATGATTCCCACGGAAACTCCGGCCGCAAGGCCGAGAATGCCCCAAATGGCATTCCAATCTCCGCCGCTCAGCCGCAGATAGGCTCGCCATGGGCACCCCAAAAACACCAGCGCGCCGATCATGGCGAACATGCCGAGCATAAAGCGCACGATCGGCGAAGAGCCTGTGCGGGGTCTGAATTCCCGAAATAATAGGGCCGCAACCAGCGACCCCAGTACCAAGCCGATGATCTCGGGGCGGATATATTGAACCGCAGCGACTCGGTGCAGGCCCAGGGCGCCGGAAATATCGCGGTTGAAGCAGGCAACGCAGATGCCCATGTTGCCCGGGTTTCCGGATCGAACCAGAATCGGAGCGAGCACGCCGACCATCGCTCCTGTGAGGACGGGCCCCCATTTCGATGAAAAAAAACGATTGAAAGCCGGCATTTTTTATCCCTTTCTATGTTGTCCCATTCCAATAAAACCGCTGCCGATAATCACTCGCAACGCTTGAGTTTTTGAAGGCCGGCATCTGCCTCAACGGCCTCCTCGCGGAAATTGCTTTTTGCTTTCTTCATCACCCATACAATAATTCCCTAAGGAATATCAGGGTCGCTCAGAATTGCGGACATTTTGCCCCTGCGAATAGTATGGCCATGGATAAAAATGCGATTTGGCGATCGGGATGACGGCGAACCGACGCTAATAAGAGGCAACTCAGGTAAAACCGGACAAAAGGCATGCCGGCTGCATATCAGCTTTGGCCGATCAAACGGCAAGCAAAATGTATCGTCAACCCGGATGATAATGCAAGTTTATCGCAATAACAACTCGTTCCTGTTAATACACAGCCATAAAAACATTCAGGGCGTGCGTGAGGATCCCGGCACACGCGGGCGTTTTTATTCATTTCCGATATATCCGGCAGTTTCCTGTGGTAGGCTATCATGCAATCTATGAGTTTTGGTTCTGTTGCGGCTTGGTTTCTTTTTCCGTGAGTCCTTTGCATTTTGCAAAGAAGCTTTGCCTGGAGGCCGGCCGCTGAAAGCTGATAGCTGAAAGCGCGCGGCCTCCATCAATTTCGATCGCATGGTTGCGGCTCCGGCCGCGCTGGGGAACTATGGAGACTTCTCCGGAAATCAGAAGAAAGCTGGCGCTCCTGATCGGGAATTTAATCCGCCGCTGCATTCATGAGGCGCGAATGATTCCTTATATCCTCAGCCGGGAAGAGGTCGTCAACATATTGGTCGATGATCCCGCCATGTTTGAAAGGCTGGTGATGGAAGAGCACGCCGGCCGCACAGGCTATTCGAAGGAAGACCTGACGGTCAAGCTTGACGCGGTCTCAGAACTTGGGAAATTGGATTCATTGGAAAGCTTCGAGAGATCCTTTTGGGGCGAATCCGAAGTCGACATTTCTCCGATTCTCGACCTGACAAATCAGCTTACGCGCACCTTTGCGGTTTATCTGGGGAATGCCTCAACTCTCTTCGACAAGACCTTCGGGGAATTCATGAATAAGTTCCGACAGTCCCTTCAGCGCGCGGGATTGACGCTGAGAGCCATTGACTTCACACCGGAGGATGTCGGGATCCTTAAGGAAAACGCGGCAGCCTATCTTTCCACCGGCGAGTTCCTGCAGGCCTTCACCTTTGACCGGCTGCTTGATTCACAAGTCATGATCGAACAGGTCGTGCGTTTTCCTTCCGGGTGTCCCAGCCTGCGGGAAGATCTGATCCGGCGGGCGCTGGACACTGCCGAAGAAGTTTCAGCGCCGGTTAAGTTCGTGCTCCGAATATCCTATGTCAGCCAGGGCGCCTGGGAGGACCTCTTTGCCAGTCTCGCCAGAATTGTGCGCCAGGAACCGCAGTTATGCACGACCCAGCAACTGGTAGATCTGATTGAAAAGGATGTCGTCTTTTTATGTAACCTTCTGCATGCGTCCTATGCGGATATCAGGCAGTGGCCGCCTGCCCGAAGAAGAAGAGCTATCGAGAACTGTCTTGAGAGATACCGAACCGGAATCTGAAGATCACTGTTGTTTCACGAGGTCGGTGAGATTTAAATCGGTAACTTCAAGCACCGACTTGATACCCATTCTGGCGCAGGCGCCGTCATATATTTGCTTCACTGCTTTTTTGGCCTGTTGAAGCTCGAGCAGCTTGTCCTTGACTTTTGCCAGTTCATTGCTGATCTCTTTGTCAAGTGCCTCCAGCTCCTCCTTTGCCATTTGTCGGGTAACTTCATATTTGTGCTTTTGCTGTTCGGTCAGCATTACTCCTCCAACTATTTGTTCAAGTTAAAGCTAATAGTCACTTTGGCCTGGCTTGGAACATTTATTCCGTCAATGGATGCCGGTCGATACTGCCATCTCAATGCCGCGGCAACGGCGGCGGCATGAAACATGGCCGGCCCGCTTACCGGAGTCGCTTTGGCAACTCTTCCTTTTTCGTCAATCTGGAGATCGAGGACGACAGATCCGGAGGTGCGGCTCCTCAAAGCAATTTCGGGATATGATGGGCTGGGCTGCAAGAGCGGCGCCGGGGGTATCAAGACCCTTGATTGCGCAGGCACCGCAGGCAGAGGTATGGAGTTGAGAGTCGAGTTTTCAGTCTTAATGGGAACCAGTGCGACAGGTTGGATGAAAGGAGTTTTTTCCCCTGTTCCATTGGCCGCAATTGCGTTACCGAGCGTCGTCGGAGCGGTTGCCTTATCTAAAGCCGGGACGGAAGCCGCGGCTTGCAATGGAACGGGTTGCGGCGCAGCAGTTGATCTATCCGGCATCGCCCCTTCTTCAATGTCCACCCTTGCTTCCGCCGGCACTACAGCAGTCGGGGGCGGTATCGAGGCGGCATTTTCCCTGGAATGATTTGCAGGTTGCTGAACGGCAGGCGCTTGCGCGTCTTTTCCGGGCGCCGATTGCCGTCGCACATCACCCGCCGCCGCAGGTTTTGAGGTATCTGCCTCATCAATAGTTTTAGTGGCCGGCGGCGGAGCTTTCGCCGTTGTTGCGCCCTTGATCTCGGCCTGAGGAGGCGGTATCACAACCAGGTTTTCATTCGCCGCCGAATTGGAAGCGGATGTACCCACAGCAACACCCTGGTTCTTCGACGAGCTGCCGGTTGAACTCAGGAATGAATAAACGCCGCCTCCGATGACAATCAGCAGGCCAATGGAGGCAATAACTGCCAGCGGCGGATTTCTCTTAACCATCAGGGCGGGTTTGAATAAGATGTCGCCATGCGGCGAGAAGCGTCGGCCTTCGGTTTTTACCTCTCCCGGAACCACCAAAGGGCGGCTCTGATTTTCCTTGGCCGCAATAGAGGGTGGCAATTCAACAGCTTTGGCAGCAAGCTGGGTCTCACTATCCGGCTGGCCAGCCATTACAGAAGGCTGGGCTTCCATATATTCGCTATCCCAAAGGTCCTTTTCGCTATAAGTCTGGCTGAGTCCCCGATTCAGGTTTGCCAACAAGTTGTTGCCGGGAGGATAAGCTTCTTTCGGCTCGAGCATCGGGCCGGACATTACGAAATGCGGCTCGCCCGGAACCGATTGCGCGATATCCTTTTGCTGATCCGACTCGGTGATCACTTGTTTCAGCAAATCCGCGACCAGCGTATCCAACTCCTCTGACTGTTCACTCCTTTCGTTTGGCTGCCGGGCTGCCTCAAGTTCCTTATTCAGAAAATCCAAGACCGCTGCCTCATAGACATCGCCTTGGCTGTCAGTTTTGGTTTTTGGGTTTTCGCTGCTGCTCATGATTCAGCTCCAAGTTCATTGCATCCGGCGGCCCTGTTTATAGTCCCATGGCGTCCAGCGCCGCAGGTCATAATTATTCATCGGCCGGGAGCGCCAAGACTTCACATTCGAGCATCAGCGAAATTCAGGTCTCGTGACCGGCCCATCTAAAACCTGGAAAATAGGCAATTATATGGACAAAGGTGCGGACCAAAACCCGTCCGCTTATTATTGGTCGGGAAGCCATTTGTAGATGCGTCAGCTTGCTGCCGCTTTGAAGGCCGCTCAAATGCGCACTCGCCAGCCAGCATTTCTGAAGGTTTCGCAGCGAGCCCGCGCAGACGGGCGTAGATACAAGGCGCGCGACATGTGGGGCGGGTCTCCAGACCCGCTCCCGACGGCTCTGATGAGCCGTCGTCCCAAGTATTAGCCTCGTGAGAAGCGCGGGCTAGTGCTTTGCGCGGAAGGTGCAAGCAAGCTTACGCAACATGGGAGGAATGCGGGCTTGCGCCGCGCCTCGCGTGTTCATTGATGCGGAATCCTCCTTGCCTGGAAACCAGATAGTGGGATATAAGTAAGCATTGATTAGTTTTTAATTTCTTATGTCGCCCAAGCCGCGGCCGTACAGATCAAGGGCTTCATGCCGTCCAGCGGGCTGCATCTGGGACCAGCTATATGGATGCCGTGATTCTCTCGCGCCTACAGTTCGCCCTGACCGTGATGTTCCATTATTTGTTTCCGCCGCTGGCAATAGGCGTGGGCGCCTTCCTCGTGTTCTTGGAAGCCAGACACCTCCAGACTAAGAATTCTCAGTATGAGGCCGCGGCGAAATTCTGGACCAAAATATTCGCTCTAAACTTTGTTCTTGGCGTCGCCTCAGGAATTGTATTGGAATTCCAGTTCGGAACAAATTGGGCGGCCTACTCCAGATATGTGGGAGACATTTTCGGATCAGCGCTGGCGGCGGAGGGCATCTTTGCTTTCTTCTTGGAATCAAGCTTCCTGGCAATCCTAGTTTTCGGATGGGATAAAGTTTCGGCACGTACGCACTTTTTTGCGACTCTGATGGTATTCCTGGGATCGGTTTTTTCGGCGGTCTGGATCATCATCGCGAATTCCTGGCAACAGACGCCTGCCGGATTTATCATCCGTGAGGTATCAACTCCGGCCGGAGCGATGCGGCGGGCGGAGTTAACGGATTTCTGGAGCGTCGTATTCAATCCTTCTGCCCTGGACCGGCTGATTCACGTTTTGATTGGCGCGTTTATTCTGAGCGCCTTTTTTATTATGAGCGTCTCCGCCTACTACTTGATCAAGGAAAGACACATCGACATCGCGAAAAAGTCCTTCACGCCGGCACTGATAGTAGCCGCGGCCGCTTCCGTCGCCATGCTGATATCCGGCGATTCATCCGCCAGGGTGGTTGCACGCTATCAGCCCGCTAAACTCGCGGCCATGGAAGGCCTGTTTTACACAACCGAGGGAGGCACTCCCATACGCATTTTTGGCCTTCCCGATGAAAAAACAAAAACCGTGCACTTTAATGTCCAGATTCCCGGCTTGCTAAGTTTCCTGGTGCACAGGGACACGGCTAAACCCGTACCCGGTCTCGACCAATTTGAGCCCGATACTCCCCCCGTGGCGCTCACGTTCTTCGCGTTCCATATCATGGTTGGGCTCGGATTCTACTTCATCGCGCTCACGCTATTTGCTCTTTGGCGCTACCAACAGGGCACTCTGTTCCGGAAAAAGTGGCTTCTCTGGGTTTTCGTTTATTCCGTTATCGGTCCTTTTGCGGCCAATCAGCTGGGATGGGTTGCGGCCGAGGTCGGACGGCAGCCCTGGATTGTTTACCATCAACTGCGGACCGGCGAGGCGGTGTCGCGGAATCTCGCCGCATCGCAGGTGCTCGGGTCCTTCATTATATTCGGCGTGATCTATGCGTTGCTGTTTGCGATCTGGATTTATCTGCTTAACGAGAAAATCCAGCAAGGGCCGGAGCCGGCCATCATGCCGGCGAATGCATCCACCCGGGACACGAGAGTTCGTTGACTAAAGGAAGGAACAAAACTCAGCGCCGGTGTTCGTAATTGCGAATACCAGTGCTTAAGAACTTCCGGTATGCCTCCGGGCGATGCCGAATTGTAACCGGCCTTCCATCGGCAGCCGCCGGGCGGCCTGCTGGGTAGTTGCCGCACAGCCGAGGAGTCGATCCGTGGATCTCAACCATTTGTGGTTTGCCCTTCTGGGTATTCTCCTCGCCGGCTATGCCATTCTGGACGGATTTGATCTTGGAGTGGCCATGCTTCTTCCGGCGGTTCGAATTGATAGGGAACGCCGCCTCATGGTTAATTCCATAGGCCCCCTCTGGGATGGCAACGAAGTTTGGCTGGTGACGTTTGGGGGCGCGATGTTCGCGGCATTTCCCAACGCCTATGCCACGGTCTTTTCCGGATTTTATGCGGCCTTCATGCTGCTGCTCTTGGCGCTGATTTTTCGTGCGGTTTCGATTGAATTCCGGGGAAAACGCGAATCGAAATCGTGGAGGCATTTCTGGGACTATTCATTCTTCTGCGCAAGCTTGCTGGCGACCTTCCTTTTCGGCGTGGCGGCGGGGAACATCCTGGCCGGCATTCCCGTGGACGCCCACGGAGCGTTTGCCGGCGGCTTCCTTCATCTGGTCCGCCCTTATCCTATCCTCATCGGCCTGTTGACGGTTTCCTTCGCCTTGATGCACGGCGCCATCTACCTGTATTTGAAAACGGAGGACGAACTGCAGCAGGCGGCGCACCGCTGGATATGGCGCGGCTTCAGCATGACCTTGATCTGTTATGTACTGGCCACGATTTTTACCCTGGCTTGGCTGCCGGACGCAACCCGCAATTTCCGCGAGCATCCGTGGTCTTGGGGGGCCGTTATTCTGGCCGTACTGGCTTTTGCCAATATCCCCCGGACAATTTTCCTGGGGCGTCCTTTCCAAGCCTTCATTTCATCATCCTGCACGATTCTGGCCCTGGTTTTTCTGTTCAGTTTCACCCTTTATCCGAATCTGGTTGTTTCGAGCCTCTCGCCTTCCTACAACTTGACGATCTTCAATGCGGCTTCATCCGCAAAGACCCTCAAGATTATGACGATCATCGCTTCCATCGGCATGCCCATTGTGCTCGCCTACACGATTGCCATTTATTGGACGTTTCGAGGCAAGGTCAGGATATCGGAGCACAGTTACTAAAAATTCACGCCGGAACTTGCGCGATGATACTGCATCGAATACAATGAGTCCGCCGGAATGAGGCGCCGTACCCAAGTGGCTAAGGGAGAGGTCTGCAAAACCTTTATGCAGCGGTTCGAATCCGCTCGGCGCCTC
>JBBISO010000140.1:0-7821 GCA_037441325.1 Acidobacteriota bacterium | reverse complement strand
CGCGGGCTCTGTTACTTTGCAACCCTCTCGGCTACCAGATCTCCGACCTGTGAAGTCGAACACCCCATCCGCCCGGCCTGAAGCGATTTGAGCTTCTTGCCGGTGACATGCATTACCGCCTTCTCAACCGCTGCGGCGGCTTTTCCCTCGCCGAGCGTTTCCAGCATCATTTGCATCGCGCAAATCGCGGCCAGAGGGTTGATGACACCCTGGCCGGTGTATTTCGGAGCGCTTCCGCCAATGGGTTCAAACATGCTCACGCCTTCAGGATTGATGTTTCCTCCGGCGGCGATGCCCATGCCGCCCTGGATTATGGCGCCGAGGTCCGTGATGATGTCCCCGAACATATTTCCGGTCACGATCACATCGAACCATTCGGGATTCTTGACAAACCACATGCAGGTCGCGTCAACATGATAGTATTCCCGCGCGATGTCCGGGAACTCCTTTTCACCCATCTCGTGGAAAGCCCGCTCCCAAAGGTCATAGATGTAAGTCAGCACATTGGTTTTGCCGCATAGAGCCAGCGTGTTCTTGCGGCCTTTGCCGCGCGCCTTTTTCCCGCGCTTGCGCGCGAATTCAAACGCGTATCGCAGGCAGCGGTCGACCTGGAAACGATTATAGACGGCCGCCTGAACCGCCACCTCTTGCGGTGTTCCCTTCATCGTAAAGCCGCCCGTGCCGGTATAAAGATCGCCCGTGTTCTCCCGCACCACGGTAAAGTCGATGTCCGCGGGCCCCTTGTCCTTCAGCGGCGTCTCCACACCCGGAAAAAGCTTGACCGGCCGCAGGTTGATATATTGGTCCAGTTCGAAGCGGGCTTTCAGCAGAATCCCTTTTTCGAGGATTCCCGGGGCCACATCCGGATGCCCGATGGCGCCCAATAATATCGCGTCGAATTTTCTCAATTCTTCGACCGCGCTGTCGGGCAGCGTCTCGCCGGTTCTCTTGTACCGCTCGCCGCCGAAATCGTATTCGATTAGCTGGACTTTAAATCCAAATTTTGCGGCCGCAGCCTTAAGGACTTTAACCGCTTCAGCTGTCACCTCCGGCCCGGTCCCGTCGCCGGGGATTACTGCAATCTTATGCACCTAAGAATCCTCCCGTTTAATTAATCGATGGTACCCCCACGGGTACTGCCAATTGGGCGAGAGGGAATTTTATACTGAATAGGTTGAGTGGCAAGTAAAAATCGGCGGAGCCAATCAGAGGATATTCACCACGACCCAGCGGCAATGGATGAGGGACGAGTTGGCCGCCTGCTATCCGTGCTCCTGAAAATGCTGATCTGGGCTCAGAGAGATTACCGGGCTGCGCTCAAGTCCTATGAATCACCTCTTCAGCTGGATCCAGATTTCACCATGGCCCATGCGGCGCTCGCTGGCGCTTACCTGAGCCATGGCTGTTTTGAACCTCAGAAGGGCAGAGAGCATTACCGCTTCGGAGTTGTGAGCTCCCGGGCAGCTAAAAAGTTGTCCGCGGCCCGGTGCGTGCTATGATTTTGATTTGCCATGGAACGACACAGCATCGAATTAATCGTGAAAGCGCTGAATGGCCATCAGGTTAAATACCTGATTGCCGGAGGACTAGCAGTCGTCGCTCATGGATACGTGCGCTTCACCGCCGATATTGATCTCTTGCTGGATATGGATACCGAAAATCTTGAGCTCGCCCTTGCTGCGCTCAGGACGCTAAATTATCGGCCCCGTGCTCCCGTGGCTTTTGAGCAGTTCCTCGATCCGCACCAGCGCCGGCGATGGATCAATGAAAAAGACCTGACAGTTTTTTCCCTATATTCTCCCGACCATCCGGCGACCGAAATCGATCTTTTCGCCGATCCGCCGCTGGTTTTTGCCGATGCCTATTCCAAAGCCGCATGGATGGAGGTGGCGCCGGGCATCGCGGCGGCATTTTGCTCCTTTGACGATTTGATAGCACTGAAGCTCAAGGCGGGAAGGCCCCGCGATTTGGATGACGTCGAACAGCTCAAGAAGCTCAGAGAGGATTGTGAATGAGCAAGACGCCGCAAAATCCCCAACGCCAGGAGACTCAGCACTGGGAGCGCGGCTGGGACGAACACGAACGGATGCAACGCCGGCGTCTCGCCCGGCTTCCATTGGCCGCTAAACTCGAATGGCTGGAACAGGCGCAGCGAGTCGTCATGCAACTGCAGAAGGCCAAAAACTCCGCGAATTCCACGTGAAATATAATCCCGGTCCCGGGCTTCCCAATTCCGAGATTGATCACCCGCGATTGTCAACCGAAGCGTATAAGCCCGGAGCAAACATCATCGTAATTGCGAACACCAGTGCGATTAACAGTACAAACCCGCATTTCTCACAAGATTTCTACTAAGGCGCGCGCCATGTGGGGCGGCCTCCAGACCCGCCCAGGACGGCTCTGGAGAGCCGTGCTCCGGGCAGCGAAAGGCAGCAGTCATGCCCGGATGTGCCGCCGCCGTAGAAATCTTGTGAGAAATGCAGGTTGAAATTCCGGCCCTCGCCAGTCAGTGGCTAGGCGGCTCCACGGCCTTTCTCCCGCGAAAGAACGCTTTATTGCCTGCGGTCTCGGGCAGTCTCGGAATTGCACTCAGCCAAATATTTCAACAATTGCTGACGCCACTCCCCGCTCATCCGTTATAATGGGCGCAATTCATGGGTCCTAAATCGCAGGGCCGAAAAGGAGGAAGCTAAGTGCACAAATGCGCTCATAAAGGAATGCATGTCGGAAGACGTGATTTTATCAGGACGACAGCCATGGCGGCCATGGCCGCCAATCTTCCGGAGACCAACCTTCTTGGCCAGGACACCGGAGGTTTCGTGAAATCCAAGCCTGCGGGGATGAAGAGAAAACTGCTCTGCCTGAGCGACTCTCCGGCAACATCTGAAAAAGTCATAGAATCGATCAGGTCCATCAAAGAAGTCGATTTCATCGTGAACGAAACCACGGTCAATTATCAAAAACCGCAGGAAGTGATCGAGTCCGTTCAGGGCAAAGATGCGGACATTCTTCTGATGTGCCTGCCGCGTTTCACGTTCAGCTTCGGAAAGCTTTATGACTCTTTGGGGGATTTGGGTATTCCTATAGTAATTCTTGCTCAGAGCCCTGAGATGATCTTGATTGATGCGAATCTTGCGGCGGCATTAAGGGCAAATGGCGCCAGCGTCATGTTCGCCATTTCACAAACGCAGGCCATTGAGATGTTGAAAGCTGTCGCGTTGTCCAGAATTCTTGAGGGCAGGCGGGCAGTCATCTATGGCAGGCCGTTTGACTCGACCAGCGTGCCGGCACATAACCTCAATGTAGATTACATCTATAAACGAACGGGCGTCCGGATACAGTACCGGCCGATGGAAGAGCTGCAGCAGCTTTTTGATCGCACTGACGAAGCCAGTGCCGGGAAGGAAGCGGAAAGATGGAAAAAGGAAGCGGTAGAAGTCGTTGAACCTTCGGACAAAACCATTCTTGACGCGTGCAGGCTATATGTCCTGCTGCGCTCGATTATTGAAAAGGAGGGATTGTCCGCGGTCTCGATCGATTGTTTAGGTTTCCTGTTCAACCAGAAATCCACGCTGCCGTATCCATGTCTCGCGTTCGCGAGATTGCGGGACGAAGGGATAACCGCCGCGTGTGAAGCAGATGTATGCGGGCTGCTGTCCTCGATGTTCATGGAAGAGGTCAGCCGGAAGCCCTCATATTTTGCAAATGTAATGTCGGTGAATCTGCAGAAATCCAGTGCTGTGCTGAGTCACTGCGTTGCGCCCTTGAAGCTGATGGGGCCCGACGCTTCTCCGCTGCCATACAGGCTTCGGGACTATCATGGCATGGGAAGGGGCGTTGTGCCGCAAGTTGAATTCCCCGTGGGGATGGAGGTCATTGCGGGCGCGTTCAGCAAGGACTTGAAGAACTTTATGTTATGGCCCGGAAAAATCCAGATAGGAACTGAGAAGGATACGGGCAGCCCGCCACTTCCCGGCGCTTTCCGGCGCATGAACTGCTCGAATTATCTGGAACTGAAAATCAGGGATGCAGATCGTTTCCTTCAAAACATCCCCGGCATTCATTACATTATGATCGCGGGTAATTATTGGAAGCGGCTGAATGATGCGCTGTTTGGAATGAATGTAAGCATTATCGGACCTGCAGATTTCACCGCGCCTGAACCGGACAGCCTATAGCATGAAGAATAGTCCGTCACGGCGCCAACAACGTACCTTATGGAATTGTGTCCATATCCCAAATACGCACACTACAAAGGCAGCGGCAATCCGGAACACGCCGCGAATCCCGAGTGCCGATAGGAGGGCTACCCGCGGTCTTCGAGCCTTTGAAGCAAGTCCACATCTTTGTTTGCAATTTCAGCGCCCAAGTTCGCGCAACACGATTCAGGAGGGTGAAATGGGATTCATAAAATTATTGCGCAGGACGTTGCCGGCCCTTCTGCTTGCGGCGGCTATGAGCGAGGCCCCGGTTGCTGCAACCGTCAAATGCGCCGATCTTCCGGGTATGGTATCCGACCCGGGATTGATCGGCCACGTTTCCGCCGAACTCAAGCCCGCAACCGGTGCATCGCCTGAATACTGCGACGTGCGGGGAGTGATCGCGCCGGAGATCCGTTTCGCCGTCAAGCTTCCCGCCGGGTGGAACGGGAGGTTCCTGATGGTGGGGGGAGGCGGATTCAACGGAAGCATCGACGAGAATGCCATGGGGCTCGGAATCGCGCGCAGTTATGCAGTGGCGGCGACGAATTCCGGCCATGATGCCAAGAAGGAGCCGCTGGCCACGTTCGCCTATAATCCTCCCGACAACAGCAACCCGAACGCGTTGCAGAAAAAGCTGGACTTTGCTTATCGCTCATACTTGGTTACCGCCGTTTTAGCGAAGAAGATCATTCGGACCTATTATCAAAGCGATATCCGCCATGCTTATTGGATGGGCTGCTCCGAAGGAGGCCGTGAAGCCCTTCTGATGGCGCAACGATTTCCGGAGTTCTTCGACGGCATCGTCGTCGGCGCGCCCATACTCAATCTGACCAAGGCGCACATGTGGAGCATCTGGAATCCGCGCGCCCTGGCGGGCGAGGGTTCGATAGCTGTGAACCAGTTGCCGTCTTTAGCGGAGGCGGTCTATCAGAAATGCGACGCAGTTGATGGCCTCGCGGACGGTCTCATCGAGGATCCGCGCGCCTGTCCGTTCGATCCCGCCCGCGATCTTGCCCGATGCGATCCGTCCGGCCCGACCTGCTTCACTTCCGCTCAGATCGAAGCTTTGAAAAAAATATACGACGGGGTGAGGACCTCCCAAGGGGAACGGATTTTCCCGGGGATGCCGCCGGGCGCGGAAGTCCTGGCGCCCGCCAGCGGCTGGAATAACTGGATCATAGGGAACCCAAGCGTGCAGCAATTGTTCGGGGAATCCTCCATGCGGTTTCTATCCCTTGATCCCCAGCCGGGTCCCGCTTGGAAATGGACGGACTACAACTTCGATACCGACCCCGAGAGGATGGCGGTTTCCTCCGTGCTGTTTGATATGACAAATCCCAATCTGACCCGCTTTAAAAGTCGGGGCGGAAAAATCATTCATTACCATGGCTGGGCGGACACGGCGCTCACGCCTTTGATGTCCGTCGATTACTATGAAGATGTCCTTAAGCTGATGGGAGACAAAGAAACAAAAAGTTTCTACAAGCTCTATATGCTGCCAGGTGTTTTCCATTGCAGCGGCGGGCCCGGCTGCTATGACGGCAACCCGCATCTTTGGCTGGATAAACTCGTCGACTGGGTGGAAAAAGGGATCGAGCCCCAGGCCATCATTGGTTCGCGCAAAGACGGATCTGGCAAGGTCACCAGGAGCCGGCCGTTTTGTCCCTATCCCGCAGTCGCGCGATATATGAGCACAGGGGACACCAACGACGCGGCCAGCTTTTCTTGCGTTGGCAAATAACCGGCCGGCTGTCCGCGGCCGAGAAGAGAACCATACTCGATTTGCCGCCAAGGAGGACACCGGAATTTGAATTTTAGCTGTAGGGCATCATGCCCGGGCTTGCCGAAGCCAACCGATGCCGTTCGCCGGTTCTCTTGTCATCCTGGCTTCCGCGGCCGCGCATACTTTGGCCACCCATTCCACGGCCTCCACGGGGTAGTCCCCGATCGCCGTTTCCTCCGAAAGCATCACGGCGTCGGCACCGTCCAGCACGGCGTTGGCCACGTCGGCGACATCGGAACGTGCGGGACGGTAACTGTGCACCATCGATTCCATCATCTGCGTGGCGGTGATCACGGTCTTGCGGGCCTGGTTGCAGCGCCGGATCAGGTCTTTCTGGATGAAAGGAACTTCCTCTAACGGCATCTGCATGCCCAGATCGCCGCGGGCAACCATCACGCCGTCCGCGGCGGCAAGAATGGCTTCGAAATTATCCAACGCTTCGTGACGCTCGATTTTGGCAATGACGCGAATGCGCTTCCCCAGTCCCCAGGCGAAACCGCGGAGCTTTGCGATATCTTCCGCCCGTTCCACGAAAGAGAGGCCGAATGAGTCCAGCCCCTCGGCAATTCCCATGCGCGCCAACCGCAGGTCGCGGCCGGTCAACGGATCAAGCCATATGCGGGCTCCTGGAATATTGAGGCCCTTTTTGGAATGGAGTTCACCTCCCACCCGCACTTCGCAGAGCGCCTCGCCCTTTTGCGGGACATCGAGGACCCGCAGTTGTATGAATCCATCGGCCAGAAAGATAAGACTCCCTTTGCTGATGCTGTCGGTCAACTGGGGATATTGAACGGGCAGAATCCTGTCGGTACCGAGAACCTCGCGGACCGTCAGGCGCACACGGCGCCCCGCGCTCAGCATGACGGAATCATTTTTCAGAAGGCCTACACGGATTTTGGGGCCGGGAAGGTCGGCGAACAACCGCACAGGTTTGCCTGCTTTCTGGAAAGCCTGCCGCACCTCGCGGATCATTGCGCGATGATCCGCAGGGGTGCCATGCGAGAAATTCAGGCGCGCCACGTCCAGGCCGGCCTTTATCAGACGCTTCAGCACGGCCGGTTTGCGGCTGGCGGGGCCGATGGTGCCAATGATCAGTGTGCGTCGACGCGGCATCTTCCCCTCAATCAAAAGAACTCACGGCTTGCAGATCCCGAATAACGGGTTTCATATTAAAGGTTATAGGTTAATCCGCATTCCTCGCAAGGTTTCGTAGCGAGGCGGCGCAAACGGGCGTGGATACAAGGCGCGCGGCATGTGCGGGCCCGTCTCATGACACGCCCGAGGACGGCTCTGGAGAGCCGTCCTGCACAAGGCAGACATGCCCGCATGCGCCGCCGCGGTAGAAATCTTGTGAGAAATGCGGATTAAGATGCAACCGGATCCTGTCTGAAAACCTTCCGTGGCTGCAGTTGGAGGGATTATAAGCTTCCGGCTGCAGGCCTGGGTACGAAAAACATTGACAACCGCGCCCGCATCACGTTTTCTTCCCTGTATAAGCTCCGAGGAGGCTGCTATGCACCTTCGTTTTTCAAGATTGGCCGCAGGGCTGGTGTTGACGCTTGTCGTATTTTTAGAAGCGCCGGGTCCCGGCCCCAAGGCCGATGCTCCCGAATCACGGGTAAGCATGATTGTGCCGGGCGGCGAAGCAATGAAGTACTGGCCGCGCTGGCGCGGCCCATCAGGGCAGGGATTGGTTGAGGCTGCCGGGTATCCTGACACGTGGTCAGAGACGCACAACGTCCTATGGAAAGTCGAGGTCCCGGGGCGGGGACACTCTTCGCCGATTATCTGGGGCGGCCGCATTTTCCTTACCACGGCTGATGAACAAGGAGGAAC
>JBBISO010000139.1:0-7851 GCA_037441325.1 Acidobacteriota bacterium | reverse complement strand
AAACATAGTCTATTGAGGTCAAAGCTTTCTTGCCGGGAACCTTTTCTCTGAGGGAAAGAAGTCTTTATGCGGCTTTCTCGTAGGATGATGTGCCAAGAACTGCTCTTGAATCTCGTTTTCTACGAGATGTGTTCAGGACACTTGAGTCCTGAGATGGAACACATGTTTGAGATACATCTTAAACAGTGTCCGGATTGCCACCACAGAGTCCTTGCCTTCCAGAAGATGCTGCAGGAATCAGTGATTGTGCGCAATTTTGGCTAGCCGACCAAGGCTGACAATATATGGTTATAGTCAGCCTTGGTCGGCGTACGGAGCACGTGTCCAACGGCGGCCTGATTATTGCCTGACGACCACTTTTTCATGCGCTTGGGCCTGATAAAGAAGCAGGAAAGCTTCGATCATCCTGGCAATGTCGGCCTATAGACTCATTGGTAGAAGGGGCTGGATTGGAAAAGGCATAATCAGGGAGAACTTTTATTCCATAATTTCCGAAAGAGCGAAAACAAACCTTGAGAGGACGGTCCGTTCCGAGGTGTCGCAGCGGAAAAACAGATCGCTTCTCCATTCATAGTTGTCAAATATAGCTTCCCTCCCGCTGCAATCATTCCGTCCCACACCGGAAGAGAATCCAACTTGTATACCGCCAGCTTTTGTCCGTCGGCCGCCGATACCGCCCACAATAAGGCGCCCTCTTTCCCTGCGAGCAGGGCGCTTTGCTCGGCCAGCTTTTCCAACACGGCCGCATCCTCCAGAGCGAAAAATGCGTCCTCTTCATCCACAATATCAGGAGGCCCGGCAACAAAAAGCGTTTTATCCGCCAATGCCATTGCGCGAACTTGTAAAGGGGGCTTGTCTATCGACCATTTATAAAATTTACGGCGGTTTGATCTGCCCTCGGAATTCCTTGCCGAAGCTTCCAATCCCCGGCATAGTTCATAAAACTCGGACTAAAAGGATTGGACATGTCCAACCAAAGATTCATGATTCGCTGAATGCCACTTACATCGCTCAATTTGTCCGCGGCATAGAGCTGGTATTCCAGAACCGTGCACCGGCCATACCGATTCCAGTTGCTCATATGCCATCATGCGCCGATCTATGGGTGCGGCGCGAAAACGCCAGATCAGAATTCCATCCGAAGCCCTGAGACAATAAACGTATCCGTCGGCCGCGCCGAATAGAACCCGTCCTTTATGGATGGTCGGCGGCGAATCCACCCTTCCACCAACCGCATAGCTCCAAAGGACAGTTCCACTGCCGGCGTCAATGGCGTACACAGTATGGGCATCGATCTTGGATAAGTACATCCGATTGCCTGCTACAACCGGACTGGTTAGTTTCCCTTCCAGCTTTAATTGCCATTGAAGGTTGACATTGGAAGAAACCCGCGAGGCAGTATAGCTGCTTCGTTTGGCATCGTGCCGATAAGTGGGCCAGTCTTCGCTGTCGGCATCATCAGTGATTTCCGCGCCGTAGGCCGGTCCTTTTTCAAGCCGGGTTTCAGCTGCGCCCGCTTCCAGATCCGGCTCCGACTCATAGGCCCCTCCGAGTGCGCAAAATCCGTTTAGCTTGGCTTCCATGTAACAGGCGCAGGCGTGGGGCGGCGTGTATATCAGGCCGTTGCTGGGCATTATGCCGTAGGTGCAACCGCCTCGAACATAGTGATTGACAGTCCAGCGCTCCTGATCAAGGCTTACAAACTCGATGCCGGTGCGGGAGGGGATTATGAATTTTTCAGTCGCCTTGCTCGGATAACACCGCTGATGGAAAAAATAAATATTGGCATCGGAAGGCATGATCTTTTTTACGGTTCCCGTATAAAGATCGCGGCCCGTAAAGCTGCCGTCGGACTGAGTATTTGCCGTTGCCCCTGACCAGACCACATTATTGATGACAAACATATCTTCGGGCGAGTAATGGCCGGAAGCAGCTTGTGCGGCTTGCCACAGCTTTCTCCCGTTTACGGCGTTGTATGCCGTTATCGATTGTAGACCGGTCGAAAGAATAATCCAGCGATTTTCTTGGGTGCTTAACCGTTTTGGGGCAGAGCTGTTGAGCGGTCATGCCAGTGCCCCGGTGTAATTTGATCGGATTCCTGCCAGGTAAACTTCCAGTCCAGTCGGTTTTGAGCGAATTGTTTGATTTTCATTGCTTTTTGGTCTACCTGTGTGTAAATATACATACAGAATGAAAATTGCACCCAAAGGCCTCGTTGCCGTACGGTTGCAGCAACGAAAAAGACAATTGCTCGCACAAATACAGATCCCCCCGGATGCTCTCCCGGGTTCCTTGTCCCAGACGCATCGTCGTTGCGGTAAAAGGACCTGCCACTGCGCCCAGGGAGGTGGGCACCCCGTTTGGTCACTGACTTTCATGGTTGGAGGCAAGAAACGTGTGGAACGTGTCCCCGACGACTGGGTCGAGGTTGTTCGGCAGCGTGTCGAAGCAGGGCGGCAATTCAAGGAAGCGCTTGCCGAGGTTCTTGTCGCCAATGCCGAACTCTTGGTCCTATGGCGGAAGCAGCAGTAGCATAAATGGCGGCAAACGGGGGATTGATTCGGGACAGAATCGATGAGCAAACGCGCACCCCGACCGTGTTGCCGTGTAAGAACTGATTCGATATCACACCCCCAACATCCCGAGTTAGCATCCCAGATTCCTGCCTTTATCCGGATTGAACGTGAGACAGAGGATCAGTTCCGTCCAGGCATGCTTTTAGCGTTGCAGGAAAAGATCGATGCGGTTGCTGCCTCGGTGCAGGTATCGGCGCCGAATTGTCCCAACTGCGGCAAAGAGATGGCATATCAGGAGACCAGGCGGGTTTCCTGGCTGACGAGGTTTGGCCGGGTCTGGGGGGAGGCCGCTCGCTTTCGATGCCGACCCTGTAAAACCCAAAGTCGGCCTCTATTGGAGCAGCTGGGAGGGGAACCGGGGCGTATCAGCGGCTCTCTGGCACGCCTCTTGGCATTGTTGGGCGTGATCGTGCCGTATGAACTGGCCGCCCAGTTGGCGTGGATTTTCTTCGGCACACGAATCAGCGCCATGGGTGTTTGGCATGTTGTACAAAGGTTGGGTGATTCAGCAGCTTCATACAGTGAAGCCTTGAGCCGCTATCACGCCGACAGCCGGAGCGAAGACACGCCTTGTCCAAAGGCGCCCGAGGCTGTCGTTATTGGAGTGGATGCGTGTTCGCTGGGCATGCAGGTCCGTCCAAAACGCCGGCGGCGCAAAGCCAATGAGAAGCTACCACCTCTGCCTCCCGTGGAGGACGGGCAATTCCGGGATGTCAAAACGGGGGTGAGGCGGTTATCCCGGCGCAACGCGGCCTTTGAGAGGGTAGTGCCGGGCGGCTACAGCCGCAGATTAAACAGAATAGGGAGAAAAGAGTCTCTAGAGCTTGGGAGCATCTTCTCGGCACCTTCTGCCGAGGAGATCAGTTGAGGAAAGCGGCCGGCTTGATGCGCAAATACAGGAAATATCGGCCACGGAGTGTGCAGCTATCAGCTCATGTTGCATAACCCGGATTCCGAAATTGGCGGCGCCCGAAGTGAGCCCTTATCCTTTGTGTCCAATGGATGGAACTGTGAAAATCCAATTTCGGCGAAATAGTGTCATCATAAAAATCAGGCGCGGCACCTCGAGGATATCACCTCCAACTTCGGAATCCAGGTATAATTGAAAAAAGGCAAAATCAATGCTTACAAATTCGAGCAGCTCATTTTCCGCTTCCTACGATTCAGCCACCAAATTCATCAGCGCGGCTGTCTGCCTTGTTTTGTTGGGCGCTGCGATAGCAACTCGCAGCACTCTTGTGGCATGCCTGTCTATACTGGTTATCGGCTTAAGCTATGCATATTCGCCGAGAAGCTATGTCATTTCGGAGGGAACGCTTTTTATCCGGCGCCTCGTTGGCAAGGCCGGAATTCCTCTGAACGCCATGCGGGAGGTTAGAGCGGCAGAATCTGATGATCTCAAAGGTTGTACACGCCTGTTCGGCAACGGTGGATTATTCGGCTACTACGGTTTGTTCCGGACCTCGAAGCTCGGGAAATGCTCTTGGTACGTAACCAACCGAGGCAACGCCGTAATTCTCATCACCGGCGCAAAGACAATGGTGCTCAGTCCGGATGATGTGAATGGATTTGTTGCGACACTTCGGATAGCCGCTTCGATGCCGGATGCCAAGTTGACTGGATCCGTTTCAAGCTCTGCGCAAGCGAATGGACGCAGCGGAGGATTCGCGAAATTGCTCGGAATCGCAATCGGAATTCTCGTGGTTCTGCTCCTTGCCGGCTCCTTGCTGTATTCTCCGGGTCCTCCGAAGTATACCTTGACTGCGGAGGGGCTGGCCATCCACGACCGGTTTTATCCGGTCACTTTGAAAACCGCGGAGATTGATGTCGAAAATATTAAGACCGTGGATATAGGCACAGACGCGGACTGGAAACCGACGATGCGCACGAACGGCTTCTCCAATTTCCACTATCATTCCGGGTGGTTTAGAGCAGCAAACGGCAGGAAGGTCCGCATGTATCGTGCGGACAGCCGGAGTCTGGTGCTCCTTCCACCCAAGGGCGCGGGCACGCCCGTTCTGCTCGAGGTGAAACAGCCCGACGCCTTCATCCAGGAAGCGCTTCAAGCCTGGCGATAGCTCAATGGCAGAATTCAGGCTTTGAGCGGCCGCTCTTTCCAGTCTTACGGGCGGTCCGGAACGCGGCCTCCCCGTCTTGCGGCAAGCGTTGGAGAATCCTGATCCGGAAATCCGCAAAACGGCGGCTGAGAAGATCGGCGGACTCCGGAAGGCCGCATATCCCGCTGTTCCGGATCTCCTGCGGCGCGCGACCGATCCGGATGAAACCGTACGCGCCGCCGCGGTGTTGGCGTTGGGCCGCCTCCTTGCGCCGCACGCGCAGGTTATGGCGGCGATCACCACCCGATTGAGCGATCCGGCCGCCGAAGTCCGCTATGCGGCTGGCGTTGCTCTGGCCGGTCTTGGGGCGGATGCCCGTTCCTCTCTAGCGGCGCTGCGCGCCCTCCTGCAGGATCCGGTGGAGAAAGTTGCGGGCTGCGCCGCAGCCGCCTTCCTGTATTTCCAAATAATCCCCAAGCCGCAGGCTCCTGTTCAAGGCGCCTATCCAAATGCCGCCCCTGCGCCGGCAGTCAGGGAAGAAGTTGCCGCGCCGGTGACGCCTTCGCAGATAAAACGGCCGGAGGAAATGAGCGCTCACTTCAAAAGCATAAGCGAACCAGCGAATGCCGGCCGGCTCGCCCGCGATACGCGCACCGCTGTTGCGGCCAAACGATTTCGAACATTTCGCGGATCCCGCGCACCTGCTCAACCGCAGCTCTTGACAATATCCGTTGGAGGAGCTATACATATCAGCCTATATTTCTTGCGATTATAGGGATGTGGACTCTTGCATTTGTCTCGCCGAACAAATCATAGCAACGCCCGTAAGAGTTCCCCTGTTCCTTGTCCCGAAGCAATAATACCTATGCAAAAATTCGGTTCCTGTCCGCTCCTCGCGGCCTTGGATCCGATTCAGGAGGAATGAATGTCATTTGATGTCAACGAAACGCATCCCGCAGCCGCCCCCCGCTCTCAGCCACAAAACAATGCCCACCGGCAGAATGCGCCAGCGGCCGGAGTCCCCGAAGATGAAAATAACTTCGAGAGCCTCCTGGCGGCATATGAAGGCAGGACCCAGAGCTTCTCGGAAGGGGAAGTCATTCGCGGCAAGGTCATCGCCATTTCGGGCGGCGGAGTCGTGGTCGACGTCGGATTTAAATCCGAGGGAATCATTCCCGTTGATCAGTTCGTGAATGACCGCGGCCAGCTGACCGTTAAGCCCGGAGACTCCGTGGATGTTTTTCTGGAGCAGACGGAGGATGCCAACGGTTATGTTGTTCTTTCCAGGGAGAAGGCCGAACGCATGAAGATCTGGGATGATATTGAGCGCGCCTACCGCGAAGGCAGTATTGTCAAAGGGCGCGTGATCGAGCGCATCAAGGGCGGCCTGGCCGTGGACATCGGCGTCCGTGCGTTCCTGCCCGGATCCCAGATCGACGTGCGGCCCGTTCGTAATTTGGACAGCCTGCGGGGCGAAGAATTTGAAATGCGCGTCATAAAGGTGAACAAAAAACGCGGCAACATCGTGTTGTCCCGCAAGGCCGTTCTCGAAGAATCCATGAAAGAAGAAAAAGCCAAAACCATGGAGGTTTTAGAGGACGGCAAGATCATGGAGGGCATTGTCAAAAACATTACCGATTACGGCGCGTTTATCGACCTCGGCGGGGTCGACGGACTGTTGCATATTACGGACATGTCCTGGGGACGCGTGAACCATCCTTCGGAGCTCTTTTCCGTGGGCGACAAAATCAAAGTAAAAGTCATCAAGTTTACTAAGGAGGACGGACGCGTTTCGCTTGGTTACAAGCAGATGATGGAGGATCCTTGGCTCCATGCCGACTTGCGCTATCCCAAGAACATGCGCGTTCAAGGAAAGGTGGTCAGCCTGACCGATTACGGGGCATTCATTGAATTGGAGCCGGGCGTGGAAGGCCTGATCCACATTTCGGAAATGACGTGGAATAAGCGGGTGAAGCATCCGTCCAAAATACTCAGCGTGGGTGAAAGCGTCGAGGCCGTCGTTTTGGACATAGACATTGAATCGCGGCGCATTTCCCTGGGCTTGAAACAGACCGAGCCGAACCCTTGGGATGTGATCGAGAGCCGCTACTCGCCGGGAACCGTAATTGTCGGCAAAGTGCGCAACCTAACAGATTTTGGCGCCTTCGTGGAGGTAGAAGAAGGAATCGACGGCCTAGTTCACGTTTCGGATATTTCCAGGACGAAACGGATCAAGCATCCATCGGAAGTGCTGAAAAAGGGGGACGAGGTGAGGGCGGTCATACTTAGCATCGACGCCGCTAATCAGAAATTATCGCTCGGCATCAAGCAGCTCGAACCGGACAGTTGGGAAGACTGGTTTAGCCGCCATAAGGCAGGCGATATTGTTCGCGGAAAGGTCGTGCGCATGACGAACTTCGGCGCCTTCGTCCAACTGGAAGATGGGATCGAGGGACTCTGCCACGTTTCGGAGCTTGACGAAAAGCATGTCGAGAAACCGACTGAGTTTCTCAATGTCGGCCAGGAAATAGAAATGAAGGTCATTAAACTGAACCTGGCTGAAAAAAAGATCGGGCTCAGCCTCAAAGCCATGAAAGAGGACGAGCCCAGGCTTGAATTTACCTCTTATCTGGCTGCCGCCGATTCGGGGAATGCCTCGATGGGCGAGCGCCTCGGAGAACACCTTCAGCGCTTCAAGAAATCCGAGAGCGAATAGCAGGCCCGTCTAGCTCGAAGGGAAGGATCAGAATGCCGCAGAACCGATCCAATCTGCTGCTGGTGGTTATCCTGGGAGGAGGAGTTTTTCTCTTCTTCATCTTGTGTCTGCTGGCTTTGGCGTCCTATTTTTCACACAAAGGTTCCTCCGTTCTTCACCTCGGAGGCGATCAGATCGCATCTCTTACCCTCGAGGGCTTGATCCCCGACTCACAGGAATTTGTGGATCAGCTCAAGGATTTCGGCAACCGTCCGGGAGTCCGCTCGGTTGTAATTCGCATCAATAGCCCCGGGGGCGGAGTGGCGGCTTCCCAGGAGATTTTCGAGGCCATAAAGAAGTTTCGCGCCGAAGCCAAAAAGAAAGTGGTCGTGAGCATGGCCTCTGTGGCCGCCTCAGGCGGATATTACATTGCCTGCAGCGCCGATAAAATTTTTGCCAATCCGGGAACCATCACCGGCAGCATCGGCGTGATCGCCGAGTGGTATAACTATGGAGATCTGCT
>JBBISO010000138.1:2379-7903 GCA_037441325.1 Acidobacteriota bacterium | reverse complement strand
TGTGCAATATAACCCTCGAACCATGTCAGGTCCGGAAGGAAGCAGCATTAAGAGGTCAACTATATGTGCAACAGGCATCCCGAGGCTCGGCCTATCTCCTTATGCAATATCAAGTCCTCGCCCGGAAATGGCGTCCGCAAAATTTTCATGAGATAGTGGGGCAGGAGCATGTTTCCGGCACGCTGCTGAACGCCCTGCAAAGCGGCCGGGTGGCCCACGCTTTTCTTTTTTCCGGACCGCGAGGAAGCGGGAAGACGACCACGGCGCGGATTCTGGCAAAGGCGCTGAACTGCCACCGCGGCCGGCCGGGCGAGCCCTGCGGCCAATGCGCCGCGTGCATCGAGGTTGCCGCAGGCAACTGCATGGACGTCCTCGAGATCGACGCGGCTTCCAATCGGGGCATTGACGAAATCCGGGAACTTAAGGAGAAAGTCCGATACCATCCGGCCAGGGACCGCCATAAGATCTTTATTATTGATGAGGTCCACATGCTTACCCCCGAGGCCTCCAATGCTCTTTTGAAGACCCTGGAAGAACCGCCGCCGCACGTCGTATTTATCCTGGCGACCACCGAATACCACAAAATCCCGGCGACGATTCTCTCCCGCTGCCAGCAATACAGTTTCAGGCTTATTAAATATCCGCTGATTCTGGAAAGGCTGCGTCAAATTTCACAAGCGGAAGGAATTCAGATCAGCAAAGAAGCCCTCGATCAAGTGGTTTTCTCAAGCGGCGGCAGCATGAGGGACGCGATGTCGGCCCTCGACCAGGTGATCGCTTTCAGCGGCAACCAAGTTCGGGATGAGGATGTCACAACGCTTCTCGGGCTGATCGAACCGAAGGTTTTAGGTCGAACGGTGCGGGCCATTGCGAAAAGTGATTTGGCCGCGATTCTCGCAATAGTGGCGGATGTGGTCGAAGCCGGGCAGGATTTAAACAACTTTGTCCGCCGTCTTTCAGGCCAGTTCCGTAACCTCATGATCCTGAAAGCCGGGATTTCCGATCCTGCCTTATTGGGGATTCCCGAGAGCCTTCTCCCGGATTTGCGGGCACAAGCGGAGCTTTTCTCCCGGGAAGATTTGCTGCGGCTTTTTGATGCATTCCAGAAAATTGAAACCGCGATGAAATACGCGACCCAGGTTCGGTTCCAACTCGAAATGGGACTGATTGAACTTGCCCATTTGGCAAAACTGCGCCCGCTCGAAGATTTGATCGCCGAATTTGCCTCCATGTCGGAAGGGAGCCGGACCCAGAGGAGTGAAAACCAACCACTTTTGCCGGAATCCGCGGCGGCTCTCCGGACGGGAAAAGCGGCGCCGGCCGCTACGCAGAGGCAAAATTATTCGCCCCCGACGCCGCCAAGCCCCATGGCGCCCGAAGTCAAAGAGAGCAGCGAGGCCGAAACACCCTTCGTGGAATCCGGCGAAAAGGTCACGGCCCGGGACCCAAGGCAATTCTTGATCGCAATTGCCTCTGCGGCCGGAAAGGAGTCGCTCGAATCTCTGCTGTTGACATTAAACGGCGCGCGACTTGAAGGAGACAAGGTTGTGCTTGAATCCCGGGCAATGAGTGAATTTGCCCGGAGGCAGATTCGGGATAATTGGCCCGCAATCAGTCACGCTGCCAGCCGGGTTGTCGGGAGCGCGGTTACGGTGATCATGAGGGAAATGGTTTCCGGGGAATCCAAAGCGGCATCAATTTCCCGGCCTGATCCAGAGAAAGTTCCTGAAGGCGAACTGTTGGAAAAGATTAAACGCGAGCCGGTAATCAAGTCCTTTTTTGACGTTTTTCCCGGGCCCGCAGACGTTGAGAAGATCGACACATGAGCGATTACGCAGAGCCTATCGAGAGATTAATCGACGAATTCCGCAAGCTCCCGAGCATTGGGCCGAAGAGCGCTCAGCGGTTGGCTTACAGTGTGCTGCGCCGCTCCAAAGAAGATGCCGAGCGCCTGAGCCGCGCCATTCTTGAAGTGAAGGAAAAAATCGGCCTTTGCTCGCGATGCAATAATTTTTCCGATCGCGACCCTTGCTATTACTGCAACAGCGCCGGCCGGTCCGGCGAGATCATTTGTGTCGTCGAGGAGCCGCACGACATTTTGGCCATCGAAAAAACACGGGAATATCAGGGGCAATACCATGTGCTTCACGGCGTCCTTTCCCCGATCAACGGCGTCGGCCCCGAAGATCTTAAGCTTAAGAACCTTTTGGAAAGACTCAGGGAGGGGAAAGTGCGCGAGGTTATTCTGGCCACTAATCCGAATGTGGAGGGGGAAGCCACGGCCATCTACCTGGCCAAGCTTCTTAAACCGGTCGGCGTAAAGATAAGCCGCATCGCGCTGGGAGTTCCGGTGGGAAGCAATTTGGAGTTTGCGGATGAAGTGACGATGTCCAAAGCGCTGGAACACCGCCACGAACTTTAGCCTAGCAGCGGCATATCCGGGCATATTTTCTGCGCTGCGCGCGCTCGCGTAATTGTGGGGACGGCATTCCAGAGCCGTCCTCGGGCCGGTCGGGAGACGTATGCGCACATGCCGCACCCTGCGTCCACGCCCGTTTGCGCCGCCTCGCTGCGAAACCTTGAGATATGCGGCCTAGTGTGCGCCTTCAATCCAAACTTCGCCGTCCGCGTAAAACTCTTTTTTCCAGATGGGAACGATTTTTTTGATCGTATCGATCGCGAACCGGCAAGCCTCGAAAGCCGGGCCGCGGTGGGCGGAAGCCACGGCGATGACCACGCTGCATTCGCCTATGTTCATGTGCCCCAGTCGATGCACGATCGCGATGTCCCGGATCGCGAATTCGGCCTTGGCCCGCGAAGCGACCTCCTCCAGTTTCTTCAGAGCCATCGTTTCATACGCTTCGTATTCAAGGAAGCGGACGGTTTTTTGGTTGGAGCAGTTGCGCACCACGCCTTCAAAAATTGCCACCGCTCCATCCTCCGGGCGCTGGAAGCCTTCCACAATGGAGCGGATATCTATGGGCTCGCGCACGAGACGCAACACGCTAACCTCCGCTGACCGGCGGGAAAAAGGCGACTTCGTCTCCATCCTTCACGGCAGAAGCAGCACGGGCGAATTCGGAATTCAGCGCGCAGAGCACGGAAGGTCGGTATTTTCCCAGTGCGGGAAAAGCGCCGACAAATTTCTCGAAGAGGGACTCCACGTCCGTAACACCGGCGGCGTCCACGCTTATTTCGCGGGTTCCCGCGATATCCGCCAGCGAAGCAAAAAACAATACTCGAATGCTCATTAATAAAGGCTTACGAAAAGAGAACAGATTTCGTCGATGGTCTTTTTAACCCGAGCTTCCGCGCGGGCGCGGTTGGCAAATATGGTGAAGGCCAGATTGCGCCCCGACTGCGTCGTCATGTAGCCGGCAAGAGTCATTACTCCGTTCAAGGTGCCGGTTTTAGCGTAGATTGATCCCTTAACCTGCGCGGCCGCGAGCCGGTTCTTCAGCGTGCCGTCGGTTCCGCTGACGGCAAGAGTGTTGAGAAAGAGATTGAAATAGGGCCGTTTCGACAGGAACTCAAGCAGGGAAGTCTGAAAACGGGGGGTCAGCAGGTTCTCCCGGGAAAGGCCGCAGCCGTCATTCAGCCGGATTTTGTCGCTGTCGATGCCCGCCTCCACCAGGAATTCCTTAACCACCTGCAAGCCGGCTTCATTGGTCCCTTTCCCCCTAAATTCCGCTCCCAAGGTGCGCAGAAGCATTTCGGCATGCAGGTTTTGGCTCCGTTTATTGATGATTTCCAGAGCGCGTATCAACTGCGGGGAGCTGTGCTCCGCCAGCAGTCTCCAATCCCAACGTTCTTCTTCGCATATGTCGCCGCTGCGAATCACGCCGACTTTGCCGAGGACGGATATCCCAACCTTTTGCAGCTCCTCATTGAGCATGTACGCGGCTGCTTCGGCCGGCTTATGCATGACAATCAGCTGGCTGTGAGTCCGGTTGGAGGGGAGAACGCCTGAAACCACAATCGTTCTCGATTCCCTGTTCAGCCTGACGTTGATGCTTTTCTTCGCCTGCGCGCTGCCGGTAATGGCCAGGTTACGGATGCGGAAGTATGAGGTCCGCGGTTCCGCCGCCACGCTGACGGGCTGCTTGCGCTTCGTCGGACGGGCTTCGATCCAAAAAATATTATTGTTGATGCTCAGGGCGCTTATAGGCACTCCGTGAACGGATCGGAATTCGTCGGCCGACCATCCCTTTTCGCCGCCTGTGGTTTCGAAATAGCTTTCATCTCCTAAAATATCGCCGCGGATGTGCGTGATTCCAAGGTTCCGCAGCTTCTCGGCCAGCTCCCGCAAGGCCGGTTTGTCAAGCAATTCGCCATAAGGATCCGTGAGGTTGGGATCTCCGCGCCCAACCAGAATCAAATCCCCGGAAACGGTCCCGTTCGGTTCGATTACACCGGCGGCATATACTCCTGTCCGATATCTGTATTCCGGGCCGAGTTTCTCCAGGGCCGCCGAGGTCGTCACCACCTTCAGGACGGATGCAGGGAGAAAGGGCTTATCCGGATTCACTTCGAGCAGAACCCGGCTGGCGATTGGATCCACGACCTGAATCCCCCAGTCGGCAGAACGTACTCCCGGACGTTTTAGGAACCTGGCGATTGTTGATTGGATTGTATCCAGCGGGCCCGCCCGGATTTCGGGCGCAAGGATTTGCAGGAGAAGAGCGGCTAGGGCAAACAGCATCGGCAGTCTGCGGGAGCGCATAGGCAAGCTTTGAATGCTCCGGTGCAAATAATCTCGGGAACGACTTTCGGCTACTATATCGACTCAACAGCTCGTCTCTTTGTAGCGGGGCGTATGATAACACAGAAAAAAAATGAGATTCAATTAACAGAATCATTTCTGTGACTTATTCTTTTCTGTTGATCAATCGCCCATTTGCCGGCTCTTATGATTTCCTCAAAGTCCGCGCGGGTAATACGCCCGGCCGGCACTCCGAGCAGCTCGGTCGCGACGTCAAGCGATGCGGGAAGATCTTAATCCGTCAGGGATTGACGGTTCTTCAATTATATCCTGCATTCATCTGGTATTCCGCCGCGTCGGTGAGTGTCCCAAGTTTCATTTACCCGGAAACTGCGGATTGAGCCGCCTCATTAGATTGTCCCTTGTCCAACACATCTCTGACTTTGCTTGCCAGGGCCTCCAGTGTAAACGGCTTTTGGATATAGCTGATTCCTTTCTCGAGCAAACTAGGAGCGGCAATTACATCATCCGTGTAGCCCGACATATAGAGAACCTTGAAATCATTGCGCACTTCTCTGAGTTGACCAATCAGTTGGGGTCCTTTCATCCGCGGCATGACCACATCAGTCAAAATCATATGAATCGGCCCGCTGTGTGTTTCGCAGAGGCTTATTGCATCTTGCACGTCGCCTGCCTCGAGAATGCTGTATCCTTGCTGTGTCAGTATTTTTGCGGCCAACTCTCTTACCGATTTCTCATCCTCGACGATAAGAATGGTCTCGCTGCCTCCCTGTATTTTTCGATGCTTTGTCCCTTCCGCCT
>JBBISO010000138.1:0-2369 GCA_037441325.1 Acidobacteriota bacterium | reverse complement strand
CGCGGTGATCCCATCAATTCTTGGCAGATAGATCTTGAATTTTGTTCCCTTTCCCGGCTCGCTGTAAGTACAGATATTCCCTCCGCTTTGTTTGACAATTCCATACACTATGGCCAAGCCCAAGCCCGTGCCCCTGCCTTTTTCCTTCGTTGTAAAGAAGGGCTCAAAGATCAGCTCTGTGACCTCCGGCGTCATGCCGCGGCCGGTATCGCATATGGAAAGCCTCACATACGGGCCTGGATCAAGGGCGGGATATCCCTCAGCGTAAAGGCCGCCAATATCCTCATTGGCCGTTTCAATAGTTAGTTTTCCTCCTTCCGGCATTGCATCCCTGGCATTGACTACAAGGTTCATGATTACCTGCTCGATTTGTCCCCGATCAGCTTTGACCGCGCCCAAGTCATTAGCGAGGTACGTGGCCAGTTCAATATCTTCACCAATAATCCGGCGAAAAATCTTGTCTAGCTCTGTAATGAGAGCGTTCACATTGATGGCGTTCATTTCCATTACCTGTTTCCGGCTGAAGGCCAGGAGCTGGCGTGTCAGATTGGACGCCTGTCGCGAGGCTCTTATGATCTCTTCGATATTGCTCTTAAGGTGATGGCTTTCTTTGGATTCGAGAAGAATTAGTTCGCTATAGCCTTTGATTACAGTGAGGAGATTGTTAAAGTCGTGGGCGATACCTCCTGCCAGCCGGCCGATGGCTTCCATTTTCTGAGATCGGCGAACCTGCTCTTGAAGCTCGGCCCTTTCTTTTTCCGCGGTCTTTCTTTCAGTGACATCCCTCAAATAGGCCAGGCATGCCGGCTTGCCGCGATAGATAATCGGGGTGCATGAAACCTCAATGTCAATGGATTCGCCGTTCTTGCGGATTCCCTTGATCTCATGCCGATGCGAGATAGCCTCTCCCGTTTGGCATGCCATCATCGCCTCTTCCACCTGTTTGGTTTCGTTGGGATGTACCAGCATGGAAAAAGGTCTCCTGGTAACTTCTTCCGGACGGCTGTAACCAAACATCTCCACAAATCTCCGATTAACAAAAATGTTCTTCGTTCCGCTGACAAGCAGCACCCCGTCATTGCATTGTTCGATGGCTGTCCGATAACGTTCCTCGGATTCATGAAGGGCTTCTTCCGCCTTCTTGCGCTCGGAGTACAGATGCGCATTGGCAATAGCGCCGGCAATTTGACGGCCGACTCCTTGGGCAAGTTGAAGCTCCACTGTCGAGTAAGCATGGGGGTTGTTTGAGAGCAGGTGAAGAACGCCGACCACCTGGTTATTGGAAATCAGCGGGACGGAAATTGTCGACCGGAATCCGGCTCGAAATGCGAGGAGAGTGTCTGGAAAGGGAATTCTTGACTCTTTTGCATCCTCCTCCCGGAAGATAAATGAGGATTGTGTGCGAAGGATTTCTTCAACAATCGAACCCGCCAGTGGAAATGCGGATTCTTTTGCGCGTCCAGGGAACTCCAACCCTGCGGTGTAGGCTATAGTAAAGGTGTTATTGCTTTGATTAATAGTGGTTACTGAGATCCGATCGAAACTAATAAGTTTGGCGACCTCCTCGGCAAAATGCGCATACACCTTTTCTATTTCTAAAGTTGAGTTAATGATCCGTCCGATTTCGGCAACAATCGCATTTTCTTTAGCCAACCTCTTGGCGGTCTGGTGGCTATTTTTCAGGGCTTCTTCCGATGCTTTTCGCTTGCTGATATCACTTACCGCGCTTACCCAACCAACAATATTGCCCTTTTGATCCTCAAGCGGCCTCACGTGATGCTCGGCGGGGAAAACGGTTCCGTCTTTGCGCTTCAGGTTGAATTCAGGCAGGAACAAAAATCCCTTCTCTCTTACACTGGCATACAAGAGCCTTCTAAATTCTTCCAGGGCGGCTTCGTCAACATGGGTGACGAGGGCTAAGGCGCCTATCATCTCTTCGGAGTCATATCCGAATATCTCCAGCGCGGCAGGATTGCAGCCAACAATCCGGCTGGTCTGGTGATCCACGATAAAAACCGCCTCATGAAGACTGGCAAAAATCTTTTCCAGCAATTGTTGATACCTTGCTGAGGAAAACATGCCGACCTCCGTCGCGATCGCACGCGATTGCCGAAGTTCACCCCAATATTTTCTCATGCGCGGTATTGGTGCTGAGTTCGCTGGGATCCGGCCGTTCGTCTCTTGGACAGCTGCCTGAACATGAGAAGCGCATGGTTCCTGAGTCCTCATCGGCCCTTAGCCCGTAATGCTTTAATTACCTGCGGGCATAAGGTTTTTGGCTCTCTGCAAGGGGAATGCGGAGAACTTAGCCCGTATTTCTCACAAGGTTTTTACCGGGGCGGCACATCCGGGCATGACTGCTGCATTTC
>JBBISO010000137.1:0-8107 GCA_037441325.1 Acidobacteriota bacterium | reverse complement strand
GCAAGCTGGCGGCTTACAGCCGGATTATTTCCCGAGAGCTCCTGGAGCTTTCTGTAAACCGTGATCGCCGCCTGGTTTTGGTTCGTCCTTGAGTAAATGGAACCAAGAAGCGCTAAAGCTTCCACGGAGTCCGGTCGGGCTTTCAATCCCTTAGTCAGATAATCGATGGCTTTTTCGTGGTCGCCCTCGCGTTCGTAATATTTGGCGATTTCCCTGTAGCCGTTATCGGCATTTAGTGAAAGGCCTTGAAATTTCTCGTAAGCCTGAATCGCCTTTTCAGGTTCATCCGTCTCGAAATAAGCAGTCCCGAGCGCATAATAAATGCGCTCGTCGTTGGGGGTCAGGTCCCTCAGTATTTCCAATTCCCGGATCGCCTTCGGGACCCTTGCGCTTGCGGATTCACCCCTCTGCGGCTTGAAGTAAATGTTGGCCAGAAGCCAGCGCGGGTCGGGATCCCGAGGATCGAGGCGAGCCGCCGTCTCGGCGTATTCAATGGCTTCGGACGTGTTCCCGATCTTTTCCAGCAGGACGGCTATTTCCAGATGGACCGCCGGACTGTCCGGGTTGTACTTCAGGGCCGTCCGCATCTCCGAAATAGCCTTGTTGAAGTCCCCTTTGTCCTCATTCCATTTCGCGAGCGAGTAATGGTAGTAGCTCGCGGCTCGATCCGGAGCTGCCCGCCCTTCCGGTTCTTTGTCCGGATTGATGGGCTTTGAAGGACTGGCGGCTACTCCCTGGGCGGATGCGGACGCGCATGCCAGAATCAAGCCCAAGCACGCAAGCAAGCATCTCGCGAGATGCAGAAGACGGCATTTCATAAGGTTTTTGTTCCTTTCTATTCAGGAATTCATTCAAATTTGATTATCGCATATGCGGTTCGGTGTTTCCAGGGCATAGGCTTCACGGTCCTGCGCAGCCGCCACGGGCAACTCGGCCGCCTTTTTTTAGCTCAAAACTCGGTCCGGCCATTAGATAGTGGGAAGGGAAAAAGCTTTATCCCTTCTCAATAATCTTAAGCCACCAAGGAGGTATCCATGCTAACCGATAAGGCAAAATTCGCTTGTGCCTTGGTATTGTGCCTGGGCTTGGCGATCGGTCCTGTTTCGGCGCTCGCGCAGAAGGCCGGTCCTGCTTCGGCGGAAAAGATAAATCTGAATTCAGCCACCGTCGAGCAACTGCAGTCGCTTCCCGGAATAGGTCCCGCGATTGCCAAGAGCATCATTGAATACCGAACTAAAGTAGGGAAATTCAACCGGATTGAAGAAATCATCAATGTGAAAGGAGTGGGCGAGAAAAAATTCCAGAAGATAAAAGACCGCCTGGTCGTCTGACGGGACAGCCATTCCTTGAGTCTTCGGGTTTTGACGGAATTAATCTGCCGAGACCCGAAGACTCGAAAGATTCACCAATTGAATGTCATATGCGGATGGATTCTAATCCAGTGTGCGGGCTGCGAGACCGCCGACATGAAAATCTGCAGCCTGCGCGCCAGAGCAATGAGTTCGCCGGATTCATCGACCAGCCGAAATTCTTCGGATTCCCAATCCGCGGCAAGAAGATTCAAATCCATTCCGTGGATTATTTTCTTTTTGTCTCCTTCCGAAACAACGATGGCCGGGATGTCGGGGAGAAGTTCCCGCAAGCGAATAACGTGGCTCAGGAAAAACTCCCGAGGATAAAACTTCTGTCCGTCGTTCAAGGGAACGGCGGACTCAATAGGAAACTCGCCGCTGCGGGTGCGGCGCAAACGGGCAAGGTAGGCCCCGCAGCCATAATCCCTTCCGATGTCATGAGCCAGGCTGCGCGCGTAAGTCCCGGCGGCGCAAGCAAGTTCGAACTCCGCCTCGCAACCTTCCACTCCAAGCAGTGTGAGCGACTTGATAGTGACGGTTTTAGTGGCAGCGGCAATCTCTATGCCCTTGCGGGCATAGGAATACAGGGGCCTGCCCTGGATCTTTTTGGCCGAATAGGGCGGCAGTGTCTGCTGAACGGAGCCCTGATAGGCAGCAAAAATCTCTTGAAGCCGCGACCGGTCCAGTTGAGGCCGGCAATCTTCCCCGAGGGGTTTCCCGTCGATATCGAAGGTGGTGGTTGCGAAGCCGAAACGTATGACCCCGTGATACACTTTGTCGGAAGCAAGAAAATAGTTTGTCAGACGAGTGGCCTGTCCCAGCGTGAGCGGCAGAACTCCGGTCGCAAGCGGATCCAGTGTTCCCGTATGGCCGACCTTTTTGACTTTTATCAAATTGCGGATTTTGGCCACCACGTCATGAGAAGTCCACCCGGCGGGTTTGTCGATGATGACGACCCCATTCACGTTATCCATTCCGGTTCTCCCGGATCTCTTCGATAAGCTTATCGATGCGTTCCCCATATTCCCGCGAGGTGTCGGGCAGGAAAATTATATCCGGCAAGAATTTCACGCGAATTCGCCGGCCAAGCTCATGCCGGATCCATCCGGCCGCATGATTGAGGGCGGCAAGCCCCTCTTCCTTTGCTTCTTCGGATCCCATTAAAGAAACGAATATTGTTGCATGTCTGAGGTCCGGGCTCAACTGTACGCCGGTAACAGTCACGAAGCCGACCCTGCGGTCTTTCAGGTCGCGGGAAATCATCATGCTTACTTCATGCTGAACTTGGAGCGCAAGCCGCTGTGGTCTTCGCGATGGCTGCATAATGGATTCTAAGGGTCGATATAGGAAACCCGGCAGTCAACCAGGAGGCCTTCGAGAATGCTTTCGGCATCTCTGACAAATTGCCGCATAACCCGTTCCAGGACGGCGTTATCGGAACCTACCGTGACGGCCGCGAGTTTGGCGCGCTGCCACAAATCCTGGTAGCCCACCTCGGCGATGGAGAAATTGAAGCGCGCTCGCAGGCGATCTTGAGCCTTTCTCAAGACCATCCGCTTTTCTTTGAGCGAATGGGAATAGGGCAGAAAGAGTTCGAGAGTGCAATAAGCTATGGGCATCTGCAATCTACGCTTGACGATTTGCGACCGAAGATTTCCGTGCGGGCCAAATTATCAATAGCAAATCGTCAATTAGAGAGAGGTGGGTTGGATCTTTTCAATCACGTAAGCTTCGATAATATCGCCCACCTTTACGTCGGAGAAATGCTCGAAGCCGATGCCGCATTCGAATCCCGACTTCACTTCGGAAACATCATCCTTGAAGCGCCGCAACGAGCCAATTTTCCCCTCGTAGATCACGGTGTTATCCCGGAGCAGCCGGGCATCCGAATTGCGCCGGATAATTCCATCGAGCACATAGGACCCCGCAACAAATCCGTACTTGGGCACCCTGAAGGTGTCCCGCACCTCAGCGCGGCCCTCATATATCTCATGGGTCGTATATTCCAGCATTCCGATCATGGCGGCCCGGATATCGTTGGATAGATTGTAGATGACGGTATACAGCCGGATCTCGACTCCTTCAGATTCCGCCAATTCCTGGGCTTTGCGCTCGGGCCTCACATTGAATCCGATTATGACGGCATTGGAAGCTGAGGCGAGAAGCACGTCGGTTTCCGTCACCGCACCCGCGCCGCTGTGCAATATCTTCACTTTCACCTTATCCGTGCTCAGCTTGTTCAGCATATCGGTCAGAACTTCGACCGAACCCTGCACGTCGGCCTTGATGATGAGCGGAAGCTCCTTGACCGTACCTTCCCGCATCTGCTCATAGAGGGCCTGCAGGGAGAGGCGCGACGTCTTCCGCAGAGACCGCTCTCGCTCCTTGGCCTGCCGGTATTCGGCCACCTGTCTCGCTTTGTTGGCGTCTCCAAAAACCTGGAAAGTATCTCCGGCGAGGGGGAGGTCCTGCAGCCCTTGGATCTCCACCGGTATTGAAGGTCCCACGGAGAGGACGCTGATGCCGCGGTCGTTTAGTAGAGCGCGCACGCGCCCATGAACCGAGCCGGCAACAAAGGCATCTCCCAGCTCCAGCGTCCCATTCTGCACAAGGACGGTAGCTACGCATCCGCGACCTTTGTCCACCTTGGCTTCCAATACAACTCCGGAAGCAAGGCGCTTAGGATTCGCCTTGAGGTCCTTTATATCCGCCACCAGCAGGATCATCTCCAGCAGCAAATCCAAATTGGTTCGCTGCTTGGCTGAAACGGGCACCGTAACAACATCCCCGCCCCAGTCTTCGGCCAAAAGGCCATGCTCTGAAAGAGCCTGCTTAACGCGTTCGATCTGGGTTCCCGCCTTATCGATCTTATTAATCGCCACAATGATCGCAACATTGGCCGCTTTGGCGTGATGAATGGCCTCGATAGTTTGCGGCATTACGCCATCGTCGGCGGCAACCACAAGAACCACGATATCGGTAGCCTGAGCTCCGCGCGCACGCATTCTGGTGAAAGCTTCATGGCCGGGCGTATCCAGAAAAACAATGCTCCGGCCGCGGATATCGGCTTGATAAGCTCCGATATGCTGGGTAATCCCACCCGCTTCGGTGGCCGTTACATTAGTCTTCCGAATCGCATCCAGAAGAGATGTCTTGCCATGATCCACGTGGCCCATGATGGTAACAACGGGCGGCCGCGCCTCGTGATCTTCGGGCCTGTCGGCCACTTCTTGTTCGGCCTCGGCCTCCTGCTCAAAACTGATCACATCGGCGCGGAATCCGAACTCGGCGCAGACGCCCGTGGCGACATCCAAATCAAGCGTTTGATTGATGGCCGCAATAATCCCCTTGGAAATCAGCCTCTGAATGATGTACTTGGACTTGATGTCCATCTTTTCGGCTAGTTCCTTGATCGTGACTCCTTCAGTAATTGAAATTGGCCTGAATTCTTCGGGAGAGGCAGGCGGGCGCGGCAACTCGACGATCTTGGGCGCTCTTTCGACGACTTCGAGCTTCCCAGCTCTTTTCTTCTTTAGCAGCTTGGCAGGGGGCGCGGCTTTTTGCACGGCCGGCCCAATTTCCCGGAGGTTCCTGAGAATACGATCGGTGATATCGGGCGTTACGACCCTTTCGGTGCTGGTCCGCATCAGAATCTTTGTCTTTGCCTTGGGAATGACTATCTTCTTGGATACGGTTCCCGGGTGTGCTAGAGGCTCAGCCGCCGTTGCAGCTGAGGGCTGAGCCGTTACCGCGGCCGCTTTTTCGGATTTGGCGGCCGCTTCGGGAACAGGCTCGACGATCGGCGCGGTTTCCGGCATTGGCAGTGCGGCCGGACCCTCCGGTTCAGCGACAGGGATTGGGATCTCGGGCGTAGGTTCGATCCCTACAGGGACCGGTTCCGCCGGCGCCGCGACGGCCGCTGCTGTGGCCGCTTCAGGCCGCAGCGCTCCGATCGGCGGAGGTTCACCGGGAATCACCGGTTCCGCCGGCACTTTTGCCACGACCTGATCTACAAGAACAGCCGCCTCGCGGTCATAATGCTTTCTTCCTTTGCGAGGCGCGAGAGAAATCTTTGGAGCTTTCTCCTCCGGCTTTACTCCCACGTCTTTTACGGCCTTTGCAACCTTTTTGGTTTTCCGGGGTGCTTTGTCGTGGGCTGGAGGTTGAGGTTCAGCGGCCGCACCGGCGGCCTTTTTTGCCGGTTTCTTTTCCGGTTTTTTGGCGGTCTCGGCCTCTTTTTTATTTCGCGCTTCCAGGACTTTGGCTTCTTCGGCTTCTCTCTGCAGGAGTATCTTTTTCCGGATGGTCTCTGCGAAGTTGACATCGATGGTTGCGGTGGGTGAAGCGACGTACAGACCCAAACGCTTAAGTTCAGTGAGCACAACTTGATTCTTTACTGAACATTCTGTCGCCAGTTCCGCGACCGTTATCTTATCCATTTCGGCAAAGACCTCTTCCAATTAACTTGCAGGCTCTTCCCCTTGGAGCCAACCAAAAATCTTAAATCATTACCGCTATTGTTTGCAAGCCGCCACCCAGCCGGCCCCATGTTTTGAGAGGGCCAGGCCCTGGCAGTGCGTAAGCTTGCTTGCGCCTTAGCACGAAGCCTATGACCAGCAGCGAAGCCGCAAAGCGGCAGCAAGCTGCCGGGAACGGCTATTTGACTTGACTCGCACTTCTAATTGCACCCCTCTGGCGCGGTAAAGGCGCATCGGCCGCCCGGCCAGGAGGCAAACGGCTTAGGCGGATTGTTGCGAACCTTGATCCTGCCCGGAGGCATCGATGCCTTCACCTTCCTGCTTCGGTTTGGAGCCTTCCTGCGGTTTTTTTTCATCCGCCGGCACTGTACCAACGGCCGGCGAAACCTCCGCCGAGGAATCCGATTGAGACCCGGAAGCGTCTTCTTCCGTCTCATGCTTTTTTTCGGGTACCTTCGCTTTTATCGCCGTGGGGAGGTCCATTCCCTCAGGAACTTCAATCTCCACTTCTTCAAACAGGTCTCTGGCAGCTTCCATTATTTTGGCCGCGGTCTTTTCCCCGATGCCGGGAATTTCTTTCAGCTTATCCTCTCCCAATTCCAGGATCCGCTCGACATTTTCGATCCCCGATTCGCGCAAGCGTTCGATCAGCCGGTCGCTAATACCCTCCAGCTCCGACAGAGCAGTGGAAGATGAAGTCAAAGACTCCATGACACTGAGCACTTCCTGCTTCTTTTGTTCCTCGCTCTTGACGTCGATCTGCCACCCAATCAGCTTTGAGGCCAGACGCACATTCTGGCCTTTTTTGCCGATGGCCAGAGATTGCTGTTTTTCCTCGACAATTACCTCCATGCGTTTCTCGGAAGGGTCAATGATCAGGACTTTCGAGATCTTTGCCGGGTTTAAAGCGTTGGCCGCATATTGCGCCGGATCATCAGACCACTGCACGATGTCGATTTTTTCTCCCTTGAGCTCCCGGATGATGGAATTGATTCGCGAGCCCTTCATGCCGACACAAGCTCCCACGGGGTCGACGTCACGGTCCAGAGAGGCGACCGCCACCTTCGCACGATCCCCCGGTTCATGCACGGCGCTTTTCACCACAATGGTGCCGTCATAGATCTCCGGTATTTCCATTTCGAAAAGACGCACGAGTAACTGCGGATCGGAGCGGGAAAGAATAACCTGAGGCCCCTTGGCAATGGGCAGGACCTTGACGATAACCGCGCGGATCCGTTCACCTTGTTTGTAAGTTTCCGCTCTGGATTGTTCCCGCAGCGGCAGGAGAGCTTCGGTTTTGCCGATGTCGACGATGATATCGGGGCCTTCGAACCGTTTTATAACTCCATTGACCATCTCGCCGATCTTCTGCGAATACTCGTTGTAAATGTTCTGGCGCTCGGCTTCCCTGACTTTTTGGAGAATGACCTGCTTTGCAGTCTGCGCTGCTATTCTGCCCAATACATCGGTCGGCTTTGGAATTTCCACGGTGTCATCGATCTCCAGAGTGGGATCTATTTCCTTGGCTTCGCTCAATGAAATCTCCAGGTTCGGATTCTCCACGGCCTCGACAACACGCCGAACGGCAAATATTTCCACTACCCCTGTTTCAGGATCAAAGCGCGCGTTGATATCTTCGTTCGTCTTGTAAAACTTCCTGGAGGCGGCCACCATCGCGTCTTCCAACGCGCTGATAATGATTTTGGGATCAACATTCTTCTCTTTGCTGATCTGTTCGATGGTTTGCGTGATGATATTCGACATAATTCAGGCTCCCTGCGGCCTCATGCTTAAATCAGCTATCAAATTGGCTTTTTCGATGTCCGCCAAAGAAATCCCGACCTGTTCTCCCGGCGCGACTTCGAGCTCCAGCCGCCCTCCGGCCACTCCTAAGATTCTCCCTTTGAAATTTCTCTGCCCGGCATAAGGAAGCCGTGTCCGAACTTTGGCATTTTCCCCGCAAAATCGCAGGAAATCGCTTTCTTTTACCAGCGGACGATTGACGCCCGGCGACGAAACTTCCAAAACATAGCTGAACGGCACCCAGTCCTCCACGTCCAGCGATATGGAAAACCTTCTGCTGAATTTTTCGCAGTCGTCCAGAGAGATGCCGCCGGGTTGATCGATGAATATCCGGACAACCGAACGGTTGCCATCTCCCTTAATCTCAACAAGGACCACTTCCATACCCATGGACTTGGCTACCTGCTCCGCCAATTCGCTAACCCGGAGTTCCAAAGCCCGTCGTTGGTTTAAATTGGAGGCTGCCATTATGAA
>JBBISO010000136.1:0-8145 GCA_037441325.1 Acidobacteriota bacterium | reverse complement strand
CAAGCAGCATCTCTCCCCGGAGGTTTGCTTTAAGGCGGCTGAGGAGTGCGGAGCCCCCGTGGTCAGCATCCCCGGCGGCGAACCGCTGCTGCATCCCCAGATCACGGAAATCGTCGAAGGCTTGATTGTGCGCAAAAAATACGTCTATCTTTGCACCAACGCCTTGGCCTTGGAGGAAAAACTCCATCTCTTCCGCCCAAGCAAATATGTCACCATCAATGTCCACCTCGACGGCCAGAGACAATTCCACGACCGTTCCGTATGCCGGGAGGGCGTCTACGACTGCGCCGTCCGTGCCATCCAGATAGCGGTAAGCCGGGGATTCCGGGTAACCACCAATACAACGCTGAACAGCGAATCCGATCCCGCCGGTGTGCGGGCCTTTTTCGATGAAATGATGGAGCTTGGAGTCGAAGCAATGACGCTTTCCCCGGGCTATTGCTATGAAAAGGCGCCGGACAAGCAGAATTTTCTTTCCAAAGCGGAAACCGTAAATCTCTTCGCCCAAATCCTGAGCAAGCGCAAAAAAAGCTGGAAATTCAATCAAAGCCCCTTGTTTCTTCAATACCTGATGGGATTGCGAAACTACACCTGTACCCCCTGGGGCATGCCTACCTATAACCTTTTCGGCTGGCAGAAGCCCTGCTATTTGCTTCAAGACGGATACTGCGACAGCTTCTCCGAACTGCTGGAAAAAACGGAATGGGAGAAATACGGCACAAATTCCGGAAACCCAGCTTGCGCCGATTGTATGGTCCACAGCGGCTATGAAGCGAGCGCGGTAAACGACACGTTCTCATCCCTGAGGGGATTTTGGGATACCTTGCGAGCACTCGTGACTAGAGGTTAGTCCGCATTTCTCACATGATTTCGTAGCGAAGCGGCGCAGGCCTGCGTGGATACAAGGCGCGCAACCCGTGGGGCGGGTCTCCAGAACCGTCCTCACGGGCAGCGAAATGCAACCGTCATGCCCGGATGTGCCGCCCCAGTAAAAACCTTGTAAGAAATGCGGGCTAACCCACCCAGGCGGGCCACCGCCGCAACAAACTCATTGGAGAGCAGAAAGCTCTCCTATGCCTGTCTTGCTGAAGCCTTCCAAGTCATCCTGTTTATTTGGCAAAATCCGTGGTTTAATTTCCGTCATGACTGTCAACAAAGACAGGGTGGAAAGCCCCGCATACCGCGCTATCAAAGACGTCTTCCAGGGGGGGCGGCCGCTGATTTTTGTTTGCTGCGCCGAAGAAGGGCGAGTCCGCAGACTCCTGGAGGACGCGGCGGGACGGCTGTTTCCCAATCCCATTCCCATATGGACTTGGTCTCTGACGCTAGGCCTGCTCGCCTCGGACGAGTCGGGCGTCGGCGAGAAATTGGGGCCACAAGCTGTGCTTGATTTTGTTGCTTCATATCGCGAGCCGGCCATATTCCAGCTAAAGGATTTTCATCAGTTCATGTTTGAAGATCCCGCAATCCGGCGCCGTTTGCGCGATTTATATGAATCCTGCCTGGATTCAGGCAAATTTGCCGTCATCACATCGCCGCTGCGCGTCATCCCGGAAGAACTGAACCGGCAGATTGCGCTGGTGGAATTGCAGGCTCCAGACATCGAAGAATTGATCGAATTTCTCCGCATGGAAATGTCCAGAATCTCCAAGCAAGGGGTGGCCGTAGACGCGCGCGAGTCGACGCTGTTTGCCATGGCGCGTGCCCTTCAGGGATTGACGCTGGATGAATCGCGCCATGCGCTGAGGCGGGCGCTTGCCGCCTGCGGAGCGCTTGACTCGGATTCCCTGCCGCATCTGCTGGATGAAAAGAAACTGATCGTCAACAGGATCGGACTCATCCAGTACGTAGCCGAACCTACCCGGATTGAACATGTCGGAGGATTGGAATACCTGAAAGCCTGGCTGCAGGAGCGGCGAAAATTGTTTATGGAGCGCGACAGCCTGAGCGCCGAAATTGTCCCCAAAGGCGTGTTGGTAATGGGAGTATCCGGTTGCGGCAAAAGCCTTTCCGTCAAGGCAATCGCTTCCTGTTTCGGACTTCCCCTTTATCGCATTGAAATGAGCGAAGTGTTCTCCGGGCGCCACGGGAATCCGGATGCCGCCTTTGTGCAAGCATGCCGCACCATAGAATCCGTTGCGCCCGCCGTGGTCTGGTTTGATGAGATCGAAATGGGGCTTGCCGGGTATGTCAATGAAGGCGCCGCCAATCAGGGGCGCATTTTCGCTTTTTTCCTGACCTGGATGCAGGAAAAAACGCGCGGCTTATTCGTCGCGGCCACCGCTAACCGGATCGATCTGCTTCCCGCGGAAATGATCCGCAAAGGCCGTTTCGATGAAGTGTTCTTTATTGATCTTCCCACCGAAGATGAGCGGATCGAGGTTTTCAAGATTCACCTGGAAAAGAGGGGAGTCGATTCAAAGGAATTGCAGCTTCATCGCCTCAAGAAAATCACGCAGGGTTGGACCGGGGCTGAAATCGAGCAGTGCGTCATTTCCGCGCTAACTCAAGTGCGGCTTCAGAACAAAGCCCTAGCTTTCGAGGATCTCCATCAAGCGGCTCTAGGCGTAATCCCGCTCTCGAAGACGATGCGGGAGCAGGTGGACCACATTCGTTCATGGGCTTATGACCGGGCGGTCCGCGCCTCGCCCCGCGAAACCAAAAGCTGATTTTGTTTCTTACCGCAGCATTCCCTTTACCACAACGTCGATGGCTTCATCCTCCGTCAATCCGCGCGCCATCAGTGTCTCCACCTGTTTTTTGTCCACACTGCCGATCGCAGCCTCGTGCGTCAGCTTGGCGCAATCGTCGATGACGACCAAGCGCGGAATGGCGCTTGCGCGCGCCTCTTTGCCTTTGATGATTTCCACGCAATCAACATGCCCGCGCGCAAAGGGCGCATTGCCGACCGCCTCTCCGATAACCTCGCTCTGACAGCGATCGGCGGAAACGATCCGGCTCTTGGCCAGACCCCGTGCATTTTCCCCGTTTAGAAACAGAGATTCCTTCACGCTGATCCTGTCGTCTTTTTTGCCATACGCTTTGGCGTCAATTTCGCAAACGGCATCTTTTCGCACATCGGCTTCGTAATCGATCCGCAAACAGCCGACGGTTCCATGGACCAACTTGAACTCGTTTTTGAGAGATCCTCCTTCATCCACGATCATTTTCACAATGGGGAGCACTTCGGTGCCGCCGAATTCGCCGTGATAATGTGTTTCCGAGTAGGTCATTTCCGCTCTCTTACCCACATAAATCCGGGCGTCCATCGTATGTTTGACCTTGACCGCATTGGGAAAAGAACAATGGGCCAGGAAAGTCACCCTGGATCCTTCCCCGATATCAAATTGTGAAATGATCTCTTGTATCCCCTCTTTGGGTATGACGCCGAAACATAAATGCACCGGTTTTTTTATAAGCGTGCCCGGTTCGACGGTGATTTTGGCTTTTGCGCCCGTGGGGGTTTCCCCGCCTTCGATGTGCACCCCGGCGATTTCGTTTTTGGCCAGAATTTTATTATGGCTGACCACCAGGCTGGCAGATTCCTTATCGAGCAGCGCCGAAGCATCCCCACCGCTCGCTTCATAGGCTTTTGCGAGCGCTTCAAATTCATGCGAAAACTGTATCATTGCTCTGTTCCCCTTCTGCCGGCATGTTTATGTGGAGGCATTCCTGACAGTGATTCCGGAAAAAGCGCGCGACGGCCACAGGATCGCCGGTTTTCAAAATAGTCCCGCCGCAGAGCGATGACGCCCGGTCGGCAATTTCAGCTACTTCTTCATGATGGGTTATGAGCAGCACTGTGGTCCCATTGCGGGAAAATGTCCTGATCACCTCCACGACATAATCGATCGAAAGCGCGTCGATGCCGGAATCCGCTTCGTCCAGGATGGCCAATTTCGGTTTCATGGCCAGAACTGAAGCCAGCTCAATGCGCTTGCGCTCGCCGCCGCTCAAAGTTGAGTCGACAGCGCGCGCCAGGTAGTTTTCCGGAGTAAGGCCGACTTTCATCAAGCACTCCCGGGGGCTGAGGGAAGCCCCCGGTGCATGCCGCTGTCCGAGGTTGAGATATTCGGCCACCCTGAGTCCTTCAAATCGCGCCGGCTCCTGCCAAGCCATGGTAATCCCCCGCCTCGCACGCTCCGAGATGGACAAATTGGTGATATCTTCCCCGCAATAAATAATCTTTCCCGCGATTTCCCGATAACCGCTCAAACCCAGGATCACCGAGGCAAGAGTCGACTTGCCTGTTCCGTTGGCGCCCAGGATGCTGTGAATTTCGCCGGTGCGGGTTTCGAGATTGAGGTCATGAAGGATTTGTTTCCCGTTCAGCACCAGCTCGATATTTTTCAACTGGAGCACAAATTACCTCCTGAATTGCAAAAAGCATAGATGATCGAATGAGGATGAGCGATATCGAATTTCGACGACCCGCCACCTCAAATTCAGGGATGTTCCCTCCTGCTATTCCTGCAAGCGAATCACATTCGCTCCCTGTTCTCCGGCTAAGGCAAGCAAATCTTCACGGCAGGTAAAGAGGATCAGCTGGCGGCGAACCGCTTCGTCTCCCAGAACTCTGAATGCTTCGCCCAACCTTATGCGGTCATAAGCGGCAAAAGGTTCATCCAGGAGGCTTGGGCAGCGTTCGTCCTCATCGGATATGAGATCCAAAACGCCGAAGCGCATGGCGAAATAAAGCTGATCCTGGGTACCGCGGCTCAATTGCTCTGCCGCGCGGAGTTCCCCGCTGTTGAGCTCTCTGACCCAGACCTGAAAGTCAGGATCAATTTTTACCTCTTCATACCGGCGCCCGCAAAGCCTCAGGAACCGCTGCTCCACCGCTGCATTCAGCTGCGGCGCCAACACTTCCTGCTGTTGCCGCGATAAATTCTCTATGGTTTCGAGCGCCGTGTTCAAGGCAAGCCGATTCATCTCCAGCTCACGGCAATTTCGCTCGGCCATTGCGAGATCTTCTTCAATTTCGGAACAGGCCCGAAAATTCCTGAAAGCCTGGTCGGTCCGTTCGGCTGCGCGGGCATACTCCTCGCGGGCCCGGAAAAGGCGGGATGTGATCCGCTTCTCTTCTTCCTCCGCTTCGGCCACGGTGGGAAAGTAGGGCAAGTAAGTAGTGTTTGTCTCCGGAGTTTGGGTTTGAGACCCCATCGTCCGGTCCTTTTCATCTCTTTGCGGATCCTCTTGTTCCATCAGTTCCTGAAGCCGGTCCCTCCATTGCGACGGGGTTAAATCTCCGGCCAGCCTCCGGAACTCGCGGGTGCGTGAGGCCTCCCTTTCGAGAAGTTCAACAAGTCTCTGGCGCTTATGGCACTCTTCACGAAACCTTTCGGGCGTGTCAACCTGCGCCTGGGCCAGTAATGATTCTATCTGGACGCATTTCCGCCGGTATTCCTCCGCTAATTCTTCGTCCCGCGATTTCAGAACGGAAGATCTTTGCACCCAGCTGCTATAGTTTGCGTCGAGTTCCCGAAAGCGCCGCAGATTGTTTCGCAGCGCATCGATCTGAAACTTGAGGCTGCCTGGAGAGCATGGCAGTCCCACCTTGGCCAGGGCCTCTTTCAAGCGCTGGTATACTTCGTCGGATTGAGTCTGGAGCCGATCCCGCTGATTTTCCGCCTCTGCATGGCGCGCCCTAATCTCCGAAAGTTTTTGACGGTCATGTTCTATCTTCTTGGCGGCTTCAAGAAAATCATCCAGACTGGCAAAACCCGAATCCGCCATGACCCGGCTAAGCTCCCGGCGCTTCTTGCTCCCTTCATCCAGCAGGTTCACCCGCGCGGCTTCCAGGTTCTGCAGTATTTGCTTCGCATTGCGGCCTGCTTTGGCGCATTTTGAAGCGAAGGCAAACAGAATTGCAGCCAGAACAGCAAAGGCAGCAGCGAGCGCAATTTCAGATTCGGGAGAAACAGCGAATCCGCCAAATATCCTCATACTAGAGGGTGCGGCAGCCAGAATCAGCGCTGCGGCCGCTGCGATTCTCCGATTCCACGCCGCCCGCGTCGCGGCAGAAATGTTGGATTTTTCCAAAGCCATATTTTCCGCCAGCGCGGCGCAGTTCTGGGAAGCAATCTGTTCTGCTTCCACCGCCTCCCGCGCAATGCGCTGCCAATCCACGTCCGGAGCGTGCAGGGCGGAGGCCGCTTCCGCCAATCTCATTTGCAGGGAATCCGCCTCGTTCTGTAATCTGGTCAGAGTTTTCTGGGTGCCGTCCTTTTGAAGAAACAGGCTTAGATAGGTTACGAACCATTCCGTGATTTTATCAGCTTCCGGGCTTGCGGCGAGCGGGGCATACGCCGCAAGTTCCTGCAGTTCGGATCCCGCCCGGGCCATGCGGGCAAGCGCTTCCTCTTTTTCGGCCCGAACCTCGCTCATGGGCTTGGCAAGGCTCTCACACGCGCCAATAAGCTGATTCAGCTCCTCCAACCTGTCCGCAGGGAAGTCGGTCCGGGCTCCCAGTGATTCGATTTCGGTCCTCAAGGTCTGGATATCGTTTTCGATTTCCTCCAGCAATTTGACTTTCCCGGCTATTTCGCGCCTGCGCGCATTGAGGAGGTTCGCCCGCGCGGCGGAAAGCTCACGCTCCAGACCGGTTATTTCCAGTGCCATGCGATTCCGGTCATCGACCCAGTGTTGAAATTGGGACCGCCGCTCTTCCAGGCCTTTTTGCTCATCCCGGAGAGCTTGCACAAGGTCCAGCGCCTGCCGGTACGGTCTGGTGGGAGCCCGCTCCGATCCGATTGACTCCAGCGCCGCTTGGATTTTAACCAGGCTTTGACGTACGGAAAGCTCTTCGTTGCCCGATTGAGCCAGATTCGCAATCCTATCCCTTATGTTCTCGCGGCTTTGGATTTCCGCGACCTTGTTTTCCCGAATCACTCCCACGGATTCAAAGAGTTCTTTTGGTATGCCGAGATGAAATCGGGCAAATAGCACTTCGCCGTTGCGCTGCTGTTCATAATGCCGCGTGATGTCTTCACCGGCAGCGGATCTTATTTCAATGCGCGATTCCTCCTTGCCGAAATAACGACGGATTTCCAACTCCTTTCCGTCCGCCAGCCGGCACCAGAGAACCCCTCCATATTCGGAGCCATACCATGGTTTGTACTGCTCAACCCATGGATCCAATCGTCTCTGGATCCTCAGATCCGAGCGCAGTTGGCCGTAGAGCAAAGCCACCAAAAAACGCTGAAGCGTCGATTTGCCTCCTTCATTAGCGGAAAAAACAACATTCAGTTTGTCTCCAAAATTCAGAGAAATACCCCTGAGTTTTCCAAAGCCGAGCACATGGCTGCACAGAAGGATCACCGGAGCCTCACTTCCCGACCGCTGAGAGCCTGAATCCCATAAAGCCGGGCGCGTTCCAGCATCGCCCGCTCCGTTTCCGGGGCGGCGGCCAGACGATCGTTGAGGATGCGAACAAACCGGCCTCGCAGCGTCTTCTCTTGCGCGAAGGAATCGAAATCCAGCCCGGGATGCGTCTGGTCGTCCCATTGGATATATAAAACACTTTCCGCCAACCTCTCTTCAAGCTCCCGAAACGACAAATCCAGCCGCGGATCCAGCGATCCGACCAGCCGGACCCGGAGGATCGTTTTTGAATCAAACAGGACACCGCTTTGCTGCAGCACAGCATCCACTATCTGTTCGCGCGTGGAGAAGGTATCGCAATTAACGGTAAGGGTATTCAAAGGGTATTGGCTGCAACATTGACTTTGAACTCTCAGCAGATCGTTTGCGATCTCACCGACAAGGTAGCCGCACGCGCCTTCTTCATCCCAACCTCTGCCTTCGGGGATGCCGGAATACCATACCTGGGCCTCATCGAAAGGGTTGTCCAGCCGGCGCTGCTGGTGATAGTGTCCCAGCGCGCAGTATCGAACATTTTTACCGGCAATCTCCTCGACTGCAAAGGGTCCATGCTTCGATTTCCCGACAGGGACGCGGCTTACATCGGAGCCGTGGGAAAGCACAATGTTGAAAAGCTCCTTGGATAAAACCGGCAGCTTCTGAAAAGGATGATCTTCCAGCTGCGCGCGTGTGAAGCCGAAACCGCTGATGCAGACACCCAAATGCGGAATCTCAATCGATTGAAATGCTTCGGATTTGAAAATGCAAACGTTTGCAGGCCAG
>JBBISO010000135.1:1797-8190 GCA_037441325.1 Acidobacteriota bacterium | reverse complement strand
CCATTTGGCATGAAATGCGGAACCGTAGTTATCGTCGGCAGGCCCAATTCTGGGAAATCAACTCTCCTCAACGCTTTTGTCGGCCAGAAAATCTCCATTGTTTCCGATAAGCCCCAGACAACGCGGCACCGGATTCTCGGGATCGTCAGCGAACCGCGCGGGCAAATTGTGTTTATGGACACGCCTGGGATTCACAAACCTGCCTACGGTATGAACCGCCGCATGGTGCACAGCGTGTATGGCGGATTGAGAGCGGTCGACTTGGCGCTTCTGCTCGTGGATGCTTCCATATCGTTTGGCGCCGGAGAAAATTTTGTGCTCGAGACGGTGAAAAGGGCCGGAACGCCGACTTTGCTTCTGCTCAACAAGATTGATGAAATCGCCAAGCCGCGGTTGCTTCCCAGCATGCAGCGCTACGCGGAAGCCCACCGTTTCCTGGAAATTATCCCCATCTCGGCCCGCACCGGCGAAAACCTCGAATTGCTGCGGGATCGGGTTTTTGAGTACTTGCCGGAAGGAACGCCGCTCTACGAATCGGACCAGGTCACCGACCGGCCAGAGAGATTTCTGGCCGCGGAATTCATTCGGGAGAAACTGCTCGAACGGGTGCGGGAAGAATTGCCCTACACGTCGGCGGTGCTCGTTAAAAAGTTCGACGAGGGCCGCAGGGATGGAACAAACCTGGTGGTGATTGAAGCGGACATACTGGTTGAAAAAAAGTCCCAGCAAGGTATTATCCTCGGCGCGGGAGCTTCGCACCTGCGGGATCTCGGGATCGCGGCGCGGAAGGAGTTGGAGCTTCTGCTTGGGTGTAGAGTCTTCCTTGGGCTGCAGGTGAGAACGGCTCCAAACTGGCGGAACAATGATTCCATACTGGACGAGCTGGAGCTGGGGACATGAGTGATAAGGGTCGCCTGGGAAAAGAGATTCTGGGCCATCTGAAGCTCTATCGCGAATTGGGGATTCACTGGATGCGCAAGCCTGACGTCCGGGAACAAACCATCGCGGGGGGGCGGCAAAAACGGGTTCCGCCGGCACCCCGCGCTTCCGTGTCCAAACCCGGAATCCCGACGCAAAAAACGATCGCCGATATTTCGCTATTGAAACCGATGTTTTCAAAACCGGAATCTCTCGAAGAGATTTGGGCGGAATTGAAAGGCTGCAAGCGCTGCAAGCTGGCGCCCACCCGCCTAAATATTGTTTTCGGTTCCGGAAATCCTCATGCGGATCTAATGTTTGTGGGTGAAGCCCCGGGATCAGAAGAAGACGAACAGGGATTACCCTTCGTCGGAAGGGCGGGCCAGCTGCTCACGCGAATCATCGAAGCGATGGAGATGAACAGAGATGATGTATATATCTGCAATATAATCAAATGCCGCCCGCCCGACAACCGGAATCCGGAAGCGGATGAGATCGCGGCGTGCGAGTCGTTCCTGTTTCGCCAGATCGCGGCCGTAAAGCCGAAAGTGATCTGTGCGCTTGGCGCTTTCGGAGCGCAGACTTTGCTGCGGACAACGGAAACGATCGGCCGGCTGCGAGGCCACCTTCGCGATTACGGGGAAGCAAAACTGATGGTGACCTATCACCCGGCTTATCTCTTGAGAAATCCGTACGAAAAACGCAAGGTCTGGGAAGACATGCAGATCGTGCGGGGACATCTGCGGTCCTGGATAGCTTCGAACAACTGCTGACCGTTGACGATCGCAGCGCGCCCTCCTGCTCCTGCAAATCGTCAATCGTAAATCGATTATGCCCAATTATGTTGATGTCGCCGTGCCGGTCGGAGTTCGCAAGACCTTCGCTTATTCAGTGCCTCCGGGCTTCCGAGGCGCGATCGCCGCGGGCATGCGGGTGCTGGTCCCTTTCGGCCGGAAGCTATTGACCGGATATGTTGTCCGAGCGCTTGATCACCGGCAGATCGGAAAATTCAAACTGCGAGCTCTTCAGGAATTGCTCGATCCCGAGCCTGCCATTCCGGAATCTCTGGTCCGGACAGCTCTTTGGGTTGCGGAGTACTACTTCGCAAGCCCCGGCGAGGTTCTGCGGGCGCTTTTCCCCGCAGGGACGCAAATCGCCGGATCGCAACAGGTCAGGCTCAGTCCTAAGGCGGCAACGATTATCGGGGGCGGCCTCAGGCCGCCCGGGCTGAAACGCCAGGAAAATGCGTTGCTGGAGGTTTTGGCGCCGGGAAAGGCCATGACAGTGAAGGAACTCGCGAATCGTTCCGGTGTCCGAAATGCGGAAGCCTGGCTGGAATCCCTGATTTCCGGTGAATGGATTTGCCTCGAAACAAAACTGAAGCCGGCACGGGTGAGAAGCAAGGAACAGCTGGGAATTCGTGCCCTGCCTGCCGGTCCCGAAATTATGGTGGGCCTTACCCCCGCGCAGAAACGGCTTTATGATCTGGCTGCGTCCTCCGCAACGCCGCTTCGATTGCAGGAAGCGCTGCGGGCTGCGGAAAGCACGCTCAGTATCGCCAGGGCTTTGAAGCGCAAAGGAATCGTCGCTATCGAACCGGCAAAGATCGATCGCGTGCCCCTGGAACTGGGCGTGACCGCAGATGCGATCAGCGTGAAACTTACTCCTGTCCAGCAGCGGATCGTGGATGAAATTCTGGAAATCATCCTGCATATGAAGGCCTCCCGTTGCCTGATTCACGGTGTCACCGGCAGCGGCAAAACGGAAGTTTACCTGCAACTCATCGCGGAAGTCCTGAAGCGCGGCTGGACGGCCTTATTCCTGGTTCCGGAAATCGGCTTGACTCCGATGCTCAGCCGGCTGGTCTCGGCGCGCTTTCCCGATCAAGTGGCGCTGATGCACAGCGGCCTGTCGGCCGGGGAAAGGTTCGATCAATGGAACCGCATCCGCCACGGCCGCTCGAAGGTTGTGGTCGGCACGCGCTCGGCGGTCTTTGCGCCGCTGAAGGATCTTCGTTTCGTCGTCATCGACGAAGAGCAGGATTCGTCCTATAAGCAGGACGAGTCGCCGTGCTATCACGCGCGCGAAGTGGCCTGGCATCGCGTCCGGCAGTCGAACGGAGTTCTGCTGATGGGTTCCGCCACCCCGTCAATCGAAACCTTTTACGCGGCCACGCACAAAGGCGAAATGAACTATTTCTGCCTTCCGGAGCGCATCGAGGCAAAGCCACTTCCGCAAGTGACGGTGGTGGACATGGGCCTCGAATTTCAGCGGCACGGCAAAACCAAAATAATTTCCCAGACGCTGGAGGAAGGATTGCGGGAATGTATGCGGCGCGGCGAACAAGCCATCGTTCTTCTGAACCGGCGCGGCTACGCGCGGACTTTGCTGTGCCGCAGCTGCGGCCACGTGGTCGGCTGCCCGGAGTGCAGCGTCAGCATGATCTATCATCAGCAGGAAAACAGACTCACCTGCCACTATTGCGGCCGGGAGAAAGAAGTTCCCGCACGATGTTCGAACTGCGGCGGCCCTTATATGTACTACGCGGGTGTGGGCACGGAACAGCTCGAGAGCATTCTGCGGGCCTTGTTGCCCGGCGCCCGCATCGCGAGGTTGGACCGGGACGTCACGCGGCGGCGAGGCGCATTGCGCACCACGCTTTACAGTTTTGAGCAACGCAAACTGGATCTGTTGGTCGGAACTCAGATCCTTGCCAAGGGACATGACTTTCCGGCGGTCACTCTCGTTGGCGTTGTGGCCGCAGATTCCGGGCTTTCCTTCCCCGACTTCCGCGCCGCGGAAAGGACTTTTCAATTGCTCACTCAGGTCGCCGGCCGCGCGGGCAGGGGAACCGCACCAGGCCGCGTCATTATTCAATCATTTTATCCGGACAATTATGCCCTCCGATTCGCCCGCGAGCAGGATTATCGGGGATTTTTTGCGAAGGAAATCGAATTCAGACGCCTGATGGGATACCCTCCGTTTCTGAATCTGGTCCAGATCCTGGTTTCGGATGCCGATGCTGACAAAGCTGCCCGCAATGCGGAAAAGATCGCCCGCATATTGCGCCAACAAATCGCCGGCAATGAAGGGGCAACCCAGCCGCGCGTTTCGGGCCCGGCGCCGGCCCCTCTGGAGAAATTGCGCGGCAAGTGTCGCGTGCAGATATTGCTGAAATGGCACCCGGGCTCGAACCCGGCGGCGCTTCTCCAGGATTGCTTTGCCGATCTCGCCCGCCACAAGATCTCCGCCGCTAAAGTCCACGTCGATGTGGATCCTTTGTCGCTCCTGTGATACCTCGGAATGCCAAGCACGGGCGGCGGCCCCAGGTATTTCCACCGACAGCCTGGCCCTACGTGCCGATGCCGCTCACATGCTGACTGATCTTGTGGCGCGATCCTATGCGTCCGGCGACGGAGGCAGATCCATGGGAGTCTTGGGCGTTGGTGTGCTGAACGGCGGCGGGCCGAGCTTCCGTTTTTCAAAGAGCGCGACTCCAATCGCTCCTCCCAGCATGCCCGCGAGGCAAAAAACCAACAGGGTGAATACCAGGGCTGTTATTAGGAAGAGGATTCCCAAGCCGGCTTTGTCCGAAAGACCCCTGAGGGCCGCTTCCGCCTCGGGCGGCAGGTTGGGCACCCGTTCGAGCGCTTCCCGAATTGCGTCCCAAATACCCGTTCCCGCCCGGTTCATTAAAAAATAAAGCGGAATCATGAACAGCGCATTTACGATTGCGCCGATGAACCCGGTAAAAAGTCCGAGCGCAACGCCGCGTCCCAGGGTGACGGGAACGGCAGAATCCTTCACATACAGATAAGCGGCAAGCACTCCGCCGCCGATGACCCAGGCGCAGCAGACGCAATTGAAAGCACTGATGATGGGAATCGAGGAAAGGATTCCGAGCAGAACCCCGCCAATCAGAGCCGGTTTCAGCATGCTTTCTTCATTCATGAAAGACCTCCCTTGAAATGGAGAGCACTGAACCCAAAGCGCCGGCGTGGAGCTTCCCTCAGCAATTCCGCTACGCCGAGCACAAGTAGCGAAGCAGCAACAACTCCAAAAATCAAACCGGTCACAAAACGGGCGGCACAAGTGCTCTGCCATAGACCCGCGAAGGGCAGAAGCGCATCGAGCAGCAGCGGCAGTATCCCGGCGAGCACGCCAAAGCGGCGCGATTGCGGGCGCAGGCGGATCCAGGGGAATTCAACGGCCGCAGCCAGAAGGAGTCCGAGATAAATGCCCGCGCATCGATGACAGGCCGCCCAGGCATGGCCGAAAAACACGAAGGAGCGGTCCGGAATTTGATGGCAGATGGGAGAGAATAAGCAATAAAGGATGGCTGCGGCCGTATCATGTCCGTATGCGGCCAGAACCGGCGCCGCGACCATAAAAAGGCAGACAAGACTCCCAGCAGCAGCCAGGAGGGCCCGTGCCGAGATCAGGCTTGAGCGCATCGGCGGAGCCATGATCGTTCCCGGATTAAAAACCGGAAGTCCCGACAAAGGCGGAGATTCGGGCAGCGATCTAGAAAATTTAAAAAAAACGCTCATGCTCTCATCTCGCGGTGTTTCTGTGTGCTCATTCCTAATGAGGCGCAAAAGCTGATGGTCAGCAGCCGCGGGCCGACATTATAGCTGAAGGCAAGTGCGGGCGACGGAAAATTCGTGTCTGAGGGCCGGGAATTCCGGCCGCCGAGCGAAAAAAATTATCAGGGGGAGAACTCCGCTGACCTGCCCGAGGCGGAAATATTATGAAATCATATTTCGAATAAGATTTCAAGCGGGAGTATTTTTCAAAAAGCCGCAATTTTTGCGCCTTTGAGACGGTTTATGGCCCTGATATTGCTTGACAGCCGTTGCTGCAATTAGCCGTTCAGGTTACCCCCTAGATTTGGTAGCCAAAGAAGATTTTGGCCCATTATCTTGTGTAAAAAGTCAAATATTTCTTGACAAGGAATTCCGATTCCCTTATATCAAGTTTGGAAAAGGCGGAGCGGATGAGAGTCGGATTAACTTTCAATATGAAATGGGGGGAAAGCGAAGAGACGTCCGAGCCCCCCGGTAGCATCCGCACGGAGGTTCAGGCGGAATGGGATGCGCCGGAAACGATCGCCGCCGTGAAAGCAGCTCTGGAAGAACGCCATGAGGTCACCCTGATTGATGCCGGCAATGACGCTTACGGCCATTTGCAAAAGGCGCGACCGGATATTGTTTTCAACATGGCGGAGGGCGCATTCGGGCCCTGCAGAGAAGGATACATTCCCTCGATTTTGGAGCAGCTGCAAATTCCTTACAGCGCAAGCGACCCCCTGACCTTAAATATCTGCCAGGATAAAGCAAGGACGAAGGAGATACTGGCATATTACGGCCTTCCGACTTCGCGGTTTCGGATCGTAAGCGACCATAATTTTTCATTCAACAGCCTTCATTATCCGTTGATGGTGAAGCCGCTGCACGAAGGATCGAGTATCGGGAT
>JBBISO010000135.1:991-1747 GCA_037441325.1 Acidobacteriota bacterium | reverse complement strand
ACACTTATCGTGAGCCGGCGCTCGTCGAGGAGTTTCTTCCGGGGCGGGAATTCACCGTCGCAATCCTGGGGAATGGAAGCGAAGCCCACCCGCTACCGATGGTCGAGATTTTGTTCGATTCGCTGCCTGAAGGCGTCAATCCCATTTATTCCTTCGAAGCTAAATGGGTCTGGGATCAAAGTTCGAATCCGCTGAATATTTTTGAATGTCCCGCCCGATTAAGCGCGGAGCTGCAGGCGGAAATCGAGACCATGTGCCTGCGCGCTTACGCCGTTCTGCGGTGCCGTGACTGGTGCCGCATAGATGTGCGCCTCGACGCGGCGGGGCGGCCGCATATTATCGAACTCAACCCTCTCCCCGGAATCCTGCCGTGTCCGGAAGACAACTCCTGTTTCCCGAAAGCGGCCCGGGCCGCGGGCATGAGTTACAACCAGCTGATCAACACCGTGCTGGACATTGCCTGCAAACGATACGGATTGACCGCATGAAACCTTACGACTGCGTGGTTCTCTACAATGCGGTTAGCGTTTCAGAGTTCAACGGCTTTGATGAAAGGCTCTACCCGGCGAATATTTTCCGGGAGGAAGTCGGTGCCGTCGCCGGGAGTCTTCGGGAGGGCGGGTTCCAGCCGCATATACTGGCCGTGGAGCGTTTTTCGCCGGACCTTGTCCAGAAGCTGTTCGCGATATCTCCGAAATTCATCTTTAATCTTTGCGAAGAGATCAACGGAAAATGCGAACTGGAGATGTGTCTGGC
>JBBISO010000135.1:0-981 GCA_037441325.1 Acidobacteriota bacterium | reverse complement strand
GAGCTGATGGGCATCCCTTATACCGGCTCCACTCCGTTGGCACTGGGGCTGGCGCTCAATAAATTTCGGGCCAAGCAGGTTTTGCGCTCGGCTGGAATTCCCACCCCCGCGGGTCACCTCGTTTATCCGGGCCAAACGGCCGCAGTCCCGCGGGCCATGCGCTTCCCGGTGATCGTCAAACCCTGCCGTGAGGACGCCAGCTTGGGTATTAACAACCAGTCTGTATGCTATGGGGAAGAGCAGTATCAAAAGCAGGTCCGATACATCCATGACGTGTACGGTCAGGAAGCTCTCGTCGAAGAATTTCTCGGCGGGAGAGAATTCAATGTTTCCGTGGTAGGGGATCGAGCTCCGGAAGTGCTCGCGGTTTCCGAAATCGATTTTTCGGGCATGCCGGAAAGCGAGCCGAGGATTGTGAGTTACCGCGCCAAGTGGGATGAAGAGAGTTTCATGTACAACTGCACCGTCCCGATTTGTCCGGCGAAAATCACAAAGCACCTCGAGAAGCGGATCCGGGAAATCGCAATCCGAAGCTATCGATGCATCGGTTGCCGGGATTACGCGCGCATCGACATGCGCATGGATTTCCGCGGCCGTGTCTATGTGCTCGAAGTCAACCCAAACCCGGACATTTCGCCGAAAGCGGGATTCGCCCGGGCCGCTCGAGCTGCCGGCTACTCCTATTCCGAGATTATTCTGCGGATCAGTGAGGAAGCCATGAAACGTGGCGCCCACAAAGCCGTCGCCGTTTATGCAACCTGACGACCATTCGGATGCCTTAATTCGACCGATGGAACCCCCCGACCGCGCCGCCGTCGCCCATTTAGTCGCGTCGGCCGGCGTTTTCAATCAAACTGAAATCGATTGCGCCCTGGAACTGGTGGATCTTTATCTTAACCATCCGCAGCAGGCCGATTACCGCATCCTGGTGGCGCAGGATGCGGCGTCGCGAGTGCTGGCCTATGCCTGCTGGGGCCCCGT
>JBBISO010000134.1:0-8280 GCA_037441325.1 Acidobacteriota bacterium | reverse complement strand
GCAATCGGAACGCCGTGGCGCATCAGAATTTCATTGGCCGTGCAGCAGATTCCCGCGATGTTGATCCCTTTGGCTCCCTGCTTCTCGGCCAGTTTCAAAAGCTCCGGATCCCGGCCGGCAGCCACGATCATTTCTGAAAGCAGGGGCTCGTGTCCATGGACCACGAGGTTGACGGCATCCTTCTTCAGCACGCCCAAATTCACTGCGGACCGCAAAGGTTTGGGCAAGCGGAACATGATATCCTGCAGGTCAGTTGCGATCATGGATCCGCCCCATCCGTCGGCGAGCGCAGCGCGCATCCCATGCAGGAGAATGTTCCGGTAGTCCGTATCGACTCCCATGGTGGTGCGGTGCATCACCTCGACGACTTCACGGTCGATGCCGCGCGGCGCGATCTCGAGCCGGCGCCAGATCTCCTGGCGTTTGGCCGGCGCCCGCGAAATGAGGAGAAGTTCCCCTTCCTGCTGCCCGAACTGGTGGAGAGCACGTTCGGCTAGGGCCTCAGCCAGCTCCGCCTCGGTAAGGCCGTCGGGCGCAATCCCGAATTCGGCTGCGATCTTGCGCAGCTTCACCGGATCCTTGATGCTGTAGCCGCCCTTGCCTTCCGCAGCCAAAGAAAGAGTATGGGCTACATCGCGGCCGTGGTCGGAGTGAGCCGCCGCTCCGGCGGCAATCATGCGCGCGAGGTTGCGGGCCACAATTGTGTCCGCATCCGCTCCGCATGCCCCTCTAAGCGGCTCACCGCCGATCGGATTGATGCGGCATGGTCCCATGTTACAGATTCGGCAACAAACGCCGAGCTGGCCGAAGCCGCACTGCGGCTGCTGTTCATCCCAGCGATCCCAGGCTGTTTCGAATTTTTGATTCTGGGCATGCTGAAGCATTTCTTGTGTAGCGCGATCAACACTCTTTGGTTCCATAGCTGCCTCGCTTATAAACTTGACTTTTCATTTTCCGGCGGCGTCGAACGCCGCCGGGGTTACGCACTCCTGCGGGCAATCTGCCCGCGGGCACTAATTTTCTCCGGTTACGCCTGCGCCGCGCCTCTCTGGCGATACGCTTTCAAATATGCATCGCTGTAAATCTCCTGGCCCATCACCAGTTCGGCGGTGGCAACCGCGTTGCGCATGTCCTCGTCGCACACATTCAGGATCGCCGCATCCAGCCCGACCGCCATTGCCATGATCATGAATGTGCGATTGATGAGCTTGCGTTCCCCGGCTTTCGACGAGATGTTGCTCAAGCCGACGGAAATGTGCGGGGGCGGATCCGAAAGCATGGTCATCTGCTGGATGGCGTTCAGCACGTTTTTGGCCTGTTCCTGCATGAACTTGAGGGGCATGGCGATGGGATCAAGGAAAATCTGGTCGGTCGCCAGTCCGGCCTCGATTGCCGCGCCGAAGATTTTGGCGCCTAACTCCAGGCGGCGATCCACATCCTGCGGGCTCCCTCTTTCATCCATGACCACGCCTATAATGCTGGCTTGGTATTCGGACGCCATTTCCATAAGCGGGACAAGCTTGCTGTCTTCGGCGGTCGTGCTGTTGATAAGCACCGGGCGGTCTCCGGCCGTGTCCCGATAAGTCTTCAGCCCTATGCGGAACATGTCGAGGCGATTGCAGTCAATCGACAGGGGGATGGGCGATGCCTTGGCCACAACCTCGACCAGCCATGCAAAGTCATCGGGATTGCGCGATGCCGCTCCCATGTTCACATCCAGGTAGTCGGCGCCGCTTGCGACCTGCTTAGCTATCCAATCGTGAATTACGGCTTTGTCCTTCTCCTGAATTGCTTTGCCTACATCCTTGAACGAACCATTGATTCGCTCCGCGATCAGAATGACTCCCATAGATATGTCCCCTTTAGTCTGTAGCGCCGGGCGCTTTGGCGCCGGCAGCGGCCCCGGCCAGTTCGGCACTGAACTTCTTGACAGCCTCAACTGCCTCGGGATGACGCAGAATGAGCAGGTCAGCGCCGGCCATCAGGTAAGCGGCGGCGGTGGACGCTTCCCATAAGGGCGCCCGGCGGCGCTGCGAACCCCATTCGGGAATCTCGCTCTCAGAGACGCGAGCTTCCTTAACACCCCAGGCCTCGGTGCCTATGTCGCAGACAATTGGCTGTCCCAACATCCTGTCCCCCTTCAGGCCGGCCTGGCGGGCTCGTTCTATCACCGAGTACACGTACTCCAGGCCGTATCCGAGGGACGCGCAGGAGGGGTTGATTACAATGTTCTCCACCGGGAAACCCATGTCCTGGGCCAGAATGTTGACTTGCTTGGCCATATTCACGTCGCACGGCGACTCTGCGATGATCTTGTGCTTGTATGCGGTGCATACGGCCACCAGCGTCTTGTAATTTTTCTCATCGATGTTTCCGATCAGGCAGTTTTCACCCGCAGCGGCTTCGGCCACCACCGGGAATATTTCGTTGTCCTTTTCCGCATTCCCTGTGCCGATGATGACCAGAGGAGCCGGGACCGCTTGCAAGACTTCTTTGACAGCCTGGGCTGCTTGGTCGGGAGAGCGGTTGCCATGCTCGGGGTGACAGCCGAGCAAGCGCAGGCAGATCAGATCGGCTCCAAATTCGAGGCAGCGCCGGGCCCAGGGTCCCGGCTTTTCCAGCGCACTGCCGAATGGTTCCTTCAGCAGGTCCGGCCACTCTTGCGGGCATACATCCAAGACTTCCATTGCCACGACCGGATGCGCGAAGTTGCCCTCAAAGCCGAGGAAGGGAAGTGTTGCTGATCCTCCGATGGCGATGGTGAACGACCGGGTCCCCCCTTCGGCCTGAGTTGCCCCTATGGTCACGGTATTTATTCGCCCACTCCAGGTCTTTTTTGCTTCTGGAAGCATTAGCCCCCCTTGTGCTCAAGCACCTAATAAGATTTCCTATAATTTCGGGTCCACTCCCACGGCCAGCGGCGCCGGATTACCGAGACCCGCCCGCGCCAGAGCCATGTCCAATAATTTCCGTGCTTCCTTTCGAGCCTCCGAATCCGCAGCCAGCTTGGACAATGGTTCTCCCTGCCGGCTGAGCTGGCGCAGGCGGCTGTCGGAAGGAACAACACCCAGCAATTCCAATCCGGTCTGCCGCGCTTTTTCCTTGATTTGAGCCAAGCCGCCACTGTCCAAATCGTTGAGGACGAGATACTGGCTCGCGATGCGCAGCGCGAGCTTGGTGGTCAGCTTATGGATCCTGAAAGCCGTTTGCAGCGCCACCGGCGTGCCGTTACTGACGATGAAGAGCGCATCGATATCCTGGGTTGTGCATCTGGACAAATGCTCCAGGCCGGCCTCATTGTCCATCACCACATACCGGTATGCGTCCCGCAGGCGGTCAATGCAGCGGCGCAAGACGCTGTTCACTGCGCAGTAACAGCGGGGCCCCTCGCCTGCCCCCATGACCAGCAGATCGACTCCCGGCCCCTCCCACAGGCATTCCTGAATCCCCATCTCCAGGTAGTCATTCTTGGTCACTCCTGCGGGGAGCTGGCGGATCTGGTCCAGCAGTTCGTCGCGCATATCGCTGATGGTTTTTCCCACCCTATACCCGAGCAGATAGCCCAGATTAGGATTGGGATCGGCGTCGACCGCCAGAATGGGCTTCTCCCCGTGCTCGATCAGGGTCTCGATCAGCAAAGCCGCCAGGGTTGTTTTGCCCGTACCGCCCTTGCCGGCCACGGCGAAAGTAAATGCCATCTAAATACATGCCTCCATCAGCTGCATGTGTTTCACCGATTTGAACCTGCTGAGGTCGGTATGCGGGATAAAGCGCGCCGCCAGAAACTCGTCGTAATAATCGGGATAATTAATGAGTTCGTAATAGGTGACCGACTCCGCAATGGAATTCAGTTCTTGCCAGGCATCTTCGGACAGCAGCCCCAACTCAGCGCCCAGAATAGATGTGTTCCCGACAAATTTTATTTTTTCCAAAGGCAAGTCAGGAATCAAACCGATCGCAATCGCCTTTTCGCGGTCCAGATAATTGCCGAATCCGCCGGCGATGCAAAGCTGCTCAATCCTGGCGAAATCGAGCCCGATAGCGCGGGCCAGAACCTGGGTGGCGGAGTAAATCGCCGCCTTGGCGCTCAGCAGATTGGACAGGTCTGACTGGGTGATCACAATATCTTTGCCGATATCCGAACGCGAGGCGGGCACGAGGAGAAACTCCAACATCCCGTTCCGCTCGCGCACGCGGCTGCAGGCTTTGCCCTCCAGCAGGTGTCCTGAGCGATCGACGAATCCGGTCCTGTACATTTCTGCAACCAAATCGATCAGCCCGGATCCGCAGATGCCCCGGGGGCGGCCATTGCCGACCGTCCGATAATGAACTGAGCCCTCGGATCCGATTTCCACGCGCTCAATCGCGCCGTGGATCGCCTTCATCCCGTGTTTCACACCCGATCCTTCGAATGCCGGGCCCGCCGAAGCCGAACACGCGATCGTCCATTCGCGGTTGCCTACTGCGATTTCCCCGTTTGTGCCGATGTCAATCAGCATCTGCACTTTTTCCGAGCGTCGCAGGCCGACGGCCATGATGCCTGCCGTCACGTCGCCGCCGACCCATCCGCCGATGCTCGGGACAGTATAGAGGAGGCCCCGCGGATTGATCTGGATGCCGGTTTCCACCGCTCGGATGGGGGGCGTGGCCGCCGATGCGAGCACATGAGGTGCCTTGCGAATCGGGGTTGGATCCAGGCCCAGCAACAAGTGTGTCATGGTCGAGTTGCCGGCGCAGATGACGGAAGTAATGTCGCTCAGCGAAACATTGTTGCGCTCCACCAGCGCCGAAATCATCCGATTGATATCATTCACCACCGCATGTTGCAGCTCATCCAGTCCGTCCAGGGTGCCGGCATGGATGATGCGGCGAGTGACCTCGTCACCCCAGGCGCGCTGGGAGTTGTACCTTGCTTCGGCATCAAGCCTCTCGGTCGTATCCAGATCAATCAGATGGGCGACGACGGTCGAGGTGCCCACGTCGACGGCAATTCCCAAGTTTCGGCCCGAAGCGTCGCCTTGTTCGACCTGGAGGACTTCCAGTGTGCCTCCGCGCCAGCCCAGGGTAACAGTTACTTTCCAGCCGGCCTCGCGCAAAATCTCGGGCAAAGCCGTCAATACCTTGAGCCCTAATTGCATGATCGGCGCGTGCACCTGCCGGCGAATCTCCCGGAAGAGGCGCGACTGGTCGGAAAGATTGTCGTCCAGAGTCGGAGGGGGCAGTTCCAGGTAGAGTTTGCGGGTGAGAGGTGCAAACCGCACCTCAACAGCTCCCGCAACCGGATGCATGGCGCGAAAGCGCTGGGCATCTAGGTCTATCAGAATCTGTGCGGCTTCGACGCGAGACTCCGGGGGCACCTCCACCTCAACGTCGCCCATGACCATGGTTTGGCAGGCGAGAACGTATCCGAGCCGGATTTCCTCACGGCTGAGCAAGCTGGTCGGCAGGGCTGAAACGTTCCCCTGTTTGATTATCACCCGGCACTTGCCGCACAGGCCGTCCCCTCCGCAGGGGCTTGTCAGATTCACCCCGGCGGTTTTGGCCGCAGCCGCAATTGTGGTTTTCACCGGCACCCGAATGCTGTCGCCTTCGGGCAAGAAGGTGACCTGCGCTTTGTGTTCTCTTACCGCCCCTGCTGCTGAACCCATTTGCCTACCTGCCGGCTTCCGCCTTCCACTCCATCCTTAAAAAGTTAGGTATCCCGGCGGCTTCTTCCGGGCCAACGACTACTTCGCAACCCAACTCATCCTCGAGTTCCCCTTTGAGAACCGCCACCAGTCCCGGGATAATCACCTTATTGTGGCGCACTTGGGTCATGACGTCCGATGACTTGACGGCCTTCGCGATAGTTGTGCCGGTCAGTTTGTCGTCGGCGTAAGAGTTCAAAACTCCCAGGCCGCCGGTGTCCACGACCGTTATGTAGGCGGGCACCTTGCTGTTCTCTACCTCGCCTTCGACTGTGAAATAGGTGAGCGCGAAGTTTGTCGTGACCAACACCGGCGAATCCGAACCTGGTTCGCCGATTTTATAGAGATGTGCATCGACAGCGTTCGGCACCTGCGGATCGGTGAAAATATTGAATCGGGCCGTAAGGGCCGGAAGGACCTGCCACGGTTCTTTGCCCCGCATGATCATGATTGAAGCGTATTTGCACGTATATATGATTGACCGCAGCGTTTCCTGAACCGGATCTTCCGCCGCAACCTGCACCAAAACCGGATAGCCCAGCGGCCGGAAAACTTTTTCCAGAGCGAGGCGTCTCAACTGGGTAAGGCAGGTCAGCCCTTCCGCCGCGTTCTTGACGGCGGGAGCCAAAACCAAGTCTTCCACGCCGTTCTGCCGGATCTTGCCGGTCAGGTCCGCCAAATCCTCGAGGGTATCCCCCTTGACCGCCAGCGGCACTTTGTGTTTCGCGCAAAGCTGCGCAAGCTCCTGATGATTGCCTTTGTCGGCGGCATAAACCAGCGGCCTGCGGTCAGCCAGTACCTGCAGGCTTCCCTCCAATGCCGCCGGATCCGAGCTAAGAAGCACCGCCGGAAGCTCGATATTCTCTCGGATCAGCTTTGCCGCTGCGACGAAAGAGGCAGTATCGCCGGCTTGTTCCAGCGCTATCAAGTCCACGCGCACCGGCTTTCCGGTGCGCACAAACTTCAACAGATTCACGGAACCGATTTGGGCTGCGACATCTTCGGTGTCGCGGACGCAGATACCTATGGCTGTGGGGCGGTGGAATTTCTCTTCGTGGCGGAAGAGGACTGTCTCGCCCCCGACCTGAACGGCTCCCGGACCGGCGCCTATGGCAATGGTGCGCATCGGAGGGGCCGCCGATTCAGCCAGCTCCCGCTTTGCCTCTTCGGAGGCGTACGGGCATGCCTCAAGGGCCACCTTCTTGGCCGCGACCTGCATGGCGAATGCCATGCAAGTCGGGAAATTGCACTCTCCGCAGTTTGTCTTTGGCAAGAGCTTATAAATCTGAATGCCTGTGAGCTTGGCCATAAATTTTGCTCTCCCTTGATCAACCCATCATGGATTCCATCGCCAGGGCCGGGTGTTCTGCTTTTTGCAAAAACTCCACCAGCTCATCAACCGAGGTGGCATCTTTTTCGGTGGCGATCTTGTCCAAGAGGTCGAGTCGCCCCATTTCGCGAAACCTCTTTTCGAGGCGGTCTCGCATTTCTTCCTTGAACTCCTGAGGCATCCAGACCAGCCGCTGCAGGCCGCCCTCGGCCGAAATGAATTTCTTGCTGACCAGATACATCCTGCCCACTCCAAGGAATCCCGGAGCTTGCAGCCCTCCTCCGACCTCTCCCGCCATGGTGGAGAAAGTCATGCCGATCGGAGTCATTCCCTGGAATTCCCGGTTGACGATCATGACGCCGTTGGTTTCCGGCAAAACGGCGACGAGGCACTCGAAACAACCGCAGCTGGTCTGCGGGTCCTGCATGATCGAGTACATCGACACTCGTTGAACATGGCCGTTGGAGGCCTTGACGATATATTCATTGACCCCTTGCCAGACTCCCATAACCGGGTCCTCACAGGCGCCCTTTGTGATGGGCTGATTCGGACCTCGGGCATCCATCTCGTAGGCTGCCCGGCAGTCCAACCAGGTGTATGCTCCACACAGGCCCAACCGCTGGGGTGTTATGACGCACGCGTGATTAGGGGCGTAGCTCTGGCATAAGACGCAGCTGTAGAAACGGTCGACATCCTCGTCTTGCATTCCTTCCGTACGCTCGTCGCGTTTGCGGTAGGCTTCGCGTGCTTCCTTTAGAACCTCCTGCATCTTTTCTTCATCCGTGAAGATCGTGACCTGCACTTTGTCGACAATCCCGGAAAACTCATCATGGTACTTGTGTATCAGCAACTCACCCATGTGCTTCAATCGGAAACCTTTCTGGTAGGCTTCGGTGCTGACTCGAATCCACGGCATGTCTCGTTGGCCAATGTGCATCAGGCCAGCGGCGCAGCTGACGAATTTGTGAATTCTGCGCTCGAGCACGGTCTCGAAGTCCGGGTTGAAATTGCGGCCGGCGACTTCCACCAAAGTGCCCAAGGGCATGGCTTGGCCGGGGGCGACTTTGTCTATATCGGGGCCTATAATGACCACTTTGCCGTCCTCGATTTGGTCCATGGACCGTCCGCGCAGGTATTCAAAGGCAGTAGAATACTTGCCGCCGAATTCCACGTGAAGATTCTCCTTGCGCACTCGCTCCCCTTCGAATGCAGCGCCGTAGGCGATGGGAATGGGGATTTTGGAGGCCTTGAGCTTGAGGCCTC
>JBBISO010000133.1:0-8359 GCA_037441325.1 Acidobacteriota bacterium | reverse complement strand
CTTCGGGGTTGGACTGGCCGCCAATTTGAATGGTTTCGCGACAGAAACTAATTATACGGGACGGTAGGGTTCGGACAATTACGTGCTTGCAACCGAAGCCGCGGCATGGCAAAAAGAGCAGCGCTCGCCTTTTTAAATGGGACCCGGGGCTTTCGACCGGCTTAGGAGAAATCGATAATGACCCAAGAGCATCCTCAAATCCCCAGCCATCCTTACACCAAGAAGCAGATCCACGCGGCGCTCGCGTCGGTTATCTTGAGTTATTTCATTTTTAGTTATTTTCTGCAGACCTGGAACGTAGCGGCTCCTAAGATAGCAGCCGCGCTGGATGGCATGGCCCTGTACTCCTGGAGCGTTTCCATCCCGTCGCTCGGCCTGGCTTTGGGAACGCTTCTCGCCGGCAAGTTTTCGGACATATATGGGCGACGGGCCGTATTGCTGGTGTCACTTGCCGTTTTCCTGCTGGGGACAATCCTGTGTGCCGCAAGCACGACGTTTATCGCTCTCATCGGCGCCCGCACGGTCCTTTGCCTCGGACAAGGAGTGGTCGCGCCGCTCTGCTTCGCGGTGGTCGGCGATTTGTTTGTGGGAGGAGAAAGAAGCAAATGGGTCGGATTGCTGAACATCCCGTTTGCCATTCCCGCATTGTTCGGCCCCACATTGAGCGGGTGGCTTGTGGATGGCTTGGGCTGGCGCCATATTTTCTGGTGGATCGCGCCAGTGGTCGTTATATGCATGATAATGCTTTTCGGCATGCCCGCGCTGATCCATGGTGCAACCCGCAAATCGACGTGAGCGGCATCATCCTTGTGGCCATAGCTTCTTCGGCCCTCATATTCGGTCTTTCCTTCGCCGGAACCGCTTATCCTTGGGGATCCGTCCAAGTCATATCATTGCTCGCCATGTGCATTCTTTTTTCGGTCTTCTTTTTGAAGGCCGAGTCCAAAGCGGAAGAACCCATTCTGGATCCTGAAGTGCTCAAGAACCGTCCTTTTCTCACCGCCTCGGCCGCCGGGTTCCTGTCCTTTTTCGGAATGATGGGCATGACCCTCTATTATCCGCTTTTTATGCAGGGCATCCAGGGTATCAATGCCATGTTGAGCGGACAAGTCATTACCCCGCTGGGCGTTCTAATGGCAATCATCGGTGTCCCCACCGGATTCCTGCTTGCCCGCACAAAAACTTACAAATGGATGTATGTCGTCGGCTATGCGATGCTCACGGCCATAATGTCCGGCATGATATTTTTCACGGCGGATACGCCTGTTTTTTGGGGAGTCGTAGCCTGCACGCTGACGGGAATTGGGCTGGGTGCATTTCCCACCGTCAACACGGTGGTGATCCAGGCTGCCGTTCCCAGAAGACTGCTGGGAGTAGCGACCAGCGCCCTCTTTTTCAGCATTGCGATGGGGATGGCGATTGCGCCGGCAATACTGGGATCCGCGATGAATATTCAATACAACAGTACGCTGAAAACCTCGCTTCCCGCAGTCCTGACTCAGATTGCGGATGAGGCGGCTATGACCTCTCTGGGAAATCCGCGCGTCCTGCTGTCTGAGCCCGCTATGAACGCACTTAGAGAAACGCTGCTCAAGCGAAATGGCGGGGAGGCGCTTTTTAATCGGACCGTTCAGGCCATCCGTACCTCGATGGAGGCCGGATTAAGGATGGTATTCATTATCGCCGCTGTGACCATGCTACTGGCTTTCCTGCTTATAATCACCATTCCAAGAATATCCCTGGAACCTGGTGCCGCGGAAAGGAGCACCCCGGATGTTAGGCTCCCGAGCCGCCACGATGGCGCGTAAGCCCGGCATGTATCCGTGTGGCTTTGTCACAACGCCCGCAGATATTCCGGACGCAATAATGCCGGATCTTTCCGGTCGAGAACCTCGCGGATTAATTGGAGGGCCTTCTCCTTATCTCCCGGCATGCGGATGCGCAAGGGCAGGTAATTGGAGGCGTGGTTTGAAGCGAAGAAGCAATTGGTGAACCGGCAGTTTGTGATCATCGTTCCCAATTCCCGGATCAGCTCGAAAGGTGTTGGAAGGACAAGTTTCCCGGATTTGATTTCCTCCGCAATGGGAGTTCCGGGGACGACAATCAGAGAAAGCGCGCCGACGTACTCAGGGTCCATTTCGGAAAGCACTTTTCCCGTATCCGTTGCATGGGCATGACTTAATTCCATGCCTCCGATTCCGAGAAGCACCGTGACCGAAAGAAGAATCCCGGCTTCTTTGACCCGCCCGGCCGCTCGGACCATTTGGTCAATCGTTGCGTTCTTTTTGATCCGCTTCAGAACCTCCGGGTTCCCTGTTTCCAAACCCAGATAGATGATCCCCAGCCCCAGGCTTTTCAACTCCTTCAATTCTTCGGTGTTCTTCTTGAGGATATCCACCGCGTTGGCATAGATTCCGACCCTTTCGAGTCCCTGGATCTTCAGTTTGATGTAGCTCAGGATACGGACAAGGTGAGGCTGAGGAATTATCAGCGCATCTCCATCGGCCAAAAACACTCGCGGGATGCGTCCATAAATGCTGATTTCGTCGATGTCTTCCTTGATTTCCTCGAAAGACTTTATGCGGAAAGTTTTGCCCTGGAAGGAATGACAGAAAGTGCAACGGTTGTAGGAACACCCTACTGTGACCTGTAGAATCAAACTGTCGGCTTCACTGGGGGGCCGGTAAATCATCCCTTCATATTTCATGCGCGATTCCTCGATAGTGCAGGCCTTGACCCGCATTTCTCACTCAAGGTTTATACTGCGGCGGCACATCCGGGCGTGACGGGGAGACCCGCCCCGCACAGGTCGCGCGCTTTGTATCCACGCCTGTCTGCGCTGCTCCTTACCAAGGCGAAATCATGTATGGGCTTTTCAAGGGCTTTGTCCTTCAATCCGGTATTCGCTGCCCATGTCAGCCTGGTTCCCAAAAAAGATATAATACCAGCGGGCGGGAAAGCATGGAATATGCCCAGATCCTAACCTTGCATGCAGCGCCGGTTGGGTTGAGCAGAGCCGTGCCGCGGCGAATTTGCCTAAAGATTCAACATGCGGCTTACGATAACCAAAATGCGGCGAAGGAGATGCGTAAGCTGTTCCGGCGCCTGATTTTGGGTTTCGATGATCGCTGCGGGAGATTGGTCGGGACCTGCGCACGGGCCGGGTCAGTCTGAGAACTATGAATGCTGAAGGCAAGCCCAAAAAAATTCTTGCGGATGAGCTGGAATCTCTGCGCAAAGAAATCGCGCAGCTCCACCGTTTGATTCTCCAACATCCGGCTGTGGGAAATCATCCTGAAAGCAGGGGCGCCGGCCAGGAAGGGGAAGAAACACATCTTCCGGCAACTCTATTCGATGATTCGCCTTTCGGGATGGCTTTGGTCGATGTTCAGCTCCGGATTCTTAAGGCAAATCGTGCGCTCTGCAACATGTTGGATCGCACGGAGCGGGAAATCCTATCTCTCCACATCCAGGACTTCGCCACGGAGCCGAATACCTGCATGCAGGCCATCGCTGAAGCGCTTGATGGAGTGCCGTCCTGCTCAAAAACAGAGGTGCAGATTCTCACCAAGAACGGGGAACATATTTGGGTTCAGCTGACGGCTTCGCCGATTGCCGGCGGCGGTCCCCGCGCGCGCCTTTGTCTGCTCACGGTCGAGGACATAAGCTCCAGAAAGTGGGCGGAAACTTCACTTCAAGCCGAAAAACAGCTGCTGGAACGGCTCATCAACAGCAGTTTGGACGGAATTCTTGCTTTCGATCGCAACCTCGTTTTCACAGTCTGGAATCCCGGCATGGAGAGGATTTTCGGACTCAGTTCGCAGCAGACTCTGGGCAGATCCGTTTTCAAAGCATGTCCTTTGCTTGTTGAGCTCGGCGAGGATGTAAATTTCGCAGCCGCGCTCAGAGGGGAAAGAGCCATCTCCAGGGATAAAGGCTATTCGGTACCCGGCACCGGCAAGCAAGCGTATTTTGAAGGCTATTACGGCCCCATGTATGACGCGCATGGCGGCGAAGTGATCGGCGGCCTGGCTATTATCCGCGACGTCACGGAGCGGAAATTGGCGGAAGAAGGGAAGCGCGTCAGCGAAGAACGCTACCGCGAGTTGTTCGAAAACGCCCACGACATGATGTATACCCAGGATCTTTCGGGAAAGATTACGTCCATCAACAAAGCCGCAGAACGAATTACCGGATATGCCCGGGCTGAAGCTCTGCGGATGAGCTTCAGCCAGTTTGTGGCTCCGGAGTTCCAGGAGACAGCGCAAAGGATGATTGATCGCCAGCTTGCGGACGGAGCCCCGATTACTCAGGAACTAAGTATCATCGCCCAGGACGGAAGTCGGGCAACACTGGAAGTGAGCCACCGCCTCATATTTAAGGAAGGCAAACTGGTTGGCATTCAAGGCATCGCGCGGGACATCACCGAACGAAAAAAAACCGAAGAGGCTTTGCAGCAAGCCAACCAGAAGCTGGAAGCGTGGGTGCAGGAACTCGAGCAGCGAACGCGAGAAATGACCCTGCTCAGCGAAATGGGAGATGTCCTTCGCGCTTGCCTCACCAAAGAAGAAATCTACGCGGTCATTGTGCGGACCGCCCAGGAAATTTTCCCGCTCCAGGGTGGCGCGCTTTTCGTGCTTGGTCTGATGCACAACATTGTGGAGGCCGTAGCGGAATGGGGCGACACTTCGCGGATCGAACTTACCTTCGCCCCGGAGGAATGCTGGGCGCTGCGCCGAGGAAGGGTGCATTGGGTTGAAGACACCCGCGTGGGTTTGCTGTGCAAGCACCTCAGTACGCCCCCGCCCTCGGGATACCTATGCGTTCCCATGATGGCGCAGAGCGAGGCGTTGGGCATCCTGCATCTGATACAGCCGGAGAATGCTCCGATGCCTGAAGCCAAACTTCGTCTGGCCATGGCAATGGCAGAGCATGTAGCCATGGCGCTGTCGAACCTCAAACTGCATGAGACCTTGCGCAACCAGTCGATTCGTGACCAGCTGACCGGCCTTTTCAATCGAAGTTTCATGGAAGAGTCTCTGGAACTTGAGTTGCGCCGCGCGGCTCGTACCCAGCATCCGATCAGCGTGATCATGCTGGCGCCCGATAATTTCCAATTGCTGAACGACAGTTTTGGCCTGGATGTCGGAGATTCGGTCCTGCGCAAAACCGGAATGCTGATTCAGACCAATGTCCGCAAAGGAGATATTGCCTGCAGATACAGCGGCCAGACTTATGTCATCATTCTTCCCCAAGGCAGCTGCGCGATCGGCTTGAAAAGGGCGGAAAGCCTGTGCAACCAGGTCCGGGCCATTGAGGTCAAGTATCAGACCGAACAGCTGAAACAGATTACGCTGTCGGCCGGATTGGCCGTTTATCCGGACCATGGGCAGACCGTTGAGACGCTGCTCCGGTCAGCGGAGGCAGCCCTGAACCGAGCCAAGAACAGCGGCGGCGATTGCGTGGTGGTTGCCGCGTAGGTCATACCTCCATGAAAGAACGGCCATTGATTGCTTGGCGGCAACCGGAATCCATCGGAATTGATATCGCTATCGAAGGCCGGCTTTGTTATTATAGCCGGGGCAAAAATAGGGGCTACCCGATATCAATCGCGATACCGATTCTAAAATGAAGGGCCGGGATTTATTCTCCCCATGGCGCGTAAGAAATCATGATGAAAAGAAAAAAGCCGCCACGCATGCGCCGCTCCGGCAGAAAGCCGGTGAGAATTCCAGGCTAAATGATTGCGATGCGGAGGGAGTCTTTTTTCATCCATCCTTGCGCGGAATGCCGGTGAATAGGGTATCCGCAAAATCGGGACAATCGGCAATTTTTTCCGGCCGCGGCGGTGCAAACTTTTAGCTTGCGTTTTTGTGGGGAAAGCCCAGAATTCTGGTTCGGGCATATTAGCGCTGCCCTTGCTGGATTTGCTTTATCGCATTTGCGCCACTTGAACCAATGACGAGGGGGTCGTTCAAGCAGCTTAATATCTTCGATGGATTCTGATCAAAATGGAAAGCGAAAGCCTGCTCGGCGATCGACTCGAGCCTCTCTGGGAGAAATTGGCTGAACTTAAGCGTCTCGAGGCCGATTTGCCCAAAGTCCAAGCTTCCGATGCCGCACCGACATCGGAAAAGATTAAAGCCGAAATCGAAGACCGCCTCGGATTCTTCCCGCCTCTCTTCGCGCCGGCGCTGGAGTTTCCTTCATTGCTCCAGGGTTTATGGCGCCAACAGCTCGCTTCTTATTACAACAACCCGCTTCCTGAGCTCTTCAAGGAAAGACTGGCTCTCCGCCTTTCGCGCTATGCCGCATCCCCATACTTTGTCGTTACGCACTCATGCATGCTGCGCCGGTTGGGGCTGGCTCCGCAGGAAGTAAGAGAGTTTTTGGAAACCCCCTCCATCACTTCCGCCGGTTTGGAACGGGCTTATGAAACTCTCGCGGGCCAGCCCCATCCTCTGGATTCCTGGCCTGCAAACGACGCGGCTTTTGAGGGAGCCCTTGCAAACTGCTGCGCGGCGGTCTTCCTGGAAATGCCGGAGTCCGCACGATGCATCATGGAATTGAAAGACTTACTTGGACCGGAAAGATACCCTTACTTGGCGGCGCTTCTCGCCGGCATCAAAGCTTCTCATATGTGGTTGGAGGCTCATCCCGAAATCAGCGCACAAGACCATCCGGCTGTCCGCGACAACCTTGGCTTTCTCATCCAAAGCGAGCCCGCCTTGGCGGATCGATTCCAAGACCATAAACAGGAGGTTGTGCGCATTCCTTCCGGAATTAGCGCCAAGGAAGGAATTCCGGAAAGCGAGAGCCGCTATCGGGAGCTGTTTGAAAATGCCAGCGACATCATATGCACCTATGACTTCAACGGGAAGTTGTTGTCCGTCAATCGTGCCGTCGAACGGATAACCGGCTATAGCCGGGCCAAAGCGCTTGAGATGAAGATTACGGACCTCATTGCTCCCGAGTATTCGCATTTCGGGCAAAGAATGCTCGATCCCGAGATCGCCGGTGAGGCTCCTCTCAATTATGAGCTGGAAATTCTTGCAAGGGATGGAAGCCGTGTCGCGCTGAGCATCAGCACCCGTCCCATGTTTTGCGGCGGGAAAGCCGTAGCCGTGCAAGGAATAGCGCGCGATATTACCAAACGCAAAAAAACCGAAGCTGAGCTGCAGGAAGCCAATCAGAAGCTCGAAGCCTGGGTGAATGAGCTTGAACAAAGAACCCGCGAAATGACGTTGCTCAATGAGATGGGAGATACCCTGCGCGCCTTTCTCACAACGGAAGAAGCCTATAACGTCATTGTTCGCACGGCGCAGCAGATTTTTCCCGTTCGGGTGGGTGCTCTCTATGTCATCGCCCCTTCCCGCCACGTGGTGGAAGCCGTTGCCGTCTGGGGAGATCCCGCGCTGGCCGAACGTTCCTTTTCTCCGCAGGAATGCTGGGGTCTGCGCAGGGGCCGAACCCATTGGGTCGAGAATTCACGTTCCGGCCTGATCTGCCGGCATATTCACAATCCTTCTCCCCACGGCTATATGTGCATACCCATGATGGCTCAAAGCGAGGCTCTCGGGGTTCTGCACCTCATGCAGCCGGACGACGTCAAAATGACGGAAACCAAGCAGCGCATCGCCGTTACAATGGCCGAGCATATAGCTATGGCGCTGTCCAATCTAAGGCTGCACGAAACGCTCCGCAGCCAGTCTATCCGTGATCCGCTAACCGGGCTGTTCAACCGCAGGTTCATGGAGGAATCCCTGGAGCTGGAAATTCGCCGTGCTTCCCGCAACCAGCGCCCCCTGGGAATGATCATGATCGACCTGGATCATTTCAAGTATTTCAACGACACCTTTGGACATGAGGCCGGGGATCTTCTGCTGAAAGGGCTGGGCGCTTTGCTTAGAGGGAGCATCCGCGGGGAGGATATCGCTTGCCGGTACGGTGGAGAGGAATTCACTCTTATCCTGCCGGAAGGGACAGGGGCTGTTACCCTGCAGCGGGCGGAGTTTTTCAGAGAAGCCATTCAGCGGCTTAATATCCAGCACCGGGGCCGTCCGCTTGGAAAAATCACCGCCTCCATGGGAGTCGCCATATTTCCGGACCACGGACGCACCGCCGAGTCGTTGATCAACGCGGCCGACAGGGCTTTATACCGCAGCAAGGCCGCAGGGCGGGATTGCGTGACCCTGGCGGGATGAGCGTAATTTCAGGGTGAAAATCCCGGCGAATCTTGGCACTGGTATTCGCAATTGCCAACACCATTACTTAGCCTGCCATTCCATAAATACGGTGATGTATTTGGAGTGCGCAAGCTTGCTTGCGCCTTTTGCAATGTGAAGATTATCAAGCACTT
>JBBISO010000132.1:0-8381 GCA_037441325.1 Acidobacteriota bacterium | reverse complement strand
AGGGAAATATACTCATCTTACATAAGGCATGTAAGAGATACGGTTCGGATTACAGCCGATAGGACCACCATAAGGCAAGCAATGGCATCGCACCACATCGCCTCGGAGTATGCAAAATTAAAGCGGATAAAGGAAGAGGAAGGGCTCGATATTTTGACCCTGACAGACCGGAGCGGCAAGGTGATTCTGAGGATCAATAATCCCGGCCTTCTCGGAGACACTCTGAACGACAATGAATTTATAAAATATGTGTTATCCCTCAAGAAAGCCATCGGATCAACTACGATCGCCGACGCCACCGAACTACAAATGGAATCGCCAAATCTCGCGAAGAGGGCGCATTTCAAGTTTATCGACACACCCAAAGCTCGGATCAAGGCGGAAAGCGAGGAAACAGCCGGCATGATGATCGGCGCCGCGGCGCCGATATTCGATTTCAAGGACAATCTTGTCGGCGCCGTTTACGGCGGCATCCTCTTGAACCGCAATTATGAAATCGTCGACAAGATCAAACAAACCGTCTTCCAGGGCATGAAATACAAAGGAAAGGATATCGGAACCGCCACCATATTTCAGGATGACGTCCGAATCTCGACGAATGTATTGCGGGAAGACGGTTCGCGCGCCGTAGGAACCCGGATAGCGGAAAACGTATATGCACGTGTTGTTGTTCAGGGCCTGCCATGGATAGACAGAGCTTTCGTAGTCAACAATTGGTATATCACCGCCTATGAGCCAATCAAGACGATCAGCGGCAAGATCATAGGCATCCTTTATGTGGGGCTGTTGGAGGAGAAGTATTCCGACATAAAGCGCCAGACGATGCTCACCTTCCTGGGCGTAACGGCGCTGGGCCTGGTCGCATCCCTGGTGATATCTTATTTTCTGTCCCGCAACATATCCCGTTCCATAGGCAAACTGGTGTCGGCCTCGCGGCAAATGGCGAGAGGGAAGCTCGACGTGCATGTGGACGTAAAATCAAGGGACGAAATCGGCGAACTGGCGGGAACTTTCAATTTTATGGCGTCCGCTTTGAGAGAAAGGGATGAAAAGCTAAAAGAATTTGCGACCAAGAAGATAATGGAATCGGAGAGGCTCGCCGTGATCGGGCAATTGGCGGCAGGCGTTGCCCATGAAGTCAACAATCCCCTCCAGGGGATTCTTTCTTACAGCTGTCTTCTTGTCGAGAATATCAGCCCGGACGATCCAAATATGGAACTGGTCGAGAAAATCGCCCACCAGGCCACGAGATGCAAAAACATTATCCGCGGCCTGCTCGATTTCGCACGGCAGACAGTGCCCGAAATGAAATATTGCCAGATGAACTCGATCGTCGCGGAAACGCTTGCCCTCGTGGAAAGGCAGTCGATTTTTCATAACATCGAAGTCATCAAGAACTTCGACTCAAACCTGCCGAATACCGTCCTCGATCCCGCGCAAATGCAGCAGGTGCTTATGAATATTATCATCAACGCCGCGGAAGCAATGGACGGGCAGGGGACGCTCTCGGTTGCCACCAGAACGGATCCCGCGAAGGAATTCATCGAGGTCGAAATCGCCGATACCGGGCTCGGCATAAGCAAAGAGAATCTCGAAAGGATCTTTGATCCCTTCTTCACCACCAAGGATGCCGGGCACGGGACCGGCTTGGGGCTGGCGATAAGCTATGGAATCCTGAAAAAGCACGGCGGAACCATCCAGGTAAACAGCGAGGTGGGAAAAGGAACAACGTTCACTCTCAGCCTTCCCGTCGTCGAAGAAGCGGAAAAGGAGAAGGGGCATGGCAGAGATTAATAAGATCCTTGTGGTTGATGACGACGATGCCGTAAGGGATTCTTGTTCCCACATACTCCGACGGCCGGACCAGATCATAAAAACCGCCGACGACGGCGCCAAAGGACTTGAAATTCTCAGCAAAGAGCATTTCGATGTGGTGATTCTCGATTTGAAAATGCCCGGCACGCCCGGTATGGAGATTCTCAAGAAGCTCTCGGAGGAGTATCAAGACATTGTGGTTATCGTCATGACCGGGTACGCGACCGTCAACTCCGCCGTGGAGGCGATGAAACTCGGCGCTTACGATTTTATCCCTAAGCCCATCTCTCCCGAATCCCTGAGGCTCATCGTTAAGAAGGCAATCGAAAAGAGACGGCTCAAAATCGAAAATACCGCTCTCAAATCTCATCTGCCGCTCCACGCCAAGCCGGACATCATTATCGGGGAATCCCCCAGGATGAGGGAAATCAAAAGGCTAGTCCAGAAAGTGGCGCCCACGGATACCACAGTTCTTTTGACCGGGGAAAGCGGAACAGGAAAAGAGGTGATTGCCAGGCACATTCACAATCTCAGCAACAGAAAGGACAAGATGTTCGTTACTGTTGACTGCGGCGCCCTTGTGGAAAGCCTGTTTGAAAGCGAGCTTTTCGGCCATGTGAAGGGTTCTTTCACCGGGGCGGATTCTACAAAATACGGAAGGTTTGAATTGGCAAACGGCGGCACTCTCTTCCTCGATGAAATCGCCAATATAAGCCTCAATATCCAGGCCAAACTGCTCCGCGCGATTCAGGAGCGCGAGATATGCAAGGTCGGCAGTGCTCAGGCGATAAGCATTGATGTGAGAATTATAGCTGCAACGAGCAGGGATCTTAAGCAGGCGGTGCAAAAAGGAGAATTCCGCGACGACCTTTTTTATCGCCTTTGCGTGGTCTGGATGCACCTCCCGCCGCTTCGGGAGAGGAAGGAGGATATCGCCGAGTTTGTGCAGCATTTTGTCAACCGATTCAACGATAAAAAGCGGAAGAATGTCAGGCGTATTTCGGAAAGAGCTCTGCGGGCACTCCTGAAATACGACTGGCCGGGAAATATCAGAGAATTGGAAAACACGATCGAAAGGGCGGTAGTCCTCACGGAGGATGCGACCATTAAACCGCAGGACCTTTTCTACTATGGTTCATTTGGGGGTGCAAACAACAACGGCCAAAATGGTTCTTTCCTTCAGCCGGATAATGATTTCACCGCGAATCTCGAAGAAGTGGAAAAGGATCTAATCACAAGGACGCTTAGCTATTATCATGGACACAAAGGGGGGGCTGCAAAAGCCCTCGGCATAGACCGAAAAACGCTTTACAGGAAATTGAAAAAGTACCGCACTGCTGTTCAATGAACGGTTGTCCCTTCACGCCACATCAGCTTCTTCTGCAATCACCGGAATGGTCAAAAGTGATCATTTTTCGACCATCCGCTGGTCAATAAATGATCCCATCGGGCGCTGTCTCTTAGTGCTGAATCCCGTAAGTCCAAGAAATGCAAAGGGAAATATTTTGGAACAACAATTGCTTAAGCAATGAATGCGACCAAAAGGAGGAAGAAATGAAAACTGCATCGGTCCTTATCGTAGATGATGAAAAGGTGGTGAGGGATTCCCTGGCAGAATGGCTAACGGAGACAGGTTTTGAGGTGTCGACAGCAGAGGATGGCTATGAAGCTCTCAAGATCATTGACGAAGTTTCGCCCGGCGTAGTGGTTTTGGATATGAAGATGCCGGGGATGAGTGGAATTGATGTAATGAGGAGCATCAGAGAAAAGAATAAGAAAACAAGCATCATCGTAATAACTGCATATGGTTCCATAGATAACGCCGTGGAGGCCATGAAACTCGGCGCCTCGGACTATATCGCCAAGCCGTTTCCTCCCGACCGACTTGAGGCTGCGATCGGTCAAGTCGTTCGCTTTCCTTTGCCGGAAGAGGAGGTAAAGGAGCGCGAAGAGGCCAGACCCGCTCCTTCCGCGCAGCCGCGGGAATGTGTATGGGCAAAAGCAGGAGTCGTTTCATACCGACTCTGCACGTTAAACTTCAAATGTGACAAATGCGAATTCGCCCAGACAATGATTGACCGCGAAGCAGGCGGCGCGGCAAGAGAGGAAAGCGGCGTCGGCACGATTTTGGACAAACTCAGAGAAAAATCAGCCGCGGAAAGACACTGCCGATATATGCTGAGCGGCGACATATCATTCAAGTTGTGTCCCAATACTTTTCAGTGCTACCGTTGCTCCTTTGACCAGGCCGTTCAAGATAAAATCGACCAAACCGCCTCAAAATTGGTCTCCGTCGCCCGGTCCAAAAGGGAAAGAAGCATTGCCTAAGCAACATTTCGGAAATTACCCAACCAATTGAAAGCGCAGCTGCGCCGCCCAGCCCTCAAGGTTTCGTAGCGAGGCGGCGCAGACGGGCATGGATCCAAGGCACGCGACACGTGGGGCGGGTCTGGAGAGCCGTCCCTTACGGGCAGCGAAATACAAACAGTCATACCCCGATGTGCCGCCGCAGTAGAAAGCCGGTGAGTAAGTCGGGCTAGCCCAGCTGGTGTTGCTTGATTTTGTTTTTAATTGTATTCCTTTGAACGCCCAGTATCTGCGCCGCCCGCGAAATGTTGCCTTTTGTATACCCTAAGACGCGCGCTATATGTTGCTTTTCCACTTCCTCAAGCGTCGTCAACCGGCCATCTGCACCGGCCTTGGCCTCTTCTTGACGGCCGACGACATGCTCGGGAAGGTTTTCCGCCATAAGCGTTTCCCCCTGGCATACGATAACGGCTCTTTCAATCACATTTTCCAGCTCCCTAACATTTCCCGGGAACAAGTGGGCCATCAGGCGGTCAAGTGCTTGGTCGGATATAGCCAGAATTCCTTTTTTATATTCAATGCAGTATTTTCGAAGCAAATGCCTGGCAAGCAGCGGAATGTCTTCCCTTCTGTCACGCAAAGGAGGCAGCTTTATATTTACCACGTTTAGGCGGTAGTAAAGATCCTCCCTAAACCTTCCGGTTTTGATCTCTTCCTTCAATTCCCTGTTGGTAGCCGCTATCACGCGCACATCCACATTGATAATCTCATTCCCTCCCACGCGGGCAAATTCCTTCTCCTGTAAGACTCGAAGCAGGTAATGCTGAACGCTTGGCGATATGTTTCCTATTTCATCGAGAAAAATCGTGCCTCCGTTGGCATATTCAAACTTGCCCAATTTCCGGCTGAATGCACCGGTAAAAGCTCCCTTCTCATGTCCGAACAACTCACTTGCCAGGAGCGTCTCAGGAATGCTCGCACAGTCAATGGGAATAAACGGCCGGTTGGCTCTATCGCTTGCGATGACATCCTTCCCCGTCCCGCTCTCCCCTTCGATAAGCACCGTTGCCGCGGTCGGCGCCACCGTCTCAATCAGCCTGAATAAGGCCTGCATTTGCGCGCTTTTACCCACAATGTTACGCCACTGAAATGTCCCTTCGAGCCTCTCGCGCAGATTGATGTTCTCCTCCTGAAGCCTATTTTGCTTGACGATCTTGTCCAGCAAGATTTCGACCCGCTCGGGACAGAAGGGCTTCTCAACATAGTCAAATGCGCCCTCCTTGATCGCACTGATCGCAGAGGAGACGGAGCCGTAGGCCGTGATTATGATGGTTTCCAGCTTGGGAGCTATCCTTTTTGCCCGCTTCATAAGCTCGATCCCATCCATGCCCGGCATTTTCAAATCGGTGATGAGCACATCGAAATTCATTTCCCGCAGCAGCTCCAGGGCATTTGTCCCATCCCCGGCCGCTTCCGCCTCATACCCTACAGAGTTTAGCCACTCGCACAGGCTCTGGCGCACGACTTCCTCATCGTCAATTAAAAGTATCCTGCCTCTTGGTTTCATTCGTTCCTCTGACACTTCAACCACACGGTGAACCTGGAGCCTTTTCCCAATTCGCTTTCGACATCGATTTGTCCCCCGAGATCTTTGACTATATGCTGGCAAACCGCCAGGCCGAGGCCAACTCCCTTCCCCTTCTCCTTGGTTGTAAAGAAGGGCGTGAATAGCTTTTTCATATGCTCGTGCGGAATGCCGCAACCGGTATCCTCAAACGCGATCCCGATCCGCTGCCCGCTATAATCCATGAAGGTCGATACCGTCAAACAACCGCCATCAGGCATCGCCTGCACCGCATTGAGCGCAAGGTTGTTGAACACCTGGTGCAAAAGGTCAGGGTCGGCTTTTGTCAGCTCGAGCGACGGATCCAGACGCTTGACAAAACTTACATTGCCGAGTCTGGCTTCATGCGCCACAAATTCCAGCACCTGGCCTACCAGCCTGTTGATGTCGACATCACGCAAGCTCGGTTCCGACTGCCTCGACGTCTCAAGAAGCGACCGCGTTATGTTGCAGCATTTACTGAGCTCATCTTCGATAATCATCAGCCGCTGCTCAAAAAACGGCGATTCAAGCCTCCCGGCTTTTAAATTCTTGAGCAAAAGCCTGACATAGGTGAGAACTCCATGAATGGGATTATTGATTTGATGAACGATGCTCGCCGCCATCTGCCCAATCGAAGCCATTTTCTCAAGTTGAATAAGCGTTCGGTAAGAATCATATAGCTGATTCATAAGAAACGGGAGACACATTTCCTTCTCTGCCAGGCCTTGCACTACAGCGATCGCCTTCTCCCTGCACGTGTCATACCCGCAGGCGCCGCAGTTGCTCTCGTCCTCGGAAGAAGGCATGTTGAGCTCCGACAGTACTTTGATAATCGCTTCCGGCGCCGGCGCCTCGATGTGTATTGGTTTTGCCTCAAAGCATCTGCCGAGATCGACATTTCGGTACAGCAGCATATCTCTCTGGGCATACTCGGGATTGCCGACAAAAGAGGCAAATTCTCTTATGAGCCTGACCCTTTCAAATGTGCTGGTTTCGGCGGGCATTATTGGCCCCTTCACGCATTCCTCGCAAAAAAGCAGATCTACAAAAGGCGTGCAAAGCTCTCGCTGGTCGAGAGATCTCAGCAGCTCCAGGGAGCTTTTCCTTCCCCCGGTGGCAATTGTCTCGGTTTCAGGAAGGCCGGCAGCAATAGCTGCCTTTTTCCAGTACCCGCCTATGATAGGATAGGAACGTCCAAGAGAAGCGAATGGCCCGTCAAACTCCGTTTCCGGCAAGTCTGCAAGCTTGACCCCTTTCTTGGCAAGCATGGTTGCGATCTCAGAATAGGTCAGGCATACATCCACGTCTCCGCAATCGGAAGCCTGTATTTCCATTTTTTTGGCAACGCAAGGTCCGATGAAAACTACCTTGGCATCGCGGCCGTATTTCTGTTTAATTACCCTTCCCATAGCCACTGTCGGCGAAACAATCGGTATAAGCAACTTAACCAGGGAGGGAAAGTATTTCTCGACAAGTGTGGTAACAACCGGGCATGGGGAGGCTATTATTGGCGTCAGTTCCGGATTGCCTTTGATGTAAAGCGCGTAGGCCCGGGCGACCATCTGAACCGCATATGATGTCTCCGTGACATATTTAAAACCCAGACTCCTCAGAGCCGAAGGAAACTGCAGGGCGCTTATGTGATTGAAGGCCGCCGGGAATGTTGAGGAGACCGCCGCCACAAGGGTTTTGCCCTCGCGAAGCATCTGCTCAACCAGTACGGCATCATTGCGTATCTCAACTGCCTTCTGCGCGCAGAGAGGCACGCAAAATCCGCAGGACACACATCGTTCATCTATAATCTCCGCCTGGCCGTTCTTGACTCTGATTGCCTTTACCGGGCAGTTTCTGACGCAATTGTAGCAGCGCTTGCATCTTCCTTTTCTTATGAAAACTATGCTCATTGCCTTGTAGTTTATTGAAGGATACCCCAGAGGTCAACGACAAGGGGGCTCTGCTACATCCCTAATGAGAGCGATTCAGGCCATGTGCGGGGGATTCCACCGATCACGGATAAATTCCTTTTCGGAATGCAACAAAGGATTGCCCTCCGAAACTGCGGCTTCACCAATCCTGATAGTATCGAAGAATACGTTGCCATGGGAGGCTTTTACCCTCTCTTAAAAGCACTCAAGGAGATGACGCCGGATCGTGTCATCGATGAGGCAATCAAGTCAGGTCTTCGGGGCCGGGGAGGCGCTGGAGCTTGCGGCAAGACTTGGCGTAAAGCAAACCCGTTTTTCACCCAAAGGAAGTGATTGCGTTCTTTGCGGCCTGTGTGTGAGATTGTGCGAGGAAGTGGCCGGCGCCGGAGCTTTGGGCCTCTTCGGCAGAGCTCCAATCAAGAAGGTGGGTACGCCTTTCGACCTCACACCTAAAGAATGCATCGGATGCGGGGGTTGCACCTACGTATGCTCAACGGGTGCCTTGAATTTGCAGGAACGGGCACTCGAGACCGTCAGAACGCTTCCGGGGCCAATGCGCCGCTGCCGATACCAGCGCATGGGGATCGTCGAATGGCGGGTTTGTCCCAACTCCTACCAATGCAACCGATGCGAATACAATCTGGCCATGGAGGATATGTGCGCCACGCATCCCATTTTCACCGCCCGTCCGGCTGAACTGAAAACGGTGCCATCAGAGGGCCCGTTTA
>JBBISO010000131.1:0-8437 GCA_037441325.1 Acidobacteriota bacterium | reverse complement strand
TATTCTCTGGCACCCCTTCGGGGTTGGACTGGCCGCCAATTTGAATGGTTTCGCGGCAGAAACTAACTCGTCCCTAAACCGGCGTAATTTTTTTGAAAAACGCGAGAAAAGCCCTGGAATATGGTCCGTTATTGGATATAATAGGAACTTGCATAAGCAATATACGCCCAAAAGGAGCACATTCCAGGTGAATAAAAGAGAGCATAAAATCTACCTCTATGGGACCGCTGGAAGAACCCGGGCCATCAACGAAAACATCGTGCTGTAAGGATTTGCCTGATACTGGTACCCATTCCCTTCAAGGAGGTCATGATGAAACTGCCTTCGATTCAACAGGCGTTCCGAGAAATGAAGCGGGCAGCTCAGCGCTTTCCATTTGTTCTGGTCTGCACATTCGTCGCAACAACCGCCGCGCTAATTCTTATCGAGACCGATGCGGAACAAAAGCCCAGCCCTGCTTACCCGATACTGTTGGCCGCAGCACTCGGGCTTCCCTTGCTGGCGGCGCTGGCGCTGGCCGCAGAAAAACGGAAATGGAACCGCGGCCTGTCAACGGGCATTCAACTGTTTGGCGTGCTGCTCCTGGTTGCCTATGCTTCCACAGTGCCGACCAACCTGCCGAATGAACCGGCGATGCATTTCATCCGATTCATGCTTCTGGCAACCGGATTGATTCTCCTTTTGATGGTCGCACCCTATATAAAAAGCGGGGAGGCGAACGGTTTCTGGCAATACAACAGGACTCTTTGCTTCCGATTGTATGTGACCGCCGTTTTTGCGGCCGTTTTGTTTACGGGACTGGCGATAGCGCTGGCTGCTCTTGACAACCTGTTCGGCATCACTGTCCCCGAGAGGCGGTATGGGGAGCTCTGGGTTCTGGTTGCCGGACTGTTTTCTCCATGGTTTTTCCTGGCAGGTATCCCTGAAAATCTTGATGAACTCGAACACGTCGAAGACTACCCCAAAGGCCTGAAGATTTTTGCGCAGTACATTCTGTTTACACTTGTGATCGTATACCTTGTGATCCTGTACGCGTATCTGCTGAAGATACTGTTCCAATGGAACTGGCCGAAAGGATGGGTCAGCGGCCTGATTCTCGGGTTTTCGGCGACAGCAATCCTCTCACTGCTGTTGATGCACCCGATCCGGGACCGGTCCGGCAACTCGTGGATTCGCGCCGCTGGAAAATGGCTGTACATCGTGCTGATCCCGCTTGTCGTGGTTCTGTTTCTGGCAGTGGCCGAGCGGATCGGCGATTATGGAATCACCGAAAGCCGCTACGCCGGAATCGCACTTGGGATCTGGTTATCGGCTCAGGTGCTCTACTTTTTGTTCAGCAGGGTCAAGAGCATCAAATTTACCCTCGTCTCGTTGTGCGTGCCCTTATTCCTGATCAGTCTCGGGCCTTGGGGCATTCTGAGCGTGTCCGAACGGAGCCAGGTGGGACGGCTCAAGAAACTGCTTGCGAAGGACGGCATTCTGGTTGACGGCAAGGTACGTAAGGAACATGACAAGGTGACGCAAGAAGATGCCCGGGAGATCAGCTCGATTGTCAGCTATCTGAGCCGGATTCATGGTTACCGCGCCATCCAACCCTGGTTCGCCGACCAACTCAAGCAGGATGGAACGCAGGGGTCAGTTCGATATCTCTCCGCCGCCGACGTTCTTGGAAAAATGGATGTGCAATATTATGGACACCGGGCGCCGGCAGGCGGAAGGGCGTTCATTCTGGATGTCAGGAAGCCGGTGGACATTTCCGGTTATGACCGACTGATCCGGCAGCAATCCCTGGTAAATGACCCGGACAAGAAAGAACACCGATTCGACGGTGATGGCATATCGTGTGTGGCGAGCGGGGATCTGGATAAACTCACGTTGCTGATCGGGGACACTCCCGGATTTGAAACGGTGCAGATTGATATCGGCGGCTTTGCGGAGAAGCTGTCTCTCGGATTCTGGGACGCTGATTCCAGCATTTCCGGCAAAATGTCTCCTGAATCTATGGCAATAGCAACGGAGCAAAACGGTCTTAAGGTGAAGGTATTTTTCCAGCGCCTGTTTCTGACGCGCAAAGACGGCAAGACGACCATCTCCTCATTATAGTGCCGATATTACTTATACAATCCGGAAGTGAAGCGCTTGAAATGGATGTAGGTTTTCACGGCGCATGGTGAAAAAACAGACGGCCCGCAACTACATGGCATCTGCCCGGTTGGAATCAGGAATAAACCGCAGTTTCGGACGACACGGAGTGGCGGAAACCGACGAAGATGCGGTGACTGGTCACTGCGCTCGAGACTTCGATTGCCGGCACGGACACGGGCCGTCACACTGGTTGCGCAGCCTCAGGTCCGCAGGTACTCGACAACCTCTTGCTGATTGCGGTTGACCCAACCCGCGATGACGAAGAGGAAGCTGCAATCTGATCTGCGCCGGTTATTGGATATGGTCCGAGGCTGGCGACTATATCGCCTACAGCAGGCTGATCTCTTATGCTCGCAATACTAATGGCTAACGTCTATTAAAATGAAATACGGGTAAGGAGCAGAGCTTGCTTGCGCCTTTTGCAATGTGGGCGGCAGCAAGCTGCGGCGGTCCAAAGCGCCCTGCGGATTGCAATCATTTATCTGCACTCGATAGATGAATTTCGCGACAGTCCTCCATGCGCCGGGGCGCACCCAAGCGGATGAAAATCGGCTGCGCCGACGCTCATTTAGGTGAAGTAATGGTGTAACTGGACCATCAATTTCGCTATTTTCGAGACAGGAATTAACTACTAAGCCTCTTGAAAAGCAGGTGAAAGAATTCCCTCACGGTTCGGCCGCCCGGATAGACCGGCTTACCAATGCTGGCAGACAAATCTTTGATTGACAGGTCATCCACAAAAATGCCGTCTGCCCGTGAGAGCGCCTCCTCTGGGACCACTATGAAGTCTCCCGCATCCTCGCTCTTCAATGCCTCCAATATATCCTTTCCCCCAAGCAGGCCGGCCACCGTAATTCTCTTTCCCAAAAACCGGTTCTCAGTCTTACACACCTTCAGGCGGCATCCGAATTTGTGATTTAATCGCTCGATGCATTGACTCAGCAAGGGAAAGAACAGGCGCCCGGTCACAAGTGTTCCGTGCAAAGAGAAGCAGGATCGTTTCCGCCGGCTGAGCTCCGCGTCGAAATGGTCCAGAAAGTTTCGAGCCATTCCGACCCCGTCCTCGATTTGCGCGAAGTCGTCGTAATGGCTTCTCTCCGGCACGTTTCGGCCGGCCTGGAGGTAAAATTCGTCCGCGAGATACGCGAAGCCCGTTCCGATTTGTCGGCGAAAAAAATCTTGCCAGCCGACAGACCGGCGGATCAATTCGCGGCTGAATTCCCGCGTAACCGGGGCGAAACGGTCTTTGGGCTTGCCATATTCGGACAGTCCAATAGGCACGACGGCGACGGATTGGATGCCGGGGCGCAGCCGGAATAGGTCAAAGAGCGTATCGTCCAGGCATTTCCCGTCGTTGATTCCAGGCAGCAGCACAATTTGGGCGTGGAATTGAATTCCGCCCTCGATCAATTTTCTCAGTTTCCCGTCCAAATCATCCGCCTTTTTCCGGCCGAGCATCCAAGCGCGCAGTTTGGGGTCCGTGGTGTGCACGGAAACATAAAGCGGTGATAACCTCTGTTCGATTATCCGGTCGAGCTCCGGTCGTGATAAGTTCGTCAGCGTGATGTAATTTCCATGAAGAAATGACAAACGATAATCGTCATCCTTCAGCCTGAGGGAGCGGCGCGCTCCGGGCGGCAATTGGTCGACAAAACAAAAGGGGCAAGAGTTGTTGCAGACGCGCGGCTGAAACTCCTCGACCGCGACACCCAGCTCAGTCCGGTTAGACAATTCCGTTTGGATATTCTTTTCGGTGCCGTTCGGGCGCCGCAAGCGGAGAACGGCAGGCTCTTCGGACAAGTAAAATCTGAGCGCGAGTTCATCGGTGATCTCGTGACCATTTACCTCCAGGATTCGATCTCCGGGTTGGAGGCCGATCGCGTCCGCCGCCGAACCTTGCTTGATCTTAAGAATTTTGATCCCTTTTTTTGACATTTCCCGCTTCCTGGTAGGAGGCAATGATTTTAACCGACCTGTAGGCATAGTGCAGTCCCGAGGCCAGCGTCAGCGCAAGGGCGGAGTAAACCACATAGGGGAAAAGCGCCGCGGCCAGGTTGATCTCAAAGTTAGCCAGCAAGCATACGCCTACGGTTATTAGCTGAACCGCGGTTGTGCACTTGCCGAGCAGGCTTGGCGGAAATTCCGAATGGTGGGTTTGGAGGTGGATGATGAGCGCGGATACGGCGATGAGAGTGTCACGGCTGATAGTCAAAACGGTCAGCCATGTGGGGATATGCAAAGCCAGCGGCAAAGAAGGGATGGTCAGAGTGACGAAGGCGGCTGTTAAAAGCAGCTTGTCTGCCATCGGATCAAGGAAGGACCCCAAAACGGTTTTCTGCCGCAGCTTCCGGGCCAGAAGGCCATCCAGTCCGTCTGTGAAAGCCGCGATTAAAAACAAAACGGTGGCGGATTTGGGATGGCCGTAGATCAGAAGGAGAACGAAACAGGGAACGAAAACCATCCGCAGAATCGTCAATTGGTTAGCGTATGTCAGAAACAAGAACAACTCCTTTGGGAGACGCGAATTTTCTATATGCCGTCTTACAATGTTCCTGAGTTATCTTAACAGGGTTTTTCCCATTATTTGTATAGAGGCTGCATTGGGTACCGATAAGCTAATCAAGGATCCCGCGACCAAGCGAAAGGATGGTTTTGTCGGATGTCTCTATCAGGGAGTCTGAAAACCATGGATCTGCCGGAAGTCCTACAGTGGGTAACCATTGGCAGGAAGACGGGTTACCTTGCCTTTGTCAAGGATAAGACCAAGGTCCACATCTATTTGCAGGATGGAAGGATAATCTCTTCCAGGTCAAACGACCCCACCCGGTATCTCGGACAATTCCTGCTTTACCAAGGCAAGCTGACAGAGCATCAGCTTAAGCGGGCTTTTGAAGTCCATCTCCAGTCCCGAATGCTCCTTGGCAAAATACTGGTTCAGGAAAAGCTGGTTTCTCAGGAAGACGTCCAAAAGGCTCTGATAACCCTGACGCAAGAAATTATTTACGACCTTTTCCTTTGGGACGAAGGTTACTTTCATTTTTCATCCGACGGCTACCGGGTTGACGAACTCGTCCTCATAAACATGGATATCAATTCTCTTCTCTTCGAGGGAATCCGGCGAAAGGATGAATGGGCCCGCATCCGTTCGGTATTTCCCGGCAACAGTGTTATTCTTTCCCTGCGGGGCGATGCGGATCTGGGAAGTCTTGCGCTGACATCGCTTCAGAAAAAGCTCCTCTATCTCCTGACATTGAAAAAATCCATCTCGGAAATCATTCTTGAATTGCATGGTTCGGATTTTGGCGTCAATTTTGAGCTGTTTCAACTCTATGGCAAAGGCATCGTAGAAATAGTGGAGGCCATCTGTCCGCCTGTTAAGGCGGAGAGTTTTTCGGATCTGTTCGATAAGGGGTTGGAATTGATGCAGCGCCGCGATTACCGCAGCGCGATTTCCACTTTTCAGGAAGTCCTCCGGGTGGATCCGCAGAACGTATTGGCTTCCGAACAGATTGAATATGCGGAAAAGGCCCTTTGTCAGGAATATTATCGAAATTCGATCCCGGCCGGCAAAATTCCTTATTTCCTCGTTCCCGAATCCGACCTGAGGCGGCATCATTTGACGCACGAGGAGGGATTTGTCGCGTCCCGCATCAACGGAACCTGGGACGTCAAATCGATTGTCATGCTCTCACCGCTGAGAGAACTGGAGATTCTGCAGGTTCTGGAAAAACTGATGAAACTGGAGCTGATCGCGCTGAAATAGCTTATCTTTTCCCTGAATTGGAACTTAGTCCGACTTCAGAACCAAAAGACATTGGCCGCTGACGCACGCGGACAAACGCGGATGTTTTGTGGCCGACAGCGAGCGAAGCCCGCGTCCGTGGGCGGGTCTGGAGACCTGCCCCGCACGATCCGATGCATGCCTGGACACGGGTTGAAAAGAGGCCCGGTTCAATAATATGATGGCGCGCAAGGCAGGGGAGGGGAATCCGACCCGGGAAGGAAGAAGCTCCAATGACCACTTCAAGGATGAATGCGATTGCAGCGGTTACCAATTATAGACCGATCGAAAAACCGCTAAATTTTTCGGAAACGCCGTCCAAAGATATCTTCGGGGTCAATGTGTTCAGCGACTTCGTGATGAGGGAGCGTCTGCCGAAAGCTGTATATAAAGCCATGCGCCGGACGATTGATTTGGGAGAGAAGCTGGATATATCGGTCGCCGATGCCATAGCGGTTGCCATGCGGGATTGGGCCATTGAAAAGGGCGCCACGCACTATGCGCACGTTTTCTATCCGCTGACCGGACAGACTGCCGAGAAACATGACAGTTTTCTTGAGCCGGACGGCAAGGGCGGAGTGCTGGCGGAATTTTCGGCTAAGCAATTGATTCAAGGCGAGCCGGATGCCTCCAGTTTCCCTTCCGGCGGTCTCCGCGCCACATTTGAGGCGCGGGGCTATACGGCGTGGGACGTGACCAGTCCTGCTTATATTCTGGAAAACCCGAACGGCACAACGCTCTGCATACCCACGGCGTTCTGCTCCTGGACCGGCGAGGCACTGGACAAAAAAGTCCCTCTCCTGCGGTCCATGCAGGCGCTCAATGCGCAGGCCCGGCGAATCCTGAAGATTTTCGGTGACGATGATCCGGGATTGGTTTTCTCAACCGCCGGTTGCGAGCAGGAGTATTTTCTGATTGACCGTAATTTTTTCTTTGCGCGGCCCGATCTCATCAACGCCGGCCGAACGCTTTTCGGCGCCAAGCCGCCGAAGGGGCAGGAGCTGGAAGACCAGTATTTCGGTGCGATTCCCGAACGGGTTCTGGCCTGCATGCTGGAAACTGAGCGGGAACTGTACAAACTCGGCGTGCCGGTCAAAACGCGCCACAACGAAGTCGCCCCGGCACAATATGAAATCACTCCCTTTTACGAAAATGCCAATCTGGCGACTGACCATCAATACCTGGTCATGATGATACTCCAGCGCGTTGCGCAGAAATACGGAATGTCCTGCCTGCTGCACGAAAAGCCGTTTGCGGGCATCAACGGATCCGGCAAGCACCTGAACTGGTCTTTGGGCACCCGCCACAGGAATCTTCTCGAACCCGGCGATACGCCGCCCGGCAATATGCAGTTTTTGGTGTTTTGCGCCGCAGCCATCCGTGGACTCCATCTGCACGGCGACCTGCTGCGCGCTACGGTCGCGCATGCCGGCAACGATCACCGGCTCGGCGCCAATGAGGCGCCTCCGGCGATTATTTCAATTTATCTCGGCGAACAACTCACCGATATTTTCGAGCGGATCGGCAAGGGTGCGGCCGCAAAATCGAAAAAACCCGGTTATCTCAATGTCGGGGTGGATACTCTGCCGGCCTTCCCCAAAGATGCGGGCGATCGAAATCGTACTAGTCCTTTTGCTTTCACCGGCAACAAGTTCGAATTCCGCGCTGTCGGTTCCAGCCAGTCCGTGGCCGGGCCACTGGTGGCGCTAAATACGATCATGGCGGATTCCTTGGATTATATCGCGACTGAGTTGGAAACGCGCATCAAGGGCGGGGCGGAGAAACTAAACAGAGCGGTTCAGGACGTGCTCCGGCAGATCGTCAGGGATCATGGCTCCATCATTTATAACGGCGACAATTACCTCGAATCATGGCACCGGGAAGCGGTCACGCGCGGCTTGCCCAACCTGCGCAACACAGTGGATGCGCTGCCGGCTTTGATCAGCAAAAAGAACACCGATCTTATGGCAAAGTACCGCGTGCTTTCCCGCCGTGAAATGGAGAGCCGTTATGAAATATACCTGGAGCGGTATCTCAAGGATGTCACGGTTGAGGGGCGCCTGACTTTGGAAATTGCTAAAACCATGATTTTCCCGGCCGCGGTCAAATATCAGCACCAGTTGGCTACCGCTTCGCTGGCCTTGAAGCAATTGGAAAAAGAGCACTGCACGACCGTGCTGGATGAACTGAACGAGCTGATCCACAATCTCCAGGATGCGATGACGAACCTGGCGCGGGTACTCGGCCGACAGGCGGAAGGATCGACGCTTGACCACGCGAAACATGCCCGCGACCGAATTGTTCCGATTATGGACCAAGTGCGCGAGATCGCGAATAAGCTCGAAGGGATTGTCTGCGACGAATTCTGGCCCCTGCCTACGTACCAGGAGATGCTGTTTATCAAGTAACAACTATTCACGGACCGGCCGGGGTGCCTCTCCAGAGGCGCGGGATATGTGGGGCGGGTGGGGGCGCGTCCCGCATCTCGTTGGCGAGGGAGTCGGCCAACGC
>JBBISO010000130.1:0-8440 GCA_037441325.1 Acidobacteriota bacterium | reverse complement strand
AGACCCGCCCAGGACGGCTCTGGAGAGCCGTCCTCACGGGCAGCGAAATGCAACAGTCATGCCCGGATGTGCCGCCCCAGTAAAAACCTTGTGAGAAATGCGGACCAAGGGGTGCGCGCAACAATCCGGCGCACAGGATTTGCCTGTGAGCGGCGCGGCAAACTCACATTTTGTTCTTCAAGGCGTTTCCTATATGGACAATAATTGCTCGACTCGTTTAGGCACAGACATTTTCAAGCAAGGAGGCATCATGAAGCGTATAGGAACCATATTAAAGACGGCAAATTCCGCCAGATTGAAGCGGTGTTAATGGCCGTGCCCTACGGCATGGAATCCGGCTGGTAAAACCCTTTACCTTAAACGGAGCAACTTCCGCCGCCCGCCAATTTATGGATGCATATTTGCGCTTTTTTGCGTACAAATAGATAGCGCTCGCGCTTCGCGAGCCCAACATAGGCTGCTTGCAAGTATCCGGTTTGGAAAAATAGGCGGACGGATTTATCGGCCTTCCCGGACAGGGACAAAGCGCTGGCAATATTATGAGGCATTGTTTTTTCCCGATGCGTAAGCAAACGGCAGGATGCCGGATTTGCAGCAATTTTTGGATAGAAGCGGATTGGTTTATCCGCACGGAGGTTCCGACGCTGTGAGCGAATCGCAGGACAAGATGCCGGACGAACTGCAGATCCCAAGGCGCTTCACGATACCGCAGCGGATCGAACATGCCGTCATGGCCGTTTTATTCGCTATTCTGGCGTTTACCGGCTTGATTCAGAAGTATGCAGCTAATCCCGCCGCAAACCGACTCATCGAATGGCTGGGCGGGATCGAACCGACACGCATCATCCATCGATGGGCGGCCGCCTTGTTCGCCTTGCTTGTTGTGTATCACATCCTTGTCATGACCTACAAGATGATCGTGCCGCGAGTCGCGATGGCGATGATGCCCCGCCTTAAGGACTTCCGGGATGCGCTTCACTTGCTCCGATACAACCTGTCGCTGACCCGCAAACCGCCCCAAATGCCCCGCTACAGCTTCATTGAGAAACTGGAATACTGGTCGCTGATATGGGGCAGCGCCATCATGATAATGACCGGCCTAATGCTATGGAATCCTTTGTTCACCGCGAAATATTTATCCAGCCAGTTCATTCCGGCGGCAAAGGTTGCCCATGGTGCCGAAGCCATTCTGGCTGTCCTCGCAATCATCGTCTGGCACTTCTACCACGTGCATATCAAGTCATTCAACAAAAGCATGTTCACGGGAAAGCTTACCCGGCAACAGATGGAGGAGGAACACAGCGGTGAACTGAAGCAACTGATTGCCGGTGAAATGCGTCCGGTGCTGGCCCGGCGTGAAATGCGTCGCCGGGCGCTTTTTTTCATGCCGATCGCCATCGCGATTGCGGCCGCCGGTGTCGGAGCCTTTTACTGGGCAGCCGCCGCCAAAAATCGGGCCATTTCAAATTTACCGTTGAAAACACGCCCAAGCGTTTCGGGCCTTCCTTCGAAAGCCGCTTCTCCTGCAACCCATTCTGCGATCGTATCCGCTCCGCTGATCCCGCATCCGATCGAAAGCCGGCAGCAGTGCAAGAATTGTCATGCGTTCTTGGGAGCAAAACCGGAACCTGCGGACCACGTAGGCCGCCCGTCCGAATCGTGCCGGATCTGCCATCAATCCGCCCCGAAGCCAAAGCGCGGTCAAGCAGGAATGATTCCGCATCCCATTGCGGATACCGTTTACCGAGATTGTGCCCGATGTCATAGTGCGGAAAAAATAAAGCCCTATCCCGCAGACCACGGCGGCTTCACTGTGGAGAGTTGCGCGGCCTGCCACCCCAAAGGCGACGCGCAGCAGATCCCGGAAGCCGGCGCCAAACCACGCCCGATTCCGCACGGGATCGACGGGGAGGTTTACCAAGATTGCGCGCGATGCCATCAGCCGGGTGGCATACGACACCTTCCCGTCGACCATGCTGATTATGATCCGAAAAGCTGCTCTGCCTGCCATCAGCCGGCTTCCGGCAGCGGCGAATAAATCCCTTTTGGGCCCGCATTTTTCACAAAGTTTCGTAGCGAGACGGCGCAGACGGGCCTGGATGCAAGGCGCAAAGCAAGCTCAGTTCAAAATTTTTTCTCTCGCCGGACTATCTCCAGGAATCGATTAATACGCCCCGGCCCAGCCTGAAATCGGTAACAAACCACGTGGTTTGTATTTTCCCGCCGACGACCACAACGTTGATATTTTTCACGTTAAAGGGTTTGATGAGTGTTTCCGGCGGCGCCTTCATCCAGGTCGCATATGGCTCCAGACCTTGAAGGGCGAGGGACCCGGCAAATGTAGCAATGACGCCATTCCCGAAGAAGGATGCCACCGTTTTCTCCACGTTTTGAGCCAGCCACTGGCTCAGCTCGGTTTTCGTCTTGAATCCCTGAGTGTCTTTGAGGAGTGCCGCGACCGTGGGATCCATTACGATCGTGGCGCCCCCCTGTCCCGAAAGAGCCCGCATGTAGTCGCGTATTAACAACTGCGCAGCGTAGGATCTCTGAACCTCGCCGACGCTCGAGATATAGCTCCACCCGGTTCCGACGCTGACGACGCTGTCGGTGCGCTTGTGGCCCATTTGCACATGAAACGGGTCCCAGCCTTCGGGCAGCTCTTCTTCATTCTCGGCGATGCACAGATTGTTATATTGAAGGTTGCTCCCCAGAGAACTCCATGTCGTCACATTCGCATGAAGGCCGCCGACCGTCTTGGAAAGCAGGGTGAAGGTCCTTCCGACCGTCGCGTTGACTTCATTATGAGGACCCATTGCGTTCCCGCCGGAATTCATTTTGAGCTGATTGCGCACCGGGCCGTTGACCAGGATCATGTTGGCCATGGAAGTGGTGGAGTTGCCGAAGGGCACTTCGTTGGCCAGTGCCAGGAGCAAGGGGAAGTATTCCGGCCTGGCTCCCGCCATGACCGCGCATACCGCGGCCTTTTCAACCGTAAGCGGGCGCGCGCCGCCGGGCCAGTTGATGGTCTTCACGATTTCATCGGGCTTGCGGCTGGTTCCTTTGAGCATCGCAGCCACTCTGGCTTCCGTGGGAAGGGTAATGGGAAGATAATCGGTCCAATCCTTTTCCTTGAAAAGGCGCTGCAGATTTTCCTCAGTATCCGGGGGCAGCAATCTTGGCTCCGGCTTAGCTTCAGGGGGATCTCCGGAAATCTTCTCCTTTTCGGCCAGCGGCCTTGTGAGGGCATCGATAATGGCCTGCATTATCGCCTTTCCGCTCACCTGGTCCGTGCCTTCGAAAACATAGCGGTGATGCACTTCTTTCGGCTGTCCCGCGACAGGAAAGGGGAAACCCACGTATCTGATTGGCATGCCGTTGCTGTACAGGAAATCATATCCGGTGGCGTACGCGACAATGTTGGAACCTGCGCCGGCCACCGTTGGTATGTTGAGTTGTTCCAATGCTCTCGCATGTCGGCTCACGGCCGAGGTACATCCATCTCAGCCTGAGATGCCGACCATGGCGGCATGTCCGTTTTGCGCAATTTCTTTCCACAGTTCGGGGTCATCCTGGCTGTAGGGCCCTCTTTTCCTTTTGATGACGACCTTCAGACTGGGAATGTTTTTTGCGAACCAATCCTTCATCTCCTCATAGACACTGTAAGCCGCATCGGGCCCACCCCAGTTGATATCAACCAGGTAAAGCGTTTTCCCTTCCAGGCTGCTTAAACGCGGGCATAGCGGCGCGCGTTTGGCCATTTTGCTGGCAGCCGCCGGATTTAAAACCGTAATCTTGTCTGCGTTGCCGCTTTGAGCCGGCATGTGTCCGGCAAAAGCCAGCGCACCGAGCACCAGCAGAGAACATGCCCATAATCCCTTGATTTTCACCTTAATCCTCCCCTCTTGCATTTCCAAAACCATTATTTCCTCCATCGTGAAGGCGCCGTTTCAGCGCGCATTTTTCGCCGGGTCCCCGCTGCAGCGGCACAGGCGGGAACGCCCAAATCGTTCCCCCTCGAGGCCTCAACACAGTTGTGTAGATGCCTCCCGAAAACCCGTACTTATTGCTGACCGCCGCCATAATGCGTGTCTTCGGCGAAAATCAAACAAAAGCTGCTTCAATTCCAAAGGCAATTGCCTTTGCTTTTTGGTCAATATTAGCATTGTCTGCTTTCAGCGGATCAAGTTTTTCCGGCCGGCCCGCAAATAACGTGACAGCACATTCAAGTTGCAGAAATCCAGCCCGCATTTCTCACAGGGTTTTGTGGCGAGGGGGCGCAGACGGGCGTGGATACAAGGCCCGCGACATGTGCGGGCGGGTCTCCAGATCCGCTCGAGGACGGTTCTGGTGAGCCGTCCTCACGGGGAGCGCAACGAAGCAAGCATGCCCGTCTGCGCCGCCGCAGTGGAAACCTTGTGAGAAATGCGGGCCGGTTCTCAAAGTGGAAATATGTGGAGTGAGCGCTTACTCTCGGTGGAGGTTCAATTTTGAAATTGAATGGCGCTGCGATTCAAAGCTTCCGGAGGGATCGCTTCTCGGGCTATCGGGGATGCTAGCTGAACTCGGGAATCGGCCCGACAGCCGATTCCCGAATATTTTGGTTTACCAATACACGCCGCTTTTACTGCAATCGGGTGGGCAGGCCGAACACTCCTCGAATCGCCGGGTCCTGCTAATGGGCAATTCGGGGATTGCGTAGCCTGTCCCCCGGATCTACTAGAACGAATAGCGCAGGGCGAAGAATATCCTGCGGTTGCCGCCGTCCGTACCCCATTGATTGCCAAAGCCGGCGTTGTTCACGCGCGCTTCCGGAATTCCGAAGTTGCGCGTGTTGGTCATGTTGAACATATCGAGGCGGAATTCAAACAGGTGCGTCTCGTTCACACGGATGCCCTTCTTGATGCTGAGGTCGATATTGCTTATACCATCGCTGCGCAGAATGTTCCGCCCCGCATTGCCTACGCGCTGGGAACCATCGGCGGGAAGCGTTCTGAAAAAGCCTCGCCCCCCCATCGGCAGCAATTCCTCAAGCGACACCTTCGAGACGGAAGCCGATGTGTTCATATTCGGCCGGATCGCATTGCCGACAATGCCGTCAATGCCGGCCAGGGCGCCAGCGGGATCCGTGCCGTTCAGCGGAGTAAATGGCGAACCGCTTTGCAGCGTCAGGAAGGCAGCCGCCTGCCAGCCGCCGAGAATGCGCCCGACGGCGCCCGGCTGGTCCCTGAAAAAGGGAAGTTCATAAACGAAATTGGCCGAGAAGCGGTGGGGTCTGTCATAGGTGGAGCGGGCGCGGTCAGAACGCCGGTCGAAGGAATCCTGTGCGACCGCCACTTCGCCTCGCGCCGACGGATTGAACGTATCGGAAGCGTAATCGATGAAGCTGCTCCACGTATAGTGCCAGCCGCCGCTGAAACCGTTGAAAAACCGCCGGTCGAAGCTGAGCTGCATCGAGTGATAGATCGATGACGCCGCATTGGCCCGCAGGCGGATCACTCCGCGGGCAGGGTCAACACGCGGGCAACTTGGCGGCGTGGCGCAGGCTGTCCTGGGATTGCCATCGATGGTCTGGAACAACCCTGTGCCCTTGGTTCCAACATACCCCATCCGGAATACGTTGTTCATTGCTATCTGGCGCTGTATTTCCAGCGAGAACTGTTCCGCTATGGGCGTCCGGAAATCATCCGCCATGACCGTTCGCAGCAGCTGATTAAGCGCCGACGGACTGCTGAGGTCCGCCTTAAGCGTCGGGAGAACTGTGTACGCGTTGGCCAGGTTGGAGTTGTTGATGGCCGCCACAAAGGGGAACGCGCTGGCCACGTTCAGCGCCAGGTTAATGAATTGGTAGTCATTCGTGCGCGCATAGCCGCCGCGCAACACAAGCTTGTCGCCGCCGGTCAGCTTTCCCCGAATTCCGCCGGGGTCCGATCTCACATTCCAGCTGAACCCGAAGCGGGGCTGGAAGTTGTTATTGTCGTCCTTGGGCCTGGGCGTCAGGCGGAAGACATCGTTCCCGCCGTTAACCTGCAGGATCCGGTCGTTGACGGGATAGAGGCTCGCCATGGCATTTCCCGGACGCTCGTAGCGCAGGCCGAAATTCAAAGTGAGACTGCGCGTCGCTCTCCAGGTGTCCTGTACGAAGAAGTGGTAGTCGTTCCACTGGTAGTACTGGATGGCCTCGCCTCCGGGCAGGGGCTTGTTGATGTTGGCCGCCTCCGCGACATCATCAACGAAACGTTGCAGGGTAGTGTAACGCAAGAGGCCCCGGATAGTCGGGAAGAAGAAGCTCTTCACGTCGACGCGCCTGAAGTCAATCCCAAATTTAACCGAATGGTTCTTGCGGATCCATGAAGCGGTATCCTGCAGCTGCCAGGTGTTATTGTACCGGAATTGCGGCAGGTTGACCGCAAGCCCTACAGCCGTGCGGCTGCTGGCCGCGTTGAATCCGGTAAGCCCAAGCTCCGTAATTTCAATCGACGGTATCTCTTCCGCGACGGGGTTGGAGGCGCTGGTGTTGGTCCCGAGCCGCTGCCACGATATGCGCGCCTCGTTGAGCATCCTGGGCGTTACATTGCTTGTCAGGAAGAGCGACATTGCCTGCTGGCGCGACGTGCTCTTGTTGGTGAGACCGGGAGGGGTCGCCTGGCCGCCTCCGTCCGAGACGCTGTCGTTGTAAAGGTAACGGCCCCCAAGCATATGCCTGCCAAGATTCTGGTCGACGCGCGCGGACCACTGCCAGTTGTCAAAAACCGCACTGGCGCTGTTGGTGAGCGATCCTACGGGTATTGCCGCTGATTGCCCGCCCACCGTCAGGGGCACCGTTTTCCCTATCGGAACCGTCGCCGCAGGCAGGTGCTTCAATAGAGCTTGCACCTGCGGCCGGCTGCCGGCGAGGTTCTGGATCAGCTTCCGCCCGTCCTCGGTCGGGATGCCGGTGACCGTATTGCCAGAACCAAGCTGGCGGTCGGTCCAGCGCTGCAGCGAACCGAAGAAAAACATGCTGTCTTTCCGAACCGGGCCGCCGATTGTGCCGCCGAATTGATTCTCTATGCGGAACGGCGCCTTGGTCTGCTTAGGCACAGCCGCCTTGTCCAGATTGCTCATGGAATTTAGCCTATTGTTGTTGTTAAACCAGAAAAGCGATCCATGGAAATCATTCGTGCCGCTCTTGGTGATCAGGTTCACAACCGACCCGGCGGCGCGTCCATGCTCCGCCTGGAACTGGTTGGTGACCAGGAGGAATTCCTGGATAATGTCCGGATTATTCATGACTTGGGTTCTTCCCGTGACGCTGGGATCGTTCGAGTCCTGCCCATCCACCATGAAGTTATTGCCCCGGGGCCGCATGCCATTGACCGAAAAATTCGTGCCGGCTGCGAATACCGAGTTCCCGCTGTTAAGCTGGCTGACGCCGGGCGCGGATAAGGCAAACGCAAAGACGTCGCGGAATCCCCCTCCCTGGGAGGGCAGCGTTGGGAGGTCGGAAAGGCGCCTTTGGTCGAAACGGACACCCACCTCTGACGTTGTTGTATTGATAAGAGGAGCGTCATCGGTCACGATTACGGTCTCCACCGCCCCGGCAGGCTGAAGCTCAGGATCTACAATGGCTGCCTGGTTGAGCAGAAGGTTGATTGGCGAGCGCACATATTTGGCAAAACCGCCGAGTTCTGCAGATAATTCGTAAGGCCCGGGAGCAAGGCCGGCCACTGTATAGCGCCCGTTATCCTCAGATATTGCCGTGCGCACGGCGTTCGTTTGCAGGTTACGGACCGTGATCGTAGCTCCAATCACTATAGCCCCGCTTTTGTCCTTCACGACTCCGCTTATTGTCCCCGACGTTCCCTGGCCCATCGCCGTAGAGGCCGCAGCCAAAAATGCCAGGAGCAGTAGCCCTACTATTACTCCCTTCAGTCGGTAAGCATTCATAGACATCTCTGTTATCCTCATAGATTAGCCCCAACTTTAATCTTATTCACAAAGGCCAATTGCATAACTGTGAACATTGTTCATCTAAAGCAAAGATCTAAATTAGTCTGAAAAACACACAGCAATTCAAATGCCACTAATGAATTGATAGACTAGCACATAAGGTTATGGTTGGAAAACAAAGAATTTAACGAATAGCTCCCGCTGTTATCTTATTACGGCATCCAAGCAAAACTGATTTATTAATTCAATTATTTGGATAGATGTCCATATTTTTGAATTGCGTATCCAGAAAACTGCGGAGTTCTGCCGCTCTTTCTTCAAAGTATTTCCGATCCCTGACCGAAAGCTCCTTCATATTGGCGCGAAAATCCGCCTGTCGTTCATCCAGCATTTCCAGGACCCTGCGGATTTTCGGCAAAGGCAAAAGTTGATCCTTGTCCAAAAGAGGGGAGATGTCGCTCCACCAGGACATGCCGAGTTTCCAAAGCACATCCCATCATCGGGCGACAGT
>JBBISO010000129.1:0-8592 GCA_037441325.1 Acidobacteriota bacterium | reverse complement strand
TATATACCGCCCTCCCTTTTCCCGAACAATGCGACCACAGGATCCAATAGAAAACGGCGAAAAACAATGTGGAAAAAACCTGGGGGCGGAGGTTCCAAGGGATGCACAAAGCAACGAGAAGGAGAGAAAAAACCGAAGGCCAAATCCGCAGCGTTGATTTTCTGCACAGGAAGTAAAGCGGCAATAGGGTAAGAAGAAGCAAGACGCCGTTGGCAAAAACCACCAGCGCATATCCGCCGGCCTTGTAGATCAAATAAAGCACAACTTCAGCCAGCCAGTTCTGAACCACGAATGGCCTGCCGGCAGCCGTAAAGGAAAAAATATCCACCCGGGGAATTGAATGTGTTTCGACAATAATCTCGCCCATTTTTAGATGCCAGTGGAAATCCAACAGGGCAAGCGGAGCACGAAAACCTTTGATCGCAATAAATAAAAACGGCAAGGCCCACCAAAGCTGGTTAAGCCTGAGACTCGGACAATATTTTTCAAGAAAAGCCATTTTGGATTTATTGCTCCCGTTTGCCGTGCTCTGCACCGTATCCCTCTAATCGAACGCGCGGCAGCAAGCTTTATAATTTTGATAGCCGGTTTCTGCCGCGAAATGCATCTTAAATCCTAACCATGCTATCTATCAGGCGAAGCCATTGGATTGCGCAAAGCTTGCTTGCGCCTTTTGCAATGTTAAGATTACCAAGCACTCAAAGGCGGCAGCAAGCTGCCGCAGTCCAAAGCACCCTACAGGTTTCAAGCATCTATCTGCACCCGACAAATGAATTTGGCGACAGATGCCAGCTACCCTAGACGAGCCCGGAAGGAATTTCAAGGCACACCAAATCCCATGACAAGGCACCCACATCCGGGCGGCGAAAGGCAAAAACTTATGGGTAAAGTAATTGCCCTTCAAGGCCGATAAATCAACATAGCGCGAGGACGATTTGACAGGTAACTTACCAGGGCACTTGACCAAATATCGGCAATCGGCAAAAGGCATGATTTTTGCAATTTTTGACTTTTTAATGACAATTTGGGGGCCGCCGATGAAGATACTTATTTTCGATTGAGCGCAGCCCTGAGCCCAAATCAATGCAAAAGAGGGTTTATCAAGATTAACAAATGAATTCCTGAAAGAAGGGAGCTAAACTGATGTTAAATCTTTACGCGTGGTATCTGAAAACTGCCGCCGATCTAAGAGAGCGCCTCAGCAAAGAAGAGGGCCAGACATTGATCGAATATGCTTTGATCATGGTCCTGATAATTCTGATTGCGGTGGCGACATTCCCGCAGATCGGAAGCCGGCTTAACGTTATATTTCAAAGCGTATATAGTCAGTTGGCTGGCAGCTAAGGTCAATAGAGGATATCATCTGCTTCAAAGCCGCAATGCCATCAGATTCCAGGTGGGAGCAACATCTCATGCCTCATGCCGCTCCCACCTGGGAGGCATACGGCTATAGGCTGATACTTGCAGGCTGGAGCCTCAAAGAGGAATTTTTATCGCAGCTTTTTGCCCGCAAATAGTTCCAGCTAACGGGAAATCGCCGGCGTCCTCTAATATGAATTTTGGTACTAGCGCCCCTTAAGTCATACGGGCGCGCGGGGGTAATCTCATGAAACAGCGCATGCTGATTCTGGCCGTTCTGGCCTTGATTCTCAGCGCGGGAATCACCTATCTGGCCTATCGCGTGCTGCAAACGCGATTGCAGCCGCCCGAGGCGACTGCCAAAATTGTGGTGGCCGCCAAAAAGCTCGATCTGGGCACCCGCCTTACCAAGGAAGATGTCCAACTCGCGGACTGGCCCAAATCGGCTCCGCTCGAGGGCAGTTTTAACAGCCTCGATGACGCGCTGGATCGGGCCTTGATGGTACCCGTGCAGACGAACGAGCCGATTCTGAATTCCAAACTTGCGCCCAAAGAGGCCGGAGCGGGCCTGATGGCCCTGATACCCGAAGGAATGCGGGCCCTGTCGATCCAGGTGGACAGCGTGATAGGAGTGTCGGGCTTCGTTATGCCCGGCTCCCGGGTTGACCTGATTCTGACCGCCGTCCCGCCGCCGGACGTGGAAGGCGCCAAAGCGGATGAGACGGCGTCCAAGATCATTCTGGAAAACCTGGAAGTTCTTGCCGCCGGACAGAATGTGCAACGCGATGTCGATGGCAAGCCTCAGACGGTTCAGAACGTCACCCTTCTCGTGACTCCCGACCAGGCGCAGAGGGTGGCGCTTGCCTCGCGCGACGGGAGAATCCAGCTCGCCCTCCGCAACCCTATAGATAAGGAAGCAGCCGAGCCGCCGCTGGTGGTACGGAGCACGCTCTACGAAGGCCCCACGATGGATGATCCAAAGAAGCCAAGACAACCCAAGGCAACTGCCGCCGATAGACCTGCAGCCGCGAAGAGAGCCGCCGCCAAGCCGGCAGCCCCAAGGGTCAAAGCGCCGCCCGCTCCGAAGGCGGCCGTTGCTCCTCCGCCTCCACAACCCCGATTTATGGTCGTCGAATTGATCCAGGGTTCGAAGCGGGCCAAGGAAACCTTCGAAGAACAAGCTCCGGAACAAACCGAAACGCCCAAGCAGACAGGACAATAAAAAATGAAGAGCAAAACAGCTTTGGCCGTGCAAATTCTAGTGCTGTTTTTTGGGTCTGTGGGGATTACAGCCTCGAGAGTTCAGGCCGGCGCGGAATCTTCCATTGCGCCGGGTCAGGATCAACAGAGTATGCTTTCATCCCCGGGCTCGCAGCAATTGCTGCGGGTCTTCGAGGGCAAATCCTTCGTGCTCAATTCGGCGGAGCCTTTCAAGCGCGTTTCGGTTACGAACGACCAGATCGCCACCGCCATGGTCGTCACGCCCAATCAGGTTCTGATTCACGGGATCAAGCCCGGAACCGTATCGTTACTGCTGTGGAATGAACAGGAGGAGGTGCAGGCCTTTGATCTTCAGGTGCAGCCGGTGCCGATGAACCTGGAGCCGCTGCGGGCCACATTGAGCAAAATCCTCCCGGATCAGAATATCAGTGTCAGCCAGTCCGGATCGTCCATCGTGCTCACAGGCATGGTCACAGTGCCCGAAATTGCGGAACAGGCCGTCTCTATTGCCAAGACGCAGTCACCAAACGTTGTTAATCTCTTGATGACTCCGCCTATGAACCAGGTGGTGATGCTGGAAGTGAAGTTCGCCGAGGTGCAGCGCAACGCCGTTCGCCAGCTTGGAGCCAATATCCTCAGCACCGGCGCTTTGAACACTCCGGGCGTGATTTCGACGCAGCAATTCAGCCCGCCGGCGGCCGATAACCTTAGTTCAGCAATCGGAGCGCCCCTCCACGGATTTGGCACCGAGTTCGAGTTGAGGGATCTCCTCAACATCTTCGTTTTTCGGCCTGATCTGAATCTCGGTCTTATGATCAAGGCACTGCAACAGAAGAATCTGCTCGAAACGCTTGCGGAGCCTAATCTTCTGGCAATCGGCGGCAAGGAAGCATCGTTCCTGGCCGGGGGTGAGTTTCCCGTGCCGATCATTCAGGGCACAACCGGAACCCCTACGGTCACTGTGCAATTCAAGGAATTCGGGGTAAGACTTAAGTTCCTTGCCAATCCTAATCCCGATGGAACTATTGATTTGCACGTAGCACCCGAAGTAAGCGCGCTTGACTATACCAATGCGATAACTCTATCCGGATTTTTGATTCCGGCATTGATGACGCGCAGGGCTGAAACGGATATCAAGCTGAAAGACGGCCAGAGTTTTGCCATTGCGGGGCTCTTGGACAACCGTGTGACCAAGATCGACAGTAAGATCCCCTGGCTGGGAGACGTTCCTATCCTGGGCAAACTCTTCCGCAGCCAGAATTTCGCCAAGGCCAATACGGAGCTGATGGTCCTGATTACGCCCCGTATCGTAAAGGCTTTGGACCCGGGACAAACGCCTCCGATGCCGTCTTTTCCTGTTCCCTTTTTGGATCGGCAGCAATTCGATGGGAAAACGGGGCAGAGCGCCGCATCCCCGAAATCATCCGGGTAGCCCGGCAGGACGGCTCTGGAGAGCCATGCTCACAATATTCGGTATTTGCAGCAGATGGATATGGGCGTAGAATAGAAGCGCAAAACTTCCGGGGAAATAATAAATACGGATAAACGCCATGATAACTCAAAAGCTCTCCATCGGAATTCTGGCCCCAATGGCGGAAATTCGAGATTCGCTCGCCGGCCATGTGGAGGCTACGCAGCTTGCAGCGGTGAAATTCGTGGCCGATGAATACTGCGCGGTGGAAGACGATTATCCCACTCAGCGCTTTATCGAAACCCGGCCGGAAATCATTCTCGTGGACATGCAGGATCAGAGGGCAGCCATTAAAGCTCTTTTCACCCTGCATGCGGTGCTCCCCGAAGTCTGGCTTTATGCCTGCGGCGCTCCGAACGATCCCCAGCTCATCATCGAGACCATGCAGGCCGGCGCCCGCGAATTCCTTCCCAAGCCCGTCTCCGCGCGCAGCATCGCGATGGCATTCGGCCGGTACATCGACGAAAGGGAGCGCCTGCGGGCGGGCAGCAAATCGCGGGGCAAGATTTACAGCGTCACCGCCGCCAAGGGCGGCTCCGGCGCCACCTCGGTGGCGATCAATATCGCCACGATCGCCGCCGAAGCCAAGGGAACGCGCGTGGCGGTCATGGATCTGAACAGCCCGGTCGGAGACGCTGCCTCTTACCTGAATCTTAAGCCGCAGTTTTTCCTCTCGGATGCCCTGGCGGCAGCTCAAAGGCTGGATTCGCTTCTGCTTGAAACCTTCATGACCAAGTCGGGAAACCTGTCCATCCTGCCCGGGCCGAAACAGATCAGGCCCAGCATGATTTCCCCGCCCTTTCTGGCCAAGCTGCTTCGAGTAGTCGCCGGTTCGTATAGCCACATTTTCGTGGACCTTCCCTCAATTCTGGATCAGGAAATCATGCAGGCGACGACGGATGCCAGCGAAGCGATTCTGGTGGTCATGACGCCGGAGCTCCCGGCGGTCTGGCGCACGCACCGGCTGATCACTCTGCTGGCAAGTTACGGTTGCGGAGACCGCCTGAAGCTGATTCTCAACCGCAACAACAGCCGGGATGAAATCACCGAAAAGGAAATCACCCGGGCGCTAAATCACCCGATTTTTTTCCGGCTGCCGAATAATTACTCCGCGGCCATCCAGGCGATCAATAAGGGAAAACCGATCGTCGAAGTAAATCACTCCGGTTTGGCCGCGGGCTATCGCCAGCTTACGCAGGAACTGACCGGTGTGACACTCGCGAAGCCGCGGCGCGGCCTCCGGTTCTTCATGGGGTAACGTGAATGTACGATCAGGAATATATTGATCTCAAGGCAAGTCTTCATTCCAAAGTAATCAACGAAATAGATCTCGAGAGTCTCAACCGGCTCCCGGAGGATACCGCGCGGGAACAGTTGCGAAAGGTCATCCTCGACGTTCTGCAGCGGGAAAGGACGCCGCTGACCATGACGGAACGCGAGCAGATTGTGGCTGAGATTCTGGATGAGGTTTTCGGGCTGGGGCCGCTCCAGCCGCTGCTCGCGGACCCGACCATTTCGGACATTCTGGTAAACGGAGCCTACAACGTCTATCTCGAGCGCCGCGGGAAGCTCGAGCGTACCAACGTGCGTTTCAACGACAGCGATCATTTGATGCGCATCATCGACCGCATCGTTTCCCGGGTGGGCAGGCGCGTGGATGAGGCCTCGCCGATGGTTGACGCGCGCCTGCGCGACGGTTCGCGCGTCAACGTCATCATTCCGCCGCTCTCGCTGGACGGCCCTATGCTTTCGATCCGGCGCTTCGGCACCGATCCGCTTTCGGCGAATGATCTGTTGGACAACGGCACCCTGACGCCCGAGATGCTGGAGTTGCTGAAAGCCTCGGTTCAGGGCAAACTCAACCTGGTGATTTCAGGCGGCACCGGCGCCGGAAAGACCACCCTGCTCAACGTCTTGTCCGGCTATATCCCCGGCGACGAGCGGATTCTTACCATCGAGGACGCGGCGGAACTTCAACTCAAGCAGGAGCACGTCGTACGCCTGGAAACGCGCCCGCCGAACATCGAAGGCAAGGGAGCAATCAAGCAGCGTCAGCTCGTCATCAACGCCCTCCGCATGCGGCCGGATCGAATCGTAGTCGGAGAGGTGCGCGGCGAAGAAGCGGTCGATATGCTTCAGGCCATGAATACCGGGCATGAAGGCTCGCTCACGACGGTTCACGCCAACACGCCGCGGGACGCGCTGTCGCGAATCGAAACCATGGTCTCGATGGCAAACCTCAACCTGCCGGACAAGGCCGCGCGGCAGCAGTTGGCTTCGGCCATCCATGTCATCGTGCAAATCACCCGTCTCACGGACGGTTCGCGCAAAGTTACCACCATTTCGGAAATCACGGGCATGGAAGGTCCCATGATTACCATGCAGGAGCTTTTTGTTTTCGAGCGCCAGGGCTACGATGAAAACGGCAAAGTGCGCGGGCGATTCAAACCCACCGGCATCCGGCCGAAATTTACGGAAAAACTCTTCGCGGCCGGCATCCGGCTGCCCATGGACATGTTCGTCGTGGAACCGGCCCTGGTCCGCGCGCGCTAGGACACAATATATGCGAACGGGTCTGCGGGAAATTCGCCTTTTGCAGATCATGAATACAGCGGTTTGAAAGCTTGCGCATCTAAAGCATCTCAACGGGTCTGCTCATGAACCTCGCCATTCTGTCGGTCCTGATATTTTTTGTGACGCTGCTGCTGATAATCAGCGCCATATATTTCCTGGTCATAATACCCGCCGAAAAAAGAAGGCTGCGCGGGCGCATGGAGGCCGTCAGAATGGATCTGGCGACAGCCGAAGGCGAGAGTCTCGAGACCCAACTGCTGCGCTCCGAAGTCTTAAGCAATATTCCCTTCTTCCACCGCCTGCTCCTCAATATACCGGGCATAGCCCGACTGCAGCTTTTCATTCAGCAGTCGGCGGCTGAGATCACGGTGGGAATGCTGCTGACGATTTCCTTCCTGAGCGGGTGGTTTGTCTTTCTGATTTGCCTGCTCTTTGGCCTCCCTTTGATTATGGCCCTGTTTATGGGCCTTCTCGCCTTTAGCATGCCTTTCCTCGTGATTGCCGCCAGGAGGCAGCGCCGCTTTTTTAAATTTGAAGAGATTTTTCCGGACGCCATCGACCTGTTGAGCCGCGCCGTTCGCGCCGGGCATGCCTTCACTACCGGACTGGACCTCATCGCCAAGGAAATGCCGTCGCCGGTATCCGACGAATTCGGCCGCGCCTACAACGAACAGAACCTGGGCCTTCCATTGCGAGACGCGTTTGAAAACCTCATGCGCCGCGTGCCGCTCATCGATGTCAGAATTTTCGTCACGGCGCTCATGATCCAGAGAGAATCGGGCGGAAACCTCGCGGAGATCCTGGACAACCTGTCCTATGTGATACGCGAGCGCTTCAAGCTGATGCGCCAGATCAAGGTCTTTACGGCGCAGGGCCGCCTGACGCTTTACATTTTGGTGGCTTTGCCGCCGCTTACGGGCATCGCTATTTTCTTTTTGAACCCGGAATATATTATGCGGCTTTTTACCGATCCGCTTGGAATCAGATTTCTTATGGCGGGAATCATACTCCAGGTAATCGGTTATTTTGTCATTCGCAAAATCACCCAGCCGAAATTTTAGGGAATTGAAATCATGGATGATGTCAGATGGATATTTGCCCTCGGCGCCGGCTTGCTTTTCGCGGCGGTCTTCCTTTCCGGCTATGCCCTTTTGATGACCCGGCCCAATATCGAGGAACGCCTTCGCGGCGGGGCCAAGCCGAAGCGCAGCTTCGATTTTTTGAGTCTGGTGAGGCGCTCGGAAAAGGTTCTGAAGCCCCTGGGTGAATTGCTTCCCCGGTCGCCCGAGGAAATGACCCGGCAGGAAAGGAGACTTGTACAGGCCGGCATCAGAAGGCGCGACGGGCCCTATATCCTTTACGGCGTGAAAATCGCGCTCGCCATAATCCTGTTCTTAGTGCTTATGGCAACCAGGCTGATCGGAACGAACCCGTTATTGTTGATCGCGGTGTCCATTCTTTTTGGGGCGCTGATCCCCGACCTGATTGTAACCCGTTTAATCCATAACAGAAAGGACGGCCTCCAGCGAGGGCTTCCCGATGCCCTCGACTTGGCGGTTGTTTCCGTCGAAGCGGGACTGGGCCTGGACCAATCTCTGGTAAAAATAGGCGAGGAGCTAAAGAAGGTTTATCCTGCCTTAAGCGAGGAGCTTAATTTATACAGCCTCGAAGTGAACGCCGGGAGGAAACGCGCCGACGCGTTGCGCAACCTGGGGCAGCGAACGGATGTAGACGACCTCAAGTCTTTCGTAACCGTGCTCATACAAACGGACCGGTTCGGAACCAGCGTGGCGCAATCGCTCCGGGTTTTTGCCGACGGCATGCGCACCAAGCGGAGGCAGAGGGCGGAAGAATATGCAGCCAAAATGAGCGTTAAAATGATTCCGCCGCTGGTTTTCTTTATTTTCCCGGCAATATTCGTTGTCGTGCTCGGCCCGGCGGCGGTTGCAATTGTTCGCAATCTCCTC
>JBBISO010000128.1:3316-8598 GCA_037441325.1 Acidobacteriota bacterium | reverse complement strand
GGAGTTGTTTCTGGGCTTCTTTCAAGCGTTGCCCCCGTCGCGCCGCCCCCGCCGCCGAAGCCTGTAAAGCGCGAACCCATCAGGGTGGGCGGTCATGTTCAGGAATCCAAGCTGATCAGGAAAATCGAGCCTGTCTACCCTGAATTGGCGAAACGGGCGCGCGTGCAGGGGAGAGTCGTCCTAGTCGTGACCGTTGACGAAGAGGGCAGTGTTGCCGATATCAAGATTACGCAGAGCCATCCTTTGTTGGAAGAGGCGGCGGTCAGTGCCGTGAGACAGTGGAAGTACTCTCCGACTCTGCTCAACGGGGAGCCCGTTCCCGTGATCGCCACCGTGACTGTTATCTTTAACTTGAAATAGTTTTTCCCAAATATCAATCGGAGGTTATAAATTCGATGGGACACCTCAATCTTGTAGAACTGTGGAATCAAATGGGCTGGATTGCCAGGGGTGTTGTGATCATTTTGGCCATCATGTCAGCCTACTCAATTAGCGTGATGATTGAAAGGTGGCTCACCTATCGTCAAGCGCGCAAGCAGTCGCGGCTTTTTACCCCTGCGGTAGCCGAATGCTTGAAAGACGGAAAGATCGACGAGGCGATCGCTCTGGGTGAGCAGTACAACAAGAGCCACTTGGCGAAGGTCCTTACATCCGGCCTGCATGAACTCCAGGCGCACGCAAAAAGCAAGGATATTCCTGGAGAGACCATTGAAGCCTCCAAGCGAGCTTTGGAAAGGGCAACAGCCATCAACATAGAAGACTTGAAGAGAGGCCTCAGTGGCCTGGCCACTATTGGCTCTACTGCCCCCTTTGTAGGGCTTTTTGGCACGACGATTGGTATTATTAACGCATTCCAGGGAATGAAGACCGAAGAGACCGCAGGTATCGCCGCAGTCGCCGGGGGTATCGCAGAAGCGCTGGTGGCGACAGCTTTCGGCCTGTTTGTCGCGGTCCCGGCCGTATGGATGTATAACGTATATACCAATAGAGTAGAAATATTCACCGTGGAAATGGATAATTCCTCCTCGGAATTGATCGATTACTTCATAAAGAGACGGAGCGAAGGCAGTGTCTAGGCGTAAAATAGGGAGCAGAGGCGTCATGGCAGACATCAACGTCACACCAATGGCGGATGTCATGCTCGTGTTGCTTATTATCTTCATGATTACCACGCCGCTTTTGCAAAGCGGTATCACCGTTAATCTTCCGAAGGCGAAGAATCCACTCGATGCGCCGGAAGCCGACAGCAAAGAAGCCGTAGTCATCGCCCTAAACCGGGAAGGGAAACTCTTTCTGGCCAAAAAACAGGTAATGGAAGAGGAGTTGTATGATTTTCTCCTCAAAAAGTTTTCCGGCGGCGAAATCAATCGGACTATCTTTCTGAAGGCGGATACTTCGTTGGCCTATGGCCGCGTCGTGGAGATCGTTAACGGCTGCCGAAGGTCGGGCGTGGAACGTATCGGCTTAATGGCCGAAAAAGAAAAAGAATAGGTCGAGGATAATCCCTGGCTTTGCAGCCGGTATTGCCGGCAAGAGTATTCGGCGCTTCAGTACGGGCTCTGGGATGCATATGCCACAGGATGGATCCCGGGTGCGCAAGAGCGGGTGTGACCTAACTATACACTGGCCCAAGGCTGGGCGAAGACGGACGTTTGTAGTGGAACGGTAAAAGGGAATCGCCTGCGGGCCGGCTATGGCGAAAGCCGCGATAGCCGCGCCGTGGTGATTGACGGAAGCTCCGATCCATAGGTTCTAAGGAAAGAAAGGGTTCTATTATGGCAATGCAAGTTGGCGGCAGGAAGGGCGCCATGGCGGACATCAATATCACTCCGTATATTGATATCCTTTTGGTGCTCCTCATTATCTTCATGGTCATCACTCCCGTGCGTCAGATGGACCTGGATGTCAAAGTACCACAGACTTCCCAGGAGGGTGGGGGTGCATCCGATCCGAATGTGATCGTCGTCTCCATCAGCGAATTCGCCCAGATAGCCATCAATCAGGAACAAACCACTATTAGCCTTTTGGGAGCGAAACTTCAGGAGATCTATAGCGCCCGGGCCAACAAAAATATGTTTGTCAGCGCAAGCCCCAAGCTGCCTTATGGCGACGTAGTGAAAATTATTGATATTGCCAAAGGAGCAGGCGTCGGAGACATCGGTCTGCTAACGGAAGAGATCCGTTAGGAAACTCGGACTCGCACTCAGTTCAACTTATAGTTTGGAGGCCACAATGAGGGTCAATAGCAAGTGGCTGGTTGTCTTGCTTTTCCTGGTAACTGTGCCCCTGTCCGGCTGCAACTTCATCCAAAAGCTGCGCGCTCGCGACAACCTGAACAAGGGGGTTAAAGTGTTTACTGAAATGAAGTACAATGCAGCCGCGCAATTCTTTGAGAAGTCAATTGCACTGGATCCAGATTTTGAAGTCGCCCGCATGTATCTCGCAACGGCATACACTTCTCAGTTCGTTCCTGGTTCCACCGATCCTAAGAGCGAAGAGATGGCGAATAAGGCCATAGAGACTTTCAAGCATGTGGTGGAAATGGCAAAGGATCCATCCAATCCCAACAGGAATGCAATGCTCAGTATCGCCAGCCTTTACTACCAGCTGAAACGGTACGATGAATCAAAAGAGTGGTGTAACAAGGTTTTACAAATCGATCCCCAAAATGCGGAAGCTTACTACCGGATTGCGGTAATGGATTTCGACGATTCGTTGGAGAAAACGGGCATTCAAGGAGAAAATGTCGAGTTTATGACGGCCGAGGAGAAGGCCGTTACTCTGACCAACATTGAAGAAGCCCTGACTGCGTTAGGCAAAGCACTGGAAATTCGCCCCAATTACTTTGATGCCATGGAGTATCAGAATCTGCTCTGGAGAGAGAAAGCCAAGTTTGAAAAGAATGAAGCGAGAAAGGCCGAACTCATTCGCCAAGCGGATCTTGTGTCCCAGAAGGCTCTTGCCCTCCGCCTTAAAGCTCAGGAAGAGGAGGCAAAGAAGCCGAAGAAACTGGGAGGTCTTGGAGGGGGAGGTTAGAAGGAACCGGTTGCGGGCAAGCTATTGTTTCCGCGGCAACCAATTATAGGAAATGCCGGTTTTTTAGGGGGACGGAATATTTCCGTCCCCTTTTTTGTGTCCTTGAGATCCCGGCACCGCGCAGCGGCAAATGGAATTCCTGCCTATAAGCTAGGGATATTGTTATTGAAAACCGGTACCGGCCTTCGGCCTGCCGCGATTTAGACCGACAGATGACGGCAGTTGCGGTTTTGCAGAGGATCCCATATAAGAGCCATCTTTTGCGCCATTCCTCAATGCTCTATAATGTTTAGAGAGCGTTCTTAAGCCCATGATACGCTATGAAGACTTAGCGGAAAAAATTGCTCGCTATCATCCGGATGCTCCTATGGAGATGATCCAGCGGGGATATGTGGCATCCGCCAAATATCACAAAGGGCAGGTGCGGATGAGCGGAGAGCCTTACCTCACTCATCCGCTCGAAGTCGCCAATATTCTGGCCGAACTCAAATTGGATGTTGTCACGGTTACTGCGGGTCTGCTTCATGATGTGCTGGAAGATACTCTTATGTTGCCGGAGGAACTCAGGAAGCAATTCGGGGATGAGGTTTACCAGCTCGTGGACGGCGTTACCAAAATCTCCCAGGTTTATCTCACATCACTCCGCCAGAAGCAGGCCGACAATTTCCGGAAAATGCTTCTCGCTATGGTCAGTGATATCCGCGTGCTGTTTGTGAAGCTCGCGGACCGACTCCACAACATGCGCACCCTGCAACATATGCCTCCCGAGCGGAGAGAATGGATTTCCCTCGAAACTCTGGAAATTTACGCGCCGCTGGCGCACCGGCTGGGGATGGCCAGGATTCGGGGCGAACTTGAAGATCTCTCTTTCAGCTTTTGGGATCCGGTTGCCTATCAGAACACGGTGTCTCAGATCGAAGCCCGTCGCGCGGTAAATCAGGATTTTATCCAGGAAGCCGAGCGAATTATTACCAAGGAGCTGGAAGAGCACAAGATCCCGGCGCGATTGGAAAGCCGCACCAAACGCATCTACAGCGTCTACACCAAAATGAAGCGGCAGAAAATAACCATTGACGAGGTCTTCGATTTTATTGCCATCCGCGTTGTTACGGATTCGGTCCGGAACTGCTATACAATCCTGGGAATCCTGCATAATCTCTGGAAACCGGTCCCCGGCCGTATCAAGGACTATATCGCAATCCCGCGCCCCAACCTGTATCAGTCGCTGCATACCTCGGTGATCGGCCGAAACGGCCAGCCTTTTGAAATTCAAATCCGCACGGAGGAGATGCACCAGATCTCCGAGGAAGGGATCGCCGCTCATTGGAAATACAAGGAAGGAAAGCTCGGAACCATCGAAGGCGAAGAGCAGTTCCGCTGGTTGCGGCAACTCATCGAATCGCAAAAGGAAATCAGCGATCCGCGGGAATTTCTGAGCAACCTCAAGGTCGACTTATACCCGGATGAAGTGTATTGTTTTACGCCCAAAGGCGAGGTGATCACGCTTCCTCGCGACGCAACACCGGTCGATTTTGCCTATGCCATCCACACGGAGATCGGGCGCCACTGCGTCGCGGCCAAAGTCAATACCCGGATCGTGCCTTTGCGGCATAAGCTCAGGAACGGCGAGATCGTGGAAATCGTTACATCTAAAGACGCTTCTCCAAGCCGCGACTGGCTCTCCTATGTCAAAACCACCCGCGCACGCGGCAAAATCAAACATTACATTAATCAGAAAGAAAAGGAAGATGCAGCCGAACTGGGCCGAAAGCTAATGGAAAAGGAGGCGCGGAAATTCAAAACCACCTGGAAGAAAGTGTTGCTCATGAACGGGTTGTCCGATGTGCTTCTAAAAGGCGGACTCCAGAAGCCGGAAGATCTCTATCCCGCGGTCGGCTTTGGGAGAATCGCGCCGCGGGAGATTCTCGCCCCGCTTTTTCCTGATGTTTCCCCTGTATCCGAAGGGAAGCCCGCGCCGTCCATCATGCCGTCCGTCGTCCGCAAAGTCTTGGGCCGGGCGGATTCCGCCATCACCGTCAAGGGACAGGATGGCCTCTTGGTCTACCGCGCCAAGTGCTGCAATCCCATACGCGGCGATGAAATCATCGGATACATCACCCGCGGAAAAGGAATTTCCGTCCATACGACGTCGTGCCCCAACCTGACAAATTTCTTGGGTTCGGATCGAATCACCGAGGTGGAATGGGTAAGCATTCCCGGGGATGAGGTTTTTGGAGTGCGATTAT
>JBBISO010000128.1:0-3305 GCA_037441325.1 Acidobacteriota bacterium | reverse complement strand
GCAGGGGATTTTGGCGGAAATCACTTCTGCAATATCAAACCTCAAGACCAACATACGTGAATCTCGCTCCTCCAGCGACACGGATTCCGGCCAGGGCACCGTTGAAATCACCGTCGACATCCAGGACGTGAAACATCTTCAAAAGGTGATCCAGGGTTTGAAAGCCATCCGCGGCATTCAGGAAGTCGAACGAGTCAGCCAGTTACCTTAGCGCTCATGTTCATCATTTCGAATGCGAGTTCTTGGAATTTAGGATTCGAATCCGGAATTGTGGATTCGAGTATCAAATCCCGGGTCTCAATGAGGAGATTTTTATGCGCAGTATTATAGAAACCAAGGATGCGCCGGAGCCCATCGGGCCTTACTCCCAAGGCATTCGCGCCAACGGCTTTGTCTTCCTTTCAGGCCAGATCCCGGTACGGGCGGAGACGGGAGAGGTTGTGGAAGGCGGAATCGAGGCACAAACTCATCAGGTGATGAGAAACCTTTCCGCCGTGCTCCGCGCCGCGGGAACCGAATTGGCAAAGGTAATTAAGACCACGGTTTTCCTGTCAAACCTCGACGATTTTGACCGCTTCAACCGGATCTACGGAGAATACTTCGGGACAGCGAAGCCCGCGCGCTCCACGATTCAAGTTGCGCGCCTGCCCAAGGAGGTGTTGCTGGAATTGGAGGCTATTGCGGCGGTTTAGACTGCCTTCCGGACTTTGCCGGACCTGAGGCAGCGCGTGCAGACTCGAACGCGTTTGACGGTCCCGTTCTCTAGGATGCGCACTCTTTGAAGATTCGGGTAAAATTTCCGTGAGCGCACATTGTGGGCGTGGGATATGGTATGTCCGAAAATCGGAGCTTTTGAGCAAACATAGCATTGCATCGGCATTTTTATACTCCATCCAAAATAGGAATTAATACCAATCCCCGCGCTCCTAAGTCAATGGAAACGTGGAACGGTGAATCCCTAAACCAGGTCCTCTCCACCATCAATTCTGATTATGTTCCCCGTGGCCCAGTTTGATGCGCACAAGCTAAGCGCCACCAGGATTTCCGCGACGTCTTCGGGGGTTGTCAGCCTTTTGGCAGGATTAGATTCGAGAGCATGCGCAAACATTATTTCGCTGCCGGGGATTTTCCGCGCCGCGGGAGTGTCGGTGACCCCCGCCTGCAGTGCATTTACCGATATGCCCATAGGCGCCAGTTCAACCGCAAGCTGGCGGACATGAGATTCCAGGGCAGCCTTGGCGGCGGATACTGCTCCGTAAGTCGGCCATATGCGATGTCCTCCGGCACTCGTCATGGCGAATATTTTCGCTCCCCTGGCAAGCAATCCGGCGCAGACCAGATCCTGGACCCAGTAGACAAGACTGTGGGCCATGACCTCCAGCGTCATATTCATTTCGGCCGGTTTCAGCATGCTCACCGCATCTGCGGAGATATAGGGCTTGAGGGCTCCAAATGCAAGCGAATGTAGCATGGAACGAATGCCGTTGCTTCCGGGGTCGGCTCCCATGGCATCGCGGCAGGCTTGAATCACTTCGGAACGGCGTTGAGGATCGGCGGCATTGACATTGAAAAACAGCGCCTGATATCCGACGCTCCGGATTTGGGAGACAATCATTTCAACCTTTGGCATCGTGGCTCTGCGGTCCAGATGAACCCCGACAATGTTGAAACCATGGCGCGCGAGCGCCAAAGCGCATTCGGCGCCGAAGCCGCTGGAAGCGCCGAGAATCAGAGCCCATTTGGGCGGCGTCTTTTTGGCCACGACATCCTCCTTTGAGATCAGCCAATAATTTTCCTGTCCAAAGTCTACCACGATCTTCGGCCTTCATCCGAATCGGTATCGGTTTCCAATCGTGAAGACCGTTTATTGCAAAAAGCCAATCCCAACACCGAATAATTCGGCAAGCTTTTTGCGGCGCGAAGAATGGGTCCGTTTAACAAAAGGGCTACTCGTGGTAGGATGTTCGTGTCAACGGCCGAGGGATGCACATCCGGGAAGCAATATTAAATTTCGTTGCTCAATACTTCGTATTTCTATTAGACAGATAGCTGGTCGTTGAAGGGGTTGACTCCATTACGGAAGGGAAAATGCGATGGCAGACGAGCGGATCAGCAAAAGCAAAGCAATCGATATGGCTTTGACGCAGATTGAAAAGCAGTTCGGCAAAGGCTCCATAATGCGCCTGGGAGACCGTATCGATACAGCGGGTGTCCAATCCATATCTACGGGCTCCATTTCGTTTGATGCTGCGCTGGGTGTCGGAGGGTTTCCCAAGGGGCGTGTGGTGGAGATTTTCGGCCCGGAGTCGAGCGGTAAGACGACGATCGCGTTGCATGGCATTGCCCAGGCTCAAAAAAGCGGAGGATCGGCGGCCTTTATTGACGCCGAGCATGCGATGGATGCCAACTACGCCAAGATGCTCGGCGTCAACACCGAGGAATTGCTCGTTTCGCAACCCGATAGCGGCGAACAAGCTCTGGAAATAGCCGAAGTTCTTGTGCGCAGCGGAGCCATCGACATTCTCGTGGTGGATTCGGTGGCGGCGCTGGTTCCCAAGGCTGAATTAGAAGGCGAAATGGGTGATTCGCTGCCCGGCCTGCAAGCCCGCTTGATGTCGCAGGCGCTGCGCAAACTGACAGCCATTGTTTCCAAATCCAATACCTGCATGGTCTTTATCAACCAGATGCGCGAAAAGATCGGAGTTATGTTCGGCAATCCCGAGACCACCACGGGAGGCCGTGCCCTGAAGTTTTATTCCTCCATTCGCGTGGATATCCGCCGCATCGCCTCCATCAAGGAGGGAGATCAAGTCATTGGCAGCAGGACGCGCGTGAAAATTGTCAAAAACAAACTTGCGCCACCTTTCAGAGAAGCCGAATTCGACATTCTGTACAATCAAGGTATTTCCTATGAAGGCGACCTGATTGATCTGGCGGTCGAGCGGAAGTTGCTAGAGAAGAGCGGGGCGTGGTTTTCATATCAAGGAGAAAGGCTGGGGCAGGGCAGGGAGAATGCCAGGCAGTTTGTTCGCGATCATCCCGAGATAGCCGGAGCTCTGGACGCCAAACTGCGCGAACTGCTGGGGTTAACGAAGTTGGCCCCGGCACCAGCCGGGAAGGGCAAGAGCGGATAGAGCTTAAGTTTTAGGCAAGTAAGTGTCCCTTTTCTTTGCTGCCTGTTTGATTTATGGGCCGAATGTCATAAAATTGCTTTGCCGGAGTCGGCCAGACAATCGCGGTCCCGAGACCGGGATCGAGGAAAGTCCGAACTCCACAGGGCAGTGTGCCTCGTAACGCGAGGGAGG